>CBFHGD010000186.1:0-1613 GCA_965655275.1 Octadecabacter sp. | reverse complement strand
TCTGCCGCGCCCGTAACGCGGACGCTGCTTTCTTGCGCAGCAAAACTTAGGAGCAAGCCATGACCAAGAACAAGCCGGGAACGTGCGAAACCGGGTGCGAAACGGATCGGGGTGGCGTGATGGGCAAGATCACCGACGCACAAGCCGCCGCCTGCAAATGGCTCTATGAGCGCGGCGGGTCCGGCGTTCTCGACAACCGGGCGCGCGTGGTCGCGTGGGGTGAAGTCTGCGGCAACGGGCACGACACATGGCTGCGGCTGCTTGTGTCTGAAGCTGCATACACGACGAGCGGTCGCATATTCCTGTCGCCAGAATGTGAACGCATTGCCCGCGCCGCCCTCGCTCAGCAAGAAGAGGCGAGGAAATGAGCGACACACGAAACGCATTCGCGCAACGCCTTCGGGTTGCATTGGCGTCCGCGAACATCAGGGCGGCGCACCTTGCAGAACGGTGCGAAGTGTCGCCGCAAGCCGTCGCCAAATGGACTGGCGGCACAGCCTACCCGAACTCCGCGCATTTGATGACGATCTGCAAGATGACCGGATGCAGCCTTGATTGGCTGATGTGGCCGCAGCCCGTCGATATTCGCAGCACGGACTATGCGCCGAACGGCGTAAACGTAAGGGCGCTTGTGCGGGCTGTGCTGGACGAGGTGACGCCATGACCCGCCTGCACCTTACCCTCGCCGCTCTGCTGACCTGCGCTGCCGCTGCCCATGCAGGCGTCAGCACATACGACCCCGGCCACACCGCAGAGGAATGGCGCGCGCTTATCTGCGGCCCGGACGCGACCGCTGTGTGGGATCAGCCGCCGCTCGACCGCGCCCCCAGCGGCACGCTGCACCCGCCTAGGCTTGCCCCGCATGGCTGGATCGTGCCCGAGGCGCTGGACCGGCCCGTGATCCACGCACGGGAACCGCAAGGCGTGCCGAGCGTGCCCCCGCCGCCTGTGCCTTTGCCGGGCGGGCTGTGGCTGCTGACCGGCGCGATTGGCGCGCTGGTGATGATGAAAAGGAGACGGTGATGGCAAAATGGAGCGGCGTAGTGACGCCATATCGCTATCGTAGGCCAAGCAATGGGCGCGGATGGGCGATCACTTTTGGCGTGTCTGGGTTTTTGGTGGCTGAAGGAAGCGCGTGGTCAACGTCGGTCGGAACAAAACTGCTTTCTTCGCTCAATGACGAGCACATGAAACGTGCAAAGGCGCGGCGACCAGCAAAGAGACGGATTTAACGCCGCCCCTCGCGGCGCTGCGATTTGTGAAAGGATGATGGAGATGGACGACGCTATAATGCGGGTGCGCAAATACCTTATGGAGGTTGAATTGCGCGCAGACGACTTAACCGCGCTTCTTGACGAAATCACGCGCCTACGCGCCGAACTCGAAGCCATGACGGCAGAGCGGGACGCGGCGTATGCGAAGTCTGAGACTGTCGCCTTTTGCCATTCCGATGATCGCCCGCGACGTGACAATATGGACTGGAACGAAGGCTACATTGATGGATGCCGTGGTGCCTCCTACGCCATCCGCGCCATGAAGGAGGACAAGTAATGTTGTTGTTTGAGGCATACATCGAGCGCAACGGTAGCCGCTCCGGGCCGCTGTTCTCTACC
>CBFHGD010000185.1:0-1682 GCA_965655275.1 Octadecabacter sp. | reverse complement strand
TGGAAGAAACCACCTGCATCGGGTTGGGTGGACAAATTGTGATGGGGCCGGATCAGCGCGCGTTTTGTGCGCCAGACCCAAATAGCGGCCCAGATATTTGAGGCGGCGAGGAGCAGGGATGAGAGCGATATTGGCCATAGCAGCGTTCGGCGTGCTGGCGGCCTGTGCCGTCGAGCCGCCGGTCCTGACCGCGCGTGAAGTGTTTCGCGACCCGGGCGCGCAAATCGCGTCCCAAACCAACGTCACGTCCAAGCGGATGGCAGGAGATTGGGTTATTCGGCAGAGATTTGCCGGTTTGCCCGCGATTGGCGAAATAATGCGCCTGAGCGTCCTTCCCGATGGCGCGCTGCAAATGACTGTCGCAGGGCCGGCGTGCGAACAGGCGGGCTGCACGCAGGGTGATACGCTTGTTTTGCTTAACCCTACCGGGCCCGGACGGTGGATGCCTGTTGATCCACCCGCCGGGATGATTGATCGGGAAATCTGGGTCATGTGGATGGATTTTGACACACGCACGGCGGCGATTGGCACGCCGTCAGGCTCGTTCGGCTGGATTATGGACAAAAATCCCACAGGTGGGCGGGACCGTATTCTGGCGGCGCGGGACATTATGGACTGGTTTGGTTATACTGTTTCACGACTCGAAGAGGTGAATCCATGAGACGCGTTTCTGTTGCATTTGGTTTGGTTTTGGCGCTGGTCGCCTGTGATGAGATTGCTTTGCCATCCGGTTTGTCATCCGCAGGTGCCGGCGGCGGTGGCGGCGGGGCTGGGTCGCTCCGTGAATACCTTGTGCTGGGCTCTACGATGAATTTCGAGGAATGCCGCGCACGGGGCGGCATGATCATTCGCGATGCGGGCAGCCCGATGGTCGCTTGCGATCCGCGTGTGCGCCGCGAACCCGTTCCCGCCAACGAGTTTGACCACCCTGGAAGCCCTGTGCCGCAAATTCAGGAAGCTGTTGAAGCTGCCGAAGCCATAGAGGGCTGATTTCACCTTGACGGTGGATGCAAAAAGGCCTCGCATGTGCGGGGTCGTTTGCATTGAAAGGAACAGGATTTGGCACAGATAGCAGCCATTATTGGCGGCGGCGTAATCGGGGGCGGTTGGGCCGCGCGGTTTTTGCTCAATGGTTGGGATGTGCGGGTGTTTGACCCTGATCCGCAGGCGCAGCGCAAGATTGGCGAAGTGTTGGATAACGCGCGCGCGTCGCTGCCGGGGCTGTATGATATGGCGATGCCGGCCGAAGGGACGCTGACGTTTCATGACACTATTGAGCAGGCCGTTGACGGGGCTGAGTGGATTCAGGAAAGCGTGCCAGAACGCCTTGAGCTGAAACACAAGGTTTACCAAGGGCTGCAAGCGGTCTGTACGCAAGACGCGGTGATCGGGTCGTCGACATCGGGGTTCAAACCGTCCGAGTTGCAACAGGGCGCCGCGCGCCCCGGACAGATCATCGTCTGCCATCCGTTCAACCCTGTTTATTTGTTGCCGTTGATCGAAGTGGTCACAACGGATGCGAATGCCGAAATGGTCGGCAGTGTTGGCGATACCTTGCGCGGCATCGGCATGTATCCGTTGATGGTCAAAAAGGAAATCGACGCTCATATCGCGGACCGTTTCCTTGAGGCGGTTTGGCGCGAGGCGTTGTGGTTGATCAAGGACGGCATCGCCACGACCGA
>CBFHGD010000184.1:0-1841 GCA_965655275.1 Octadecabacter sp. | reverse complement strand
TTATTTGTGACGAAGTGGTGGAGAGCCACGGGGGCGCGCCGAAATTCCGGTTGGGCGAGGGCGTGGCGGCCTTTGCGGGCGCGCTGGAAGGACTTGGGTCGCAATTGGTGTTGCGCCGCGGGCGCGCCTTGGATGTTTTGCGTGATTTGGTTGCAGAGTCAGGTGCGACTGCGGTGTTTTGGAACCGGTTGTATGATCCGGCGAGTAAGACGCGCGACGCAGGTGTGAAGGCCGCGTTGAAAGCGGACGGGGTGGAGGCGCGGTCATTTGCCGGGCATGTGTTGTTCGAGCCCTGGACGGTGGAGACAAAGACCGGCGGATTTTACCGGGTTTACACGCCGATGTGGAATGCGGTGCGGGGGCGCGATGTGGCCGCGCCTTTGGCCGCGCCGTCGCGGGTGCCTGCGCCTGACATCTGGCCTGTGTCAGATACGTTAGCCGATTGGGGCTTGGGGGACGCGATGCGGCGTGGTCGTGACGTGTTGGCGCACCATATGTGTGTGGGCGAGGCGGCAGCACGGGCGCGTTTGGACGGGTTCATCGACAGCCGTGTAAAAGACTACAAGACCAATCGCGACCTGCCGGGGGTGGACGGCACATCCCGGCTGTCTGAAAATCTGACCTACGGGGAAATCAGCCCTGCGACCTGCTGGCATGCGGGCTGGCGGGCGATCCACGAGGGTAAATCGCAGGCGGAAGTGTTTTGTAAGGAATTGGTGTGGCGCGAGTTCGCCTATCATCTGGTGCACCACACGCCCCGTATCGTGACGGACAACTGGAAGCCCGAATGGGACGCCTTTCCATGGAATACGCAAGACACGCCCGAGGTTCTGGCATGGAAACAGGGGCGCACCGGTGTTCCGTTCGTTGATGCGGCCATGCGTGAGATGTATGTCAGCGGCACCATGCACAACCGCGGGCGGATGATTGTGGCGTCCTATCTGACGAAACATCTGATGAGCCACTGGAAGATCGGCATGGACTGGTTTGCCGATTGCTTGACCGACTGGGACCCGGCCAGCAATGCGATGGGGTGGCAGTGGGCCGCCGGGTCCGGCCCTGACGCGGCGCCGTATTTTCGGGTGTTCAATCCGGTGACCCAGCTTGACAAGTTCGACCGCGACGGGGGATATGCGCGCAGATGGATTGCTGAAGGGCAGGGCAACCCGCCTGACACCGCGCTGTCGTATTTTGCGGCCGTTCCCAAGGCTTGGGGGCTGAGCGCGCAAGACCGGTACCCGCGCCCCGTTGTCGATCTGGCCGAGGGGCGTAACCGTGCGCTTGAAGCCTACAAAGGGCGTGAAAAGGGTGAGGCCCCGCCCTAGGGCGATCCGCGTGTGACAGTTTTTGTGCCAATCGTTAACAAACCGCAAAACCAAACAGCACCGTGGCGCGTATACTAAGAAACGTAATGCCAAGACCAATACGACAGGGAGTGTCGATGATCCTTACGAGCACGCAAGGGCAAGCCAATCTGCCCCGCTATTTCAGCCAGGTTTTTGATATGATGCAGCACCTTCCACGCGGGCGCGTGGATTTTGTGCTGGCAGATGGCCGCATCTTTCGCGCCGAGGCGGAAGAGCCCGGCTATGTGGCCGTTCTCGAAGTCCACAACGACGATTTGTTCGCCCGTTTGATCCGCGAAGGCGACTTGGGATTCTCTGAAGCCTACCTTGACGGATGGTGGTCGACGCCGGATTTGATGGCCTTCATGGATCTGGTCAGCGATGATGCGGAGGCCATTTATGACGGTTTTCCCGGACAAGGCCTTTTGCGCGCCTATGAAAAGCTGCGGTTCTGGTGGCAGGGCAATTCCAAGCGTCAGGCGCGCAAGAACATCT
>CBFHGD010000183.1:0-1870 GCA_965655275.1 Octadecabacter sp. | reverse complement strand
CTTTCAGCAGACCCCGTGATTGCTGTGCCGTTGCCCCGCAGGTCTTTGAACAGACCAGAAGGCGCGAACACCTGATCCATGCCCGCTGATGTATCAAGGTCAATAAAGTCGTCGCAGAACCAAGCGATTGCAAAATCCATTGGCACTGGATTTCCCGCCCCGAACCCGGCAAGGAGATACCCGCTAGTGTCCGTGTAGACGGCAGCGGCTTCATCCAACGGTGTCTCGCGTGGGTTTGGGAATACCGTGTTTTGGCCGTTCAACGCTGTGACGAGACGCAGTGTTTCAGCATCGAAAGAGAAAGCAAACGCGAAGCGCCCGTCACGCGAACTAACCTGAAAGTCTGTATTGTGCTGAGCGATGATCTGCTCTGACGAATTTTTCAGGTTGATTTGCAACGTCCCGGACGGCAGTCGCCGAACTGAGAACCTGTTCGACTTTCCGTAAAACAGATCAACGGTTCCCATGTCGTCTGCTTCTGGGCGCAACCTCCCCTGAATACCGCCGGAGATCGTCTTGCTGGCCGAAAACTGCGGGCCAAACAGATTGATATACTCGTCTGTGTCGCCCGTGAAGGCCAGCATGTCATACTGGTATTCAGTGCCTGTCGTGGCAACGGGCGCGCTGAACACCGCAGTATCCACACCGTTGCCTTGGTAGAGCGTGCTGGCGTGGCCCATGATCTCAAAGGCCGAACCCTGAATAGGTGTGAACGCGGCAAGAGCCTCGTCTGCCGTGAGACCAAAGTCACCGGGGCCGGACGGAGTTCCGCCGAACCCCTTAACTGCATCGCCTGCGAACATCAGCGCAAGGCCCGCGTTCTTGTGCATGATGTTGCCGTAACCTGTCGCCGTGTCCCTCGTGCGCGGAAAATCACCCTCTCCGTCCGACACACCACCGGGATTGATCTCAGAGCCAAGGTTCTCCCAGAAGCGCAGATTATTGACGCCCGCAAAATAGAAAATGGCAGACCCAGAACCGCTTTGACCGGGCGACGGGATTAGCGCGTTGTGATGAACGTCGAAGCCATCGACACCAGTGCCTTCGAGACACAGCCCGCGCGAAATGATGGTATTGTAAGCCGCGACGATATTCGCATAGCTGTTCGGCACCTGCGGATCATTGAACTTGACCCCGGTGGACGTGGATCGCAGATCAACTGTCGAAACGCCGTTTGCGATGTGGACTTCGTGGCGAATGTGGAACGCTGCATCGAAGTAGTTACCGACCAGAGACAAGTTGATCGTCGTTAGCGCGCCGCCTGCGTCAAAGCTGCCGCCTGCTGCCGTGTGTGGCCCGTCATTCGTGGTCCCGAAAATGCCATCATAGTTGTCGCGCGCTGCCCAGACGCAGTGGCAGTAGTTATCGAAGATGTTGAGGCCGTCAGTATACCCGGCTGTAAAGAACCCCTGATAGCAATTTTGAATGATGTTTCCGCAGAAGCGCGACCGCGCACCCAGATACGAATTTGCGCGGATCAAATACGCACCGCGCGTGACATCGTGGATGTAGTTGTCCTCGATCTCGATGCCTTCGTTTACACCCGAATGGGTCGCCATCGTGATGCCGCGTTGCATGTCGATCGAGGCAAAGTTGTCCACGTAATCCCCGTTTGAGATTACGTCGTCCATTGTCCGCGCCCAGATTTCATTCTGGTAGACTTTGATCCTGCGGCTAGGTCGCTCAATTTCCAGAAGGCCACGGTCCTCTGGTTCGGCACCTCGAACTTTGTTCAGGACAAGACCGCGAATGGTGAGATTATCAGTGCCAAATGTCGCGTTGTTGGTATCGTCGCCGCCGATGGTGAGCGCCGCGATCTGCGCGGGACGCACACTGTCGCGCGGGTCAGCGGCTTCGGTCCAGTTTGCAG
>CBFHGD010000182.1:0-1919 GCA_965655275.1 Octadecabacter sp. | reverse complement strand
ACAAAAGGATGACCATGAACGCGGCAGGCACCATCGCCACCAGCGGATGCAAGGTCAGCCCTGCCCCTGCGGCTATGACCATAACCGTCCATGTCAGATAGGACCCCGACATCATGATTTCGCCGTGCGCGAAATTGGCAAACCGCAAAATACCGAAGGTTAGCGTGATCCCGATCGCGCCGAGGGCATAGATGCACCCCAAAACAAGGCCGGGGATGAAATAATAGTTCACGAACTCCCACATATCAGTGCCCCCCGCCCAAGAACATGCGCGCGATTTCAGGGTCGGCCGCAAGGCCAGCCCCCGTCCCCGTATGCCGGTTTGCCCCGTCGACCAGAACGTAGCCCCGATCAGACACACCAAGCGCTTGTTTGGCGTTTTGTTCAACAATTAGAATGGGAACGCCGGTTTCCTTAATCTTCTGAATGGTCGCGAAAATCTCACCGCGATACTTGGGCGACAGGCCCGCTGTGGGTTCATCCAGAAGCAATATCTTGGCATCCACCATCAGCGCCTTGGCCATAGCGACCATCTGGCGTTGCCCGCCCGACAGCGAACCTGCGGCTTGATTGCGCTTTTCGGCCAGATCAGGGAACAGTTCATACATTTCCGCCAGACGTTCCTCGACGCCGTGGGGCCGCGTCCACGCGCCCATCTCGAGGTTTTCCTGCACGGTGAGGTTCACAAACACGTTGTTGGTTTGCGGCACGTAGGAAATGCCACGCTCGATCACCTTTTGCGCGGGGGTATCGGTAATGTCTTCTCCGTTCAGCACAACGGAGCCCTCTCGGATGTTGAGCAGCCCGAGAACGGACTTCATCGCCGTGGATTTGCCCGCGCCGTTCGGCCCGATGATCGCGACGATCTCGTCGCTGTTCACATAGATCGACAGGTCATGCAGGATTTCGGTCTGCCCGTAACCGGCATAGAGATTGTTGAGGCTGAGGACGGGTGTTTGCGTGTCGTTTGTCATGCCACTTCTCCGCCGAAATATGCATCGATCACGCGTTCGTCGTTGCGGACTTCATCCATGGTGCCTTCCATCAGGACCCGACCTTCTGCCAACACGACGACCTTGCCACACAGCCGGGCGATCATGTCCATGTCATGTTCGATAATGCAAAAGGTGTAGCCGCGTTCCTGATTCAATTGTTCAATCATTTCAGCAACTTTGCGCATCAGGGTCGGGTTGACCCCCGCCCCAGGTTCATCAAGCAGGATGACCTTGGAATCATTCATCATGGTGCGCCCGATCTCGAGCAGCTTTTTTTGCCCGCCCGACAGATTGCCCGCCAGTTCGTGACCCACATGGGTCAGCCCGAGGAATTCAAGCGTGTCGCGTGCTTTCTCGATCACTTCTGCCTCGCGCTGTCTCACCGATTTGCCGGCAAACCAGCTGGCCCAGATGCTTTCGCCGGTTTGGGCAGGCGCGGCAACTGCAAGGTTTTCAAGCGCGGTCATGCGGGCATATTCGTGCGACAGCTGGAACGTGCGCATCAGACCCTTGTGATACAAAACATCCGTGCGCTGGCCGGTAATGTCCTCGCCCAGCAGGGTGATTTTGCCCGCGGTCGGCGGCAGCTCTCCGGCGATCATATTGAAGGTGGTGGTTTTGCCCGCACCGTTAGGCCCGATCAGCCCGACAATCGCACCTTTGTTGACGTGAAAGTCAACACCGCGCACGGCGTGCAATCCGCCAAAGCTTTTCGTCAGCCCAGCAACGCTGAGGACAACCTCGTCTGATGGCATACGCACCCTCTCCCAAAGTGGCGTGTCAATGCTTTGAAATTCGGGAAGAAACGGGCCGCGTCTGCGTCGGCTTCACCCCTCCCCTCAAAGCGGTTCGGGATTGCTAGCCCAGCGGTTCAGGCTTGTCCATGCACAAGTGGGGTCAATTGACCTGCGTTTTGGACCATTT
>CBFHGD010000181.1:0-1989 GCA_965655275.1 Octadecabacter sp. | reverse complement strand
ACGTCATCCTTGTGCGCCTCGGCCTTGTGCGCGTCGTCTTGTGCCTGCGCATCAGCCTTGGCCTGTGCGTCGGCTTTGGCCTCTTCCTTGGCCTTGCGTGCGGCTTCGGCTTGGGCTTCGGCGGCCTTTTGTGCTTTCTTGGCGGCTTTGCGTTCCGCTTTGGCTGCGGCGCGCTGTGCTTTGCGTTCGGCTTTCGCGGCTTTGCGTGCCGCCTCGACCTTGGCGCGCGATGCGGCGTCATGGAGCTTTTGTTCGTCCGCGTCACCTTCTGCGTCCGCGGATTGATCCGTCAGGGCGGCGGCGCGCAGAACGATGCCGTTGTCGTCCATGCTGGCATCCACGCGGCGCGAAATCTCGCGCTCGGCGATTTTTGCCAGCATTTCTGCGTCAGGGGTCGGGGGCTCTGCCCCGAAGTACCGGTCATCAGAGGCGAGACCACGGAAATATTCCGCAATCGCTTTCATCGTGTTGAAGGAATCATCAAATCCCTCCAGCGTGCACGAGAATGTGCCGTAGGAGACGGTAAGAATCTTACTTGGTCCAACCATTTTTTGCTCGCTTTCTACCCAACCAGTGACACATCGTTTACCATCAATTGGTTCGCAATCCGGAACAGAACCGCGTTAATCTGGGTATTATTTCGTGACCGTTTTAAGGCATGTTTCCAAAACTAAGGGTAATCAAACGTGAACCAGCCGATTGTTTCAAGTCCGGACCCAGTGACGCTGATCGGTGGGGGGGACCCTGCACCATCTACTCTTACAGAAGCGTTAAAATGGGGCAAAACCGTGGTCTGTGCCGATGGCGGGGCGGATCACGCGTTGTGGGCCGAACTTAACCCGGTTGCGGTGATCGGTGACATGGATTCGATCAGTGACGCGGCGCGCGACGCCTACAGCGACGTTTTGCACCCGATCGCGGAGCAGAATAGCACGGATTTCGACAAGGCGTTGCGCAATATAGATGCGCCGCTGGTTCTGGGCGTCGGGTTTATGGGGGACCGGCTGGATCATACTTTGGCCGCGCTGCATGTTCTGCTGAAATACCGCGAGACGCCGGTCATCTTGCTGGGCGAATATGACCTGTTGTTCATTGCGCCGCCCCGCATCCAGATGACATTGCCCGTCGGGATGCGATTTTCACTTATGCCGGTCACGGATGCGCGGGTGGAGACGCGCGGGTTCAAATGGGACGTTACGGATGGTGCTATGTCCATGCGCGACTTTATCGGCTCATCCAATGAGGTCGCTGCACCCGTGGTGGAAATCCATGCCATGGGCGGGCTGGCGGTTATCCTTCCGCCTGTGGCGTTGGACGCAACCGTGCGCGATCTGACAGCCGCTTTTCGCGCAGGATAATATAAAGGCCCGCGGCCATGGTGATGCAGATCCCGAGCGCGGCCAAGCCGTTTGGCAGATCGCGAAAGATCAGATAGCCGATCAGCGTGCCGATAGGAATTTCGAGGTATTGCATGGGCGCGAGCGTGGCGGAGGGGGCGAACCGCAGACTCCACGTCATCAGCAGGTGCGCGACCGTGCCAAGGCCCCCCAGCACGGCGAGCAGGACCCAATCCGGGCCCGAGACGGGGTGCAGCACGAAAAACGGCGTGTCGGGCAACATGATCAGCGCCAGCCCGAGCACAGGCACAGCCATCACACCGGACAGGGCCTGCATGCCGATCGGGTCCACGTCCTTGGCGATCTGGCGTGTGACCAGCATGAACAGCGAGAACACGACGGCCACCCCTAAGGGCAACAACGCCGGCGCGCCGACATCCACGAAGTTGGGTTGCACCACCAAAAGCGTACCTGCAAACCCGACAACGCAGGCCGCAAGGCGGTGCGTGCCGACGTCTTCGTTCAGGAATATTTTTCCGAGCAAGAGCATTATGAAGGGCATCACAAAAGCAATCGCGATCGCGTCGGCGAGCGGCAGGTATTGCAGGGCCGAAAACATCAGACCGATCCCGGCGATGTGCAGCACGGTGCG
>CBFHGD010000180.1:0-2003 GCA_965655275.1 Octadecabacter sp. | reverse complement strand
TCGGCCCGTCCGTGCTTGAACTGATCACGGATCCGTAGGTCGATGAACGTCTGTCAGCGCGGCAGCTAGCCTGGTCTCTTAACCAAAAAGGGAACCAAAATGTCGGTCGCAAAAATCATGGAAATTATCTGCTCGTCCTCAAAATTCTTCGACGACGCGCTGGAAAGCGGAATTTAGTGCGGGTTCAAGACGCTAAAGGGGATCAATGGAGCCCGGGGTGCCGATCAGAAAGTAAGGGTCAGTGATGGCAAGATCGACGAATACCGCATCGTTCTGCAGGTCACGCTCATTCTGGCAGACGAGGAATGTCGGGCGCGGCTGGTGTGCTGGCCGCGCCCAAAGACCGAATGGGAATGACCCGTCCGGTTTCCCCTCGTGGGGTGACCCCGTTTGAACTAGGGTAGAACACAGTAAAAATGGGGGTGCGAATGTTTAAGTTTTTGTTTGGAAAGAAGGGCGGCAAGCCTGCGATTGAAACCCAGCGCGATACGGTCAGGCGCACTGTGGACGAATTGAACGGTGTTTTGGCGCTGATGGCGGACAAACCGGTGGTCGGGGTGGATTTGAACACGGGCCTGATCACTGTAGATTTGCCGGAACAGATGCCAGACGAAGCGCTTGCGCTGCCTGCGCCACAGACACAGGACGAGCCTGATGTGGACGCGAAAGCCGACGAAAAGGCCGCATAGCCTGGAACGAAGGCCTGACCTGAAACGAAAAAGGGCGGCTCCCGAAGGAACCGCCCCGATCAAACCCGAAGGTTCAAAGCTTATGCGAGTGCGAGGTTAACCGCGGACTCACGACCGTCGCGGCCGGCTTCAACGTCAAAAGTTACCTTTTGATCGTCTGCCAGACCTGTCAGGCCGGAACGCTCAACTGCGGAGATGTGGACGAATACGTCCTTGCCGCCAGTTTCAGGAGCGATAAAGCCGAAGCCTTTTGTTGTGTTGAACCATTTGACTGTGCCGTTGGCCATGTCATGTCTTCCTTCTAAAATGTTGCCCGCGAAGTGCGGCAACCGTGGCGTAGTTAGTGCTAGATCGAATGCAGTCGCCGATGAAGGTAGACAGTAGGTCGAGATAGATAACGTTTCGCAAGACGTCATATGGGGGAGGTCGGGCTGTTTGGCAAGGGGTTTCACGCAGATTGACGTAATGGGCAATTGCTTGCCGATAGGTGTTGGGGCTTGCGGAAGACGGTGGTGAAGTGCGACAGGCGGGCAAGGTTTTCAAAAGGATGCGGTGATGCGCTGGGATGAATTGATGGACCGCGCAGGCGGTGTTTGCGAGTTTTGTGGCGCAAACGTGGGGATGGCGAGCGTGGATGTCCCGCCCGAGGATCAGGTGCTGCTGTGTGGCGCGTGCCGTGGTGCGGGAGACGTGCCCGCCGCCCATTGGCGCTGTTTGGAGGGCGCGATGTGGTCACAGGAACCCGCCGTGCAGATCGCCGTTTGGCGCAAACTGGGCGAGATTGACGAGATGTGGGCGAGCGACGCTCGTGAAGGCATGATGATGGAGCTGGAGGTTCTGGCGCGTGCGCAGGATGTGGTACCCGTGGTCGAGCATTTTGACTCCAACGGGATGCGGTTGGAACACGGCGACACGGTTGTCTTGATCAAGGATTTGCCGGTGAAGGGTGCCGGGTTCACCGCCAAACGCGGGACAGCCGTACGCGGGATTTCACTGGTGCCGGACAACGCCGCGCATATCGAGGGGCGCGTTGAAGGTCAGCGGATTGTGATTTTGACGGAGTTTGTGAAGCGGAAGTGAGGGGTTACAGTTCATCTAAGAAAGTTTTGAAGAGAGTGTCCGATCTTCTGTGTATGAGTAATTCGGTCCATGCTTCACCAACGAAGGAGCATGACAACAATGACGATTTCCAAGGAACTTTTAGACGAGCTGCTGAGCGGCGTTGAGAACGCAAACGATTTGCTAGGCGACAAGGGCCTAGTGAAGGAACTGAAGGTTCGCCTGATGGAGCGAATGCTTGGCGCGGAGCTGACG
>CBFHGD010000179.1:0-2043 GCA_965655275.1 Octadecabacter sp. | reverse complement strand
ACGGAGACGCGCCGACAAAGAAACGTCGCCGTCGTCGTCGTCGCCGTCGCGGGGGTGGCAACGGTGAAAATGGTGAGGCCAATGGCGAGACCAGCGGCGAAAACGGGGAGGCCAGTGCAAACGTTGCGACCGACGCGCCCGCCGAGGTAGAGGTGCCAGCGGGCGAGGACGCCAAGAGCGACGAGGCCCCCAAGCCCAAACGCACGCGGACCCGTCGCAAGAAGGCCGATGAAGCGCCGGTTGAGGCAGACGCCGCGCCAGCGCAGGCTGAGGCCGACGCACCCGCCGAGAAGCCCAAGCGCACCCGCAGCCGCAGGAAGCCTGCCGCAGCGCAGGCAGAGGCCCCGGCTGAGGCGAAGGCAGACGCGACGAAGGCGCAAGCCCCCGCCGAAAAACCGGAGCCGGTTGAAGCCGAGAAACCAAAGCGGCGTCGCAAGACAACGTCAAAGCCGAAGGCAGACGTGGCCGCTGAACCCGCCGCCGAACCTGTTGCGGAAGCGAAACCGGCAGACGATAAGCCGAAAAAGCGCGGCTGGTGGTCGCTTGGTGGTCGTTAAGGTGAAGCCTTAGCTGCACCGTATAAGGCACTGAAAATAAACCGCTGCTCTGACTTCAGGGCGGCGGTTTTTCAGTCTCTGGCGCGGATGGTGTAGGTCTGATGCGCCCCGTCGTCCGATTGCGACACTAGGGTATGGCCCGCTTCGGTGCAGAAGTGCGGAATGTCGATTACGGCAACCGGATCGTCGGCCAGAACCGTCACAACTGTGCCTGCGGGCATACCGCGCAAAACCTTGGCGGCTTTCAGAACAGGCAGCGGGCACATCAGGCCGCGGGCGTCGATTTTTGTATTCATGTTCAAGGCGTGCCGCGCGGCGATACAAATGTCCACAGCGTTGAAACAGGTTTCAACGCGGATGTGACCAGTGGTCGCGTGACGCCGCCCCGCGACATCGCTAAGAGGGGGTATGTTTGAAACAGAAACCTTCCTTGCCGCATCGATTCTGCCTGCGCTGTTGATCGCGTTTTCAGCCGGAATCCTGTCGTTCCTGAGCCCATGTGTGCTGCCGATTGTGCCACCCTATCTGGCCTATATGGGCGGCGTTAGCGTCACCGATATGGAGGACGACCGTGGCGCGCGGGGCCGTGCGGTGGTGGCAGCACTGTTCTTTGTGCTGGGCCTGTCCACGGTGTTCTTGATTTTGGGCGCGGGGGCGTCGGCGCTGGGGCGGACGCTTTTGGGGGTCATGCCGTATTTGCAGATTGCCGCGGGCATCGTCGTGATGATCTTTGGTCTGCATTTTCTGGGGCTGTTCCGCCTGAAATTTCTGGACCGCGAAGTGCGCATGGATGCGGGCGATCAGGGCGGGTCGGCGTTTGGCGCTTATTTCCTTGGCCTTGCGTTTGCCTTTGGCTGGACGCCCTGCCTTGGCCCGATCCTGTCCGCGATCCTTGGCCTTGCCACAGGGCAGGCGGATGTGGCCAAGGGCGCGATGCTGCTCGGTGTTTACGCCATCGGGCTTGGTGTGCCGTTCTTGTTGGTGGCCGCGTTCTTTCCGCAAATGAAACGCCCGATGGCGTGGATGAAACGCAACATGGGCGTGATTGAAAAGACGTCGGGTGTGTTGCTGGTCACTGTCGGGCTGGCCATGGCGACCGGGGTTTTGTCGATCTTTGCGTACTGGCTGCTTGAGGTGGTTCCGTTCCTTGCGGTGTTTGGCTGACAGTTTCCTTATTCTTGGCGGATTTCCCTGCTAGAGTGCGCCAAATCAAGGGCAGTGGGTCATGGAACAGGCAAGTCAAACACAGGTGAAAACCCGTCGGGTGTTCTATATCCCGGGGTATGACCCGATCCATCCGCGCCGCTACCGTGAGCTGTATCGCACTGAATCCAAATCACAATCCGAGATATCGGGCTATGAGATCGGCATCGCCCCCAAACAGGGCGAGAATTATGGCTGGCGGGTCGAGGCGCGCATGGACGCGCAATCGATCGAGGCAGAGATCGAGGTTCTGGTGTGGTCGGACATTGTGCGCGGGTCCATG
>CBFHGD010000178.1:0-2140 GCA_965655275.1 Octadecabacter sp. | reverse complement strand
ACCGGACCTCTGAGCTGAGCGCAGAGAACGTCCGCTTTGGTGTTTTCAGCCTTCCGAAAAACGACCGCTTGTTGAACGCTTTGCCGAACTGCGCTTCGGCGCCTTTCCGCACGGCTGCCCTACATCGAAAAACTGACGCCGCAGCCGCAAGAACTGCTGGCGTTGGGGTTTTCGATCACAAAGCGCGCGCCGATGAGTTCTTCGGTGAAATCGATCGTCGCGTCCGCCAGAAACGGCAGGGACACGCTGTCGATCACAACCTTTTCACCCGCGCCCTCGAGGATCAGGTCGTCGTCGTTGGCGGCGTCCAGATCGATTTCGTATTCAAAGCCGGAACAGCCGCCGCCCTTCACGCCGATGCGCAGGGCTTTGCCACCCGCGCTTGCGCCGATTTCGGAAAGGCGCTCGAACGCGCGGGGGGTGACTTTGGGGGGCAGGGTCAACATGATTGGAGCCTTTAGGTTGGGCGTTGGTTTGAATATAGGGGGGGCAGGCAAAGGCGACAAGGCAGTGTCGCGTTGAATTGATTGGGACAGATATGGTGGCAGCATTTGCGTGCAGCCCTGCGGACACGCGCGGGCGGCTTTACCCAGAGGAAGAGAGCGCATTCCGCTCGCCGTTTCAACGCGACCGTGACAGGATCATCCATTCAAGCGCGTTTCGCCGCCTAAAGCATAAGACACAGGTGTTTGTGGAACATGAGGGTGATTATTTCCGCACCCGTCTGACCCATTCTATCGAGGTGGCGCAGGTGGCGCGCACGATTGCGGGCGTGTTGGGGTTGAACGGTGAGCTGACGGAGGCGGTGGCGCTGGCCCATGACCTCGGTCACACGCCGTTCGGGCATACGGGCGAGGATGCGCTCGGGGCGTTGATGGCGCCCTACGGCGGGTTTGATCACAATGCGCAGGCGATCCGGATCGTGACGTCGCTGGAGCGTCATTATGCGCAGTGGGACGGGCTGAACCTGACGTGGGAGACGCTCGAGGGCATTGCCAAGCACAACGGGCCAGTGGGCACGCCGGTGCCTTACGCGCTTGAGGATTATAACGCGCGCCATGATCTGGAATTACACACACACGCCAGTGCGGAGGCACAGGTGGCAGCGCTGGCCGATGACGTGGCCTATAACCACCACGACATCCACGACGGGTTGCGCGCGGAGCTGTTCGGCACCGATGATCTGCTGGGCCTGCCGATTGTGGGGGATTGTTTTCGCGAGGTGGATGCCACGTATCCGGATCTGGACAAATACCGCCGTCGTCACGAGGCGTTGCGGCGGTTTTTCGGGGTGCTGGTCGAAGATGTGATCGCCGTGAGCCGCGCGAACCTCGCTGCGCTGGACCCGCAAAGCTGCGCGGATGTGCGCGGGGCGGGGCGGATGATGGTGCAGTTTTCGCCCGCGTTGTGGCGCGATCTGAAGGTGGTGCGCAAGTTCCTGTTCAACCAGATGTATCGCGCGCCCAGCGTTGTAAAAATGCGCGCAGAGGTCACGCAGGTGGTGGAGGATCTGTTCCCGCTGTTTATGGCGCAGCCGGAGCATCTGCCAAAACAGTGGCGCAAGGACGTGGCGCAGGCGCAGGGCGAAACGGCGCTGGCGCGGATCGTCAGTGATTATATTTCCGGCATGACGGACCGGTTTGCCATAGAAACGCATCAGAGGCTGGTGGGGTAGGTAAGCCTCGTTGACGTTTGACGCGATGGTGCTAAACCGAGATTTCCCAGAAAGGAAGACCCATGAACCTGTTCGCTGATATCCGTGCGCATGTGATCGACTGTTTGAATGCCATGACCGAGGCGGGTGAATTGCCCGCGGATCTGGTGTTTGACAACGTCACGGTCGAGCCGCCACGCGACGCGGCCCATGGGGACATGGCAACCAACGCGGCAATGGTGTTGGCCAAGCCTGCGGGTGCCAAGCCGCGCGACATCGCCGATGCGCTGGCCGCGCGTTTGGTCGTGGATGCGCGCATTGCCAGTGCGGATGTGGCGGGGCCGGGGTTCTTGAACCTGCGGCTGGACGCCTCTGTTTGGGGCACTGTAGTGAAGGCCGCATTGAGCGACGCGGCGTTTGGTAAATCCTCCATGGGGGCGGGCAAGAAGATCAACGTTGAATATGTCAGCGCAAATCCGACCGGAC
>CBFHGD010000177.1:0-2216 GCA_965655275.1 Octadecabacter sp. | reverse complement strand
TTGCCGGCCCGCTTGCTGCACAGGAATACATCGTCACCGATGGCCCCCTGACAGACAGCGATTTCTACAGGCTTGTGTCCTGTGCTGCGATGCCGGGGGAAGCCTGCAATTCACTGCGCGTGCGGTGGGAAAAACCTGTCGTTACGGTGACGTTTGCCCCCGTTCCCCCTGCTTACCCAGTTGATTTGGCGAAAGAAATGAGCACGGCGTTGAACACGTCCATTGCCCAGATCCAATCTGCAGCACCGGCATTGACCCTGCGCCGCGTGGCCAAATCCGAAACATCCGACGTCGAGATTTTCCTGCAACCCATCCGGGCAGGTGACGCCATTCGCGGCACAGGGTATGGGGAAATGGACGGTGTTCCGATCGGTGCCGCGCAGGTGCAAATCTGGTGGGATGACACGTTGACCCTGACCGACGCGGTGATTGTATTCGCTGCCGATATCCCACTCGATCAGGCGGGGTCGATCATGCTCGAAGAACTCAGTCAGGCGATGGGATTGATGACGGATATCCGCAATCCGTATTACGAAACGCGCTCTGTTTTTTCCGAAGACAGCAATTCTGTCGCCAAGCTGGGCGTGCAGGACCGCGAGGCCTTGCGGCTGCACTATCCGCGCCGTTAGAAGCGCACGACACTCAAAGGATCTGACATGAAAACCGCCAAGACCGTCCGTGACTACATCCGCACGATTCCCGATTTTCCGCACGAAGGGATCATGTTTCGTGACGTGACGACCCTGTTTGCGGACCCGCGCGGGTTTCGTATGGCGGTGGACCAGTTGCTGCACCCCTATATGGGACGGGACATCGACGTGGTTGTCGGCCTTGAGGCGCGCGGATTTATCATTGGCGGTGCGATTGCGCACCAGCTTGGCAAAGGATTCGTGCCGGTCCGCAAGAAGGGCAAGCTGCCCGGCAAAACGATAGAGCAGCCCTACGCGCTGGAATACGGCGAGGCGGTGATGGAAATGCACGATGACGCGATACAGCCGGGGGCAAAGGTCTTGGTTGTCGATGATTTGCTGGCCACTGGCGGCACCGCCGAGGCGGGAATAAAGCTGCTGGAACGGCTTGGCGGTGAGGTTGTGGGCTGCGCCTTTATCATCGACCTGCCGGAGCTGGGCGGGCGCGAGCGGCTCGAAACGCTCGGCATGGATGTGAATGTCTTGTGTGAATTCGAGGGCGAATAACGCGCGTCAGTTCGACTTGCGTTTGGGCACGAACGGCAGGGGGGCAACGGGCACTCCGTCTTCGATCAGTTTTTTGGCGTCTGCCAGTTTCGCTTCGCCATAAATTGCGCGCGCCGGTGCGTCCCCGTCATGCATTTTACGCGCTTCTTGCGCGAAATTCTGGCCGACGTAATCACTGTTGTCTTCCACCTTCTTACGCATGTGCGCCAGCGCGGTTTGCGCGTCGCTTTGCGGTGTCGCGAGGTCGGGTGGCGCGGATGTGGAGGCCACAGACGGCGTCATCAACCCCAGACGCACTTCGCCAGACCCGCATTCAGCGCAGGTCAAATGCCCCGCCGCCGCCAAACGTTCAAACGCCGACGACGATTGGAACCAGCTTTCGAACTGGTGGTCTTTGTCACAGATAAGCGTGTAACGGATCAAGTCGGCCCCTCGCGGTTATCCTACCTAGATAGGCGCGCGCTGGGCGCCCGGCAACGGCTGACTACATTGGATCAGGTTTGAACGTCAGGATAATATCGCGCAACTGCGGATCATCAACCATCGCGGCGGCCTTTTTGCGCGACACCCATTTGCGTTCGCGCTCTTTGCGTTCGGGCCAGCGGCTCAGTATCTTTTTGACCTTGAGGGGGAAGACAACGGCGATACATGGCAACTCGTCCTCCGAACGCACCTTGTAGTAGCTGAATACCCCCACAGGGCGCGTGTGGACCTTACCGCGCAGCCCCGCCTCCTCGAAGGCTTCGGTGGCCGCGGCCTCTGTCGGGGTTTCACCGTTCATCGGCCAGCCTTTCGGCACGATCCAACGCCCCGATTTGCGCGAGGTGACAAGGCAAATCTGCACTTTGTCATTCTTGATCCGATAGGGAAGTGCTGCGAATTGCGTGCGCAGATCCGTTTTGGACCCGTCCCCGAGATCAATTTCGTGTTGCTCCAAACCGCTCATATCGGCTGTTCCGCCTGTTGCCCTTCATGCGCGTTGATGCGCAGTATTGTAGGTGAGTTTGGACTAACGGGCCT
>CBFHGD010000176.1:0-2225 GCA_965655275.1 Octadecabacter sp. | reverse complement strand
GGAAAGCGGCGTTTGGTGGTGGCGATGACCTTGTCCGTCAGACTTGATTCACCGTCCACACCGGCAAGGCGAAGGATGTCTTCTTCGTGTTCGTCGTCCAGCACGATCATCGCATCGTCGATGGTGATGACACCGACCAAACGGTCATCCGCATCCACGACAGGCGCGGAAATCAGGTGATACTGGTTGAACGCATAGGCCACGTCTTCTTCGTCCTGATCGACGCGGAAGGTGCGAAAGCTTTCTTCCATCAGCTCTGTCAGGTGGATCGGGCGCGGTGTGCCCAATAGCCGCCCCAGCGTCACATAGCCGACCGGTTTCATGCGCGGATCGACAAGTATCACGTGGTAAAACTGTTCCGGAAGATCATCGCTGGCGCGCAGATAATCAATTGTTTCACCTACGGTCCAATGGGCGGGCGCACGCACGACCTCCATCTGCATGAGGCGACCGGCGGATTCATCGGGGTAGGCCAGCGCCTGTTCAACCGCCAGTCGGTCACCCGCCTCCAGCGCGTCCAGCACCTGCCCCTGTTGTTCCTCGTCGAGGTCTTCGACAAGGTCTACAACATCATCGGATTCAAGGTCGCGCACCGCGTCGGCCAGCTCGGTGGGCGAAAACGCGTCAATGACCTCTTCGCGAATACTGTCAGAGAGTTCGGACAGGATTTCCCCGTCCATTCCGCCCTTCCACAGGTGCAGCAGCGCAGCGCGGTCGCGCCCGTCGATTTGTTCCAGAAGGTCGGCAATGTCAGCCGCATGAAGCGGATCCAGCAACGCGTCCAGCGTAACGGCATCGCCCGCATCTACGGCCTCGACAACCGAGGCCACCAACCTTTTTGGCAGCCCCTCATCGTCTTCAATAAAGTCGAGTGTTTCGCCCATGATGCCCCCTGTTGGCGCGCAGCATAGCCAATCACCCCGCACCCGCAAGCACAGGCGACATCACGCTTCTTGCAGGCGCGCGACCAGCTGGTTTTGCCGCGTGACCGCACGGCCCAGATCAAAGCTGACCATCTGGCCACCAGCCACAATGCGCCGCCCCTCGACAAGCAAATCACGCACTCGGGTCGGCCCTGCGAGCAGGATGGCGGCCGGGTCCCATGACCCCGCACTTTGCACGCCACCAACGTCCCAAATGGCGATATCGGCGCGCTTGCCAACGGCAATCTGTCCGCAATCATCGCGCCCCAAGACTTGCGCCCCGCCCCGCGTGGCGATCTCCAATGCTTCGCGCGCAGACATGGCGTCGGCCCCATTGGCGACCCGTTGCAACAACATGCTCAGGCGCGCCTCGCCGATCAAGGACCCCGCATCGTTGGACGCCGATCCATCCACGCCAAGGCCCACATTTACCCCACCGTCCCGCATTGCCCGCACCGGTGCAATGCCGGACCCAAGGCGGCAGTTGGAACACGGACAATGGGCAACGCCGGTTTTCGATCTTGCAAACAAATCAATCTCTTGCCCATCGAGTTTCACGCAGTGGGCGTGCCAAACGTCTGGCCCCGTCCATCCCAAATCTTCGGCATATTGTCCGGGGCGGCAGCCAAACTTCGCCTCGCTGTAAGCAATATCCTCGTCGTTCTCCGCCAGATGCGTGTGCAGCATCACGCCCTTGTCACGCGCCAGAACCGCTGCGTCCCGCATCAGATCACGGCTGACCGAGAACGGCGAACACGGCGCCACACCAACACGCACCATCGCGCCTTCGGACGGGTCATGGAATGTATCGATGACGCGGATGCAGTCTTCCAGAATCGCGGCCTCGTCCTCGACAAGACTGTCGGGGGGCAGGCCACCATCACTCTCGCCAATGCTCATCGCGCCGCGCGTCGGATGAAACCGCAAGCCGACCTCGCCCGCCGCTGCGATCGTATCATCAAGGCGCGACCCGTTGGGATACAAATACAAATGGTCCGACGTCATGGTGCAACCCGACAGCGCCAGTTCCGCCAACCCTATCTGGGCAGAGACAAACATTTCTTCGGGCCCGAACTTTGCCCAGATAGGGTAGAGCGTCTGCAGCCAGCCAAACAGCAGCGCGTCTTGCCCACCGGGAACCGCGCGCGTCAGCGTTTGGTACAAATGATGGTGCGTATTGACCAAACCAGGCGTCACCACACAGCCCGCCGCGTTGATCACTTCGGCGCCGGGCGCCGCCAATCCGTCGCCAACCGCCACAATCACACCGCCCCGGACCAGCACATCCGCGCCCGCCAGTTC
>CBFHGD010000175.1:0-2398 GCA_965655275.1 Octadecabacter sp. | reverse complement strand
ATGATCTGAAAGCTAAAGTCCCCGCCGAGGCGTTTCCTGCGATGGTGGGGCGCATTTCGTTTTTCGTAAACGCAGGCATCCGGTTTGTGACCGAGATGTGCAAAATGCGCGCCTTCGTTGAATTGTGGGACGAGATTTGCAGCGAGCGCTACGGTGTGGAAGACCCGAAATTCCGCCGGTTCCGCTACGGGGTGCAGGTCAATTCGCTGGGGCTGACCGAACAGCAGCCGGAAAATAACGTGTATCGGATTCTGATCGAAATGCTGGCGGTGACGTTGTCCAAAGACGCACGCGCGCGCGCCGTGCAATTGCCTGCGTGGAATGAAGCATTGGGCCTGCCGCGCCCATGGGACCAGCAATGGTCACTGCGCATGCAGCAAATTCTGGCCTTTGAAACGGATTTGCTGGAATACGATGATCTGTTTGAGGGCAATCCGGCGGTGGAACGTAAAGTCGCCGCGCTAAAGGAAGGTGCGCGGGCGGAATTGGCGCAAATCGAAGGCCTGAAAGACGCACAGGAAAAGATCGAATACATGAAATCGCGGCTGGTCGAGTCCAACGCAGCGCGGATCGCGGGAATTGAGAGCGGTGAGACAACCGTCATTGGCGTGAACAAATACCAGAATGGTGAACCGTCGCCGCTGACTGCGGGCGATGACGCGATCATGGTGTCGGACCCCGCCGCCGAGGCCGATCAGCTGGCACGGCTGGACGCCTGGAAAACGGGCCGTGACGGGGCGGCGGTGGCCAACGCACTGGCCGCGCTCAAGGCTGCCGCGCTGGATGGCACCAACATCATGATCCCGTCCATTGCAGCCGCCAAAGCAGGCGTGACCACGGGCGAGTGGGCCGAAGTGATCCGCTCTGCGTTCGGACAATACCGTGCGCCCACAGGGGTTTCGCACAATCCATCCAACCGCACCGAGGGCCTTGATGACATTCGCGACCGCGTGTCTGCCGTCAGCACAAAGCTGGGCCGCAGGTTGAAATTCCTGATGGGCAAGCCGGGTTTGGACGGACATTCGAACGGCGCCGAACAGATCGCGGCCCGTGCGCGCGATTGTGGCATGGACATAACTTATGAAGGTATTCGTTTGACGCCCGACGAGATTATCGAAGCAGCGCGGCGCGACGATGCCCATGTAATCGGGCTGTCGATCTTGTCGGGCTCGCATATTCCGCTGATTACAGAAATGATGGACAAAATGCGCGAACAGGGCCTGTCGCATATTCCTGTGGTTGTAGGTGGCATTATTCCTGACGATGACGCGGCAAAGCTTTCAGCAATGGGCGTTGCGCGAGTCTATACGCCCAAGGACTTTGAATTGAACCAGATCATGGAAGATATCGTCACGCTGGCCGATCCGTCCGAAGTGGCAGCCGAATAGATCAATACAATAGCCGCTTTAGGCTATTGGCGCGCAAGCCACACGATTTATTCGCTTTTTGGTCAATTTTGGTATAATCGCACTTTCAGACTTTGGTCATGACAGCTATTTGCATGGCCGAATTGAAAAGGAAAACACCAATGGCAATTGATCTAAAGAACATGTCGCGCAAGGAGTTGGAAAAACTCGGGCGTGATGTGGAAAAGGCGCTCGACAAGTTGCGCAAACAGGACCTCAAGAAAGTCCGTCAGGAAATGGAAAGACTTGCTGCGGCACATGGCGTGAGCGTTGCGGATGTCTTGGGTGGCAAGCCGGCGCGCGCCTCCACGGCCAAGAAAACACCAAAGACGAAATCGGCGCCGAAGTATGCAAATCCGGCGGATAGATCCCAAACCTGGACAGGCAAGGGCCGCCAGCCCGATTGGTTCAAAACCGCAGTTGCGGCAGGTAAGTCTCCGGACAGCATGGCAATTTGATCATTCGTCGAGCTTGATGACCAGATCGTTGTAGCTGTAGCTGATTTCAATGATGCCGGACTCACCGGCAATGAAATTAGGGTCGGCTGGAAGACAGCCGATCCCGCAAATCTGGCGGGTGATCATATCGGTCGTATCGATATACCAAAAACGCCCACCCGGGGTTGCGACCCAACCGTCAATACCTTCATCTTCATCGCCTTCCATGTCCACACCGCTGGGCATTTCGCTGTTATAGTCTGTCGAGAAGGCCGCGTGCGTGTGATAGGATTGCGTGAGCACGGCGAGGGAGTGCGGTGCGAAACATAAAATACCCTCTTGTTGTTCGGTCTCACACTGGGGCGTTGCGCGGCGGCGTTCAAGGGCCGATCGCCGTCGCGCATGTATGACAGGCGTGGTTCTTACAAGCCGAGGGCGCGGCGCCCGAAGATGAACTGCCACTGCGTGCCATCCTGCATCGTGATCTGCCCACCGCCTTCGAGCGCGGATTGATAGGTCGCCGTGCCGATGCCCGTCAGCCCGTTTGTGCAGGTC
>CBFHGD010000174.1:0-2500 GCA_965655275.1 Octadecabacter sp. | reverse complement strand
CGAGCAGATGATCGCAGATGGCGAAACACCCTGGTGTATCGGCATGGGTTCTGGTGCGGCGACCGGTTGGGTCGGCACGGACTGGGTTGAAGACATCATGCTGCGCACGCAGTCGCCGGAAACCTATGACGCATGGGTATCCAACGAGTTGGCGTTCAATTCTCCTGAAGTCATCGAAGCCTTCGAAACGTTCGGCATGTTTGCCAAGAACGACGATATGGTTGCCGGTGGTGCCGGTGCTGTTGGCACAACCGACTTCCGTGACAGCCCCGGTGGTATGTTCGCAAGCCCGCCACAGTGCTACATGCACCGTCAGGCGTCTTTCGCACCTGCATTCTTCCCTGAAGGCACGGAGCTTGGCGTAGATGCCGACTTCTTCTACTTCCCGTCCTTTGCTGAAAAAGACCTCGGCAATCCTGTATTGGGTGGTGGAACGTTGATGGCTATTACGGATGCCAACGACGCCACAATGGAGTTCATGAACTTCCTGCAGACGCCAATCGCGCATGAAGTGATGATGGCACAGACAGGTTTCTTGACGCCGCACACCGGTGTGAACCTTGCAACATACATGGATGACACGCTGCGCGGTCAGGGTGAAATCCTGCAGAATGCAACAACCTTCCGTTTCGATGCATCAGACCTGATGCCCGGCGCGATTGGTGCAGGCACGTTCTGGACAGGCATGGTTGATTTCGTCGGTGGCGCATCTGCCGAAGACGCGACAACTGCGATCCAGGAAAGCTGGGACGCGCTTAAGTAAGCGATAGGAACGTGGCGGCGGCCCTTCTGGGAGGACGGGCCGCCGCAGCCGACTTTTAGTCGTATTCAAAATTGGGGGGACAGGACCATGCATCCAGCAATATTGGGTCTTATAACGATCGTTGTCGGAGTTGGAGGCTGCGTCGGGTATTTTTACGGCGCAAACCTGTTCCTTGATAAGGTTCTTTACCCAGCCAAGGGCCCCCACGCGGGGCGCAATATCAACCGCGCCAATATGATCCGGCCGTGGATTTTCCTCGGGCCAGCGATTGTCGCACTTGGCCTTTATCTTGCATATCCGGTGGTCGCGACCCTGATCCTGAGCTTTCAGGAACGTTTGCCAGGCGGTGCGCGCGGCTGGGTCGGCTTGGAAAACTACACCAAGATGTTTGCTGAACCAAAGTTTGCGGAAGCCATGATCAACAATGTCTTATGGCTTACGGTTGTTCCGGCCTCTGCGACGGCGTTCGGCCTTTTGGCGGCGCAGCTGACGGACCGGCTGAGCTGGGGCAACATCTCCAAATCAATCATCTTCATGCCTATGGCGATTTCATTCGTTGGTGCGGCGGTTATTTTCAAACTGGTCTATGAAGCCCGACCCGCAGATGTGGCGCAGATCGGTATCCTGAACCACCTTTACATGATGGCTGGCGGGGACAGCCCGCAGCAATGGCTGACCATTCCGTTCTGGAATTCGTTTTTCCTGATGGCCGTTCTGATCTGGATCCAGACAGGGTTTGCCATGGTGATCCTGTCGGCCGCCCTGCGCGGCATTCCCGAAGAAACCATCGAAGCGGCGATCATTGACGGGGCCAACCCGTTTCAGATTTTCTTCAAAATCAAGATCCCGCAAATCATGGGCACGATTGTGGTGGTCTGGACGACCATTACCATCGCGACGCTCAAGGTCTTTGACATCGTGTTCGCGATGACAAACGGCAATTGGGAAACGCAGGTCTTGGCCAACTACATGTATGACAAATTGTTCGTTGCCCGCGATTGGGGCATGGGGTCTGCGTCCGCGATGATCATCATGCTGCTGGTGACGCCGATCCTTGTGTGGAACGTCTACAATGCCCGTAAGGAGATGCGCTGATGGCCCTCGTCTGGACAGGAGATCACCATGGATAGCATGGCAGGTAAGAAGCCCGCAGTCGTTTGGGCACTGAATATTTCGGTGATAGTGCTGACGCTTTTGTGGCTGTTCCCGACGCTTGGATTGTTTGTCAGCTCGTTTCGCACGAGCGAGCAGATCACGGCGTCCGGCTGGTGGTCCGCGATGTTCCCGGCAGAGCAATCCATCCAGTTGCGCGCGCTTGATCCCGATGACAACCGCGTCGAAACATCCGCCGGTGTGTTCATTGTCGAGGGGTCTGTGTTCGGCCCTGATCTGGCCGAGGTCGAGATTGACAGCTGGGGCACGTCATCACGTGCGCTGGATGCCTACGTTCCGGGTGACACTGCGGATCTTGGCGATGGCGAAACTTTTACGTTGAACGCGAATGGCACCTATATTTGGCAGGGCAACGAGGAGCAGATCAGCGGGCGCGGGCAGCGCATGTTTGTGAACGCCTTGGTCCCACCCGAATTTACGCTGGATAACTACCATCAGGTTTTGCTGGACGAAGAAAACTCGGAATCCATGACAAAGGCGTTTTTCAACACGCTTACGGTTGTTATTCCGGCGACGATCATCCCGATCCTGATCGCCGCGTTTGCCGCCTACGCGCTGGCCTGG
>CBFHGD010000173.1:0-2603 GCA_965655275.1 Octadecabacter sp. | reverse complement strand
TTGGCGCTGTCTATGAGGGCAGCGAGATGGCGGAGGGTGACGTGGACCTGTTTCGCGCGCTTGTTGAAGGCGCAGTGAATGATCAGGTCAGGATTGACCAGATGACCGACCGCGCATTGGTCGTACGCTGGCCGCTGGGCCGGATCGACCCGACGTTGCGCGCCTTGTTTCGCGCGGCAGGGGTCGAGCTGATCGGTCGGGACACGCCACCAAAGGTCGCGATTACCGAATACGTTGATGTGGCCAAAGCGTTCTTTGATGGCGGTGACGAGCCGAAATTTGTGAACGCGGTGCTGGACCATATGGCGCATGAGGCCAAGCCCGAGGCGTTCTAGGCGCGCGCGTCATGATGGCGCAAGCCACTGATGATCAATGAAATAAGTGAGCCGCCAGACAGCACCCTGACGGGTGAAAGCCATCTGGTCGCCGGTTCCATCGGGGGATGGCTCGATTGTGCGGCGCACCCCGTCCCGCTGCATGTCGCGGCCCATGTTAGGCCACTCGCGCACGGACACGCCTGTCAATTCATCCTCGTCGCCTGCGGTGGGAATGGGGCGGCTGTTGACGACACTCCACAGATCTGCGGCTGACGGGCGCCGGCCGGCACGCAAGGCGGGATTATACATTTCCTCGATGCGGGCCAGCACATCGTCTTGTGATCCGGCGCGTTGGGCCGGGGATGTGTCGTCATATTCGAACGCGCGAATGCACAAGGCGAGGTAGGGGTCGGCGTCCGAAGGGGCAAGCGGGGGATGCAAGCGGAGTTGATCCAGAATCGCCGGGCGGAACCGGCGAATACGAACAGGAGGTTCGTTGACCGCAATAATCCCGCTGTCCACCACGGTGGCGCGCGCGACATTGTTGAAAATGTTGACGAAAAAGAACTCGAATCGGGGATCGTCGCCGCTGCGTTCCTGTTTGGCGTCGATGTTCAATTGATAGGTAAACCAAAGCAGATCGGGCATGGGAGCCTCCATAAAACGTGTTTCGCTGAATGGGAGGAGCCTAGCCTAGCCTGCGTACTCCGGGACCGCGCGCGCGGGGCATGGGCGGTTTCTGGCCGATGTGTCGCACGGCGCACGGGTGGACTCGGGCGCAGGGATGCCTATTTATAGGCTATAGGAGGCGCTAAAATGCCCACACAAAACACCCCGAACCTGATTAAACTCTATATCAAGAGCTGCGCGATTGGCTTCGTGCTGTCGGCAATCTTTGTCGGGTTGCTGTTGGGGTTTGACGTGATGGGTCTTGGTGGGCTTGTCATGCGATCCGACATCGGGATCATCGCAGCCATCATGATGTGGGTGTTCAACGGGATCGTCTTTGCGGGCGTTCAGTTCGGCATCGCGATCATGGGCATGGCGGACGACGATGACGATGATGACGACAAGGGCCACCGCCCGCCGATCCGTATTGGCGGCCCGATCCGGGTTGAAGCGGCGGCGGCGTCCAAGCACCGGTCTTGATCAATGAGTTCGGGAAAAGTGGCGGGAACCGCAGCAACCGTAGGGATCTAATTCCCGAGGACCTGTAAGTACAGGTGGTAGCCAGATAACGAAGCCAGAGCCCCGACAGCGCCAGCCACCTCGGATTTGCGTAAGGCCACTGGAATGTTGTCCCGTGTATACGAGTAGAGCAGAAACCCGCCACCGCTAGACCTAGTGCGCCAATCGGGGTTCCACAAGGGTCGGCGTCTATTCGGTCTCTAATCCGTGCCGTGCACAGCGTCGCGCAATTGCGCGAAATGCCCGTCCCAGCCTTTGTCCAGTGCGAGCGTGAGATCGAACGCCTCCTCTGCGACGGGCAGACCCTCGTGGATCAGGGACAGTCGCGTCCCGCCGAAAACATCCTCCAATGTGATGCGAACCGTGCTGGCTGTGTCAGGCATGTGCGGAATTGTGAACGTGTATTCCAGATGATCGAACGGGTAAGCTTCGATCACGGTCCCCCAGATGATTTTGTCACCGGTGGCGGTGTCATACATGGCGAATGGCTCGCCCTTGGCCAGTGCCCGTTCTGGCTTATGAAACCACAAAGCCATTTTTTCGGGTTTTGTCAGGTAGGGCCATACGTCTTTCTTCGAGGCCTTCAAATAGATGGTCTTATTCAGCGTATTGGTCATTCCATTTCCTTCTCGATGACAGATTTCAGAGCGCTCAGGCGACCGTTCCAGAAGCCGTCAAAGAAGGTCAGCCAATCAACAACCGGCGCAAAAGCGTTCGGGTTCAATGTGTTAAGCTTTTCTCGTCCCTGCGCCCGGACGCTGATTAGGCCGCCGTCTGACAGCACCTTCAGGTGTTTTTTCACGGCCGCACGGGTCATATCGAAATTGTCTGCGACCTGCGCGATGGTCATATCAGATGCACGCAACATGAGGAGGATGTCACGCCGCGTCGGGTCGGCGAGGGCGCGGAATATGGATTGATTTTGGGTCATGGTGTTTTGATATGATACCGAATGGTATCACGTCAAGGATTTACACATATTGACGAATGTTCATGCATTGTTCATGTTTGCGATATGATCGATTACCATGCCTTACCTGACTATCAACCCGGCCAGTTATTGGCGCGCGGGGTCTGTCGACATCTGCGCAGTTTCAA
>CBFHGD010000172.1:0-2833 GCA_965655275.1 Octadecabacter sp. | reverse complement strand
TGTGTCAGGTCACGGACGGTGCGGGCACGATGATTGGTGCGCTGTTCGGTTCGCCGTTCCCCACAACTGTCTACATCGGGCATCCGGCGTATAAGCGCATGGATGCACGCGCGGGCTATATCATTGGTGTGGCTCTGGTCATTGCGGCGGCGGCGTTCCTCGGGTTCTTGTCGTTTCTTGCCGGTCTGATCCCGATTGCCGCAGCAGCGCCTGTTCTTGTGTTCGTGGCCGTTAGCCTGATCACCAACACGGGCTATGCGGTTAAACCTGCGCATATGGCGGCTGTGGCCTTTGCTATTCTGCCCCATATCTCGAACTTCCTGATCACCAAATGGGGCTCGCTGATGAACGCGTTGCGCAACTCAGGTGTCGAAGGATTGCCCGGTTTGGGCGATGGTGATTTGACAGCCGCATTGCTGATGGAGGGGGCGCATTACGAAGGCCACCTTGCGTTGTCCCAAGGCGCGATCATCACCGGACTTGTCTGGGGTGCCATCGTCGCTGACGTGATCGACGGGCGGTTCAAACATGCGGGCGGGTTCGCGATTGCGGCGGCTGTTATGTCCTCTGTCGGGATCATCCACAGCTACACGTTGCAGATGCCGCAGTTTGACGGGATAACGATCGGCTATCTGATCATCGGCCTGTTTATGCTGATTTACCCGATGGTTGCGCCCAAGGAAGACCTTGAGCATCGCATTATCGTGCCCGACGAGCCTGACTTGCTGGATGACGATACCGCGGCGCTTGACGTGCGCTGACACACCGACCGACGTGGCGGCCACGGGGTCGCCTCGCCGACATTCACCCCACTTACAAGGCAGGTTTTCGATGACTGACACCCTTCTGCGCGGCCGCGTCCTGACATTTCACGCCGAACCGGTTGGCCCCGAAGACACGGACGCCTATAGCTACATCGAAGACGGCGCCATTTTGATGCGCGGCGGGCTGATTGCCGCGTCCGGTGCATATGACGACGTCGTTTGGCAAGCCGGTGATGCGACGTTGATTGATCATCGACCCTGTCTCTTGATGGCGGGCTTCATCGACGCGCACATCCATTTTCCGCAGGTTCAGATCGTGGCGAGCTGGGGCAGCCAGCTGCTTGACTGGCTGAACGGATATACCTTTCCCGCTGAGGCCGAATACACCAACGCGCAGCACGCCCGCGCTATGGCTGGCAAGTTTTGCACTATGCTGAGCGATCATGGCACGACGACCGCTGTCGCGTTCTGTTCGGTTCACGCAACCAGTGCCGAGGCGCTGTTCAGCGAAGCGGCGGATCGCAACATGCGGATGGTCGCGGGCAAAACCATGATGGATCGCAACGCGCCCGAGACCGTGTTGGATACGCCGCAATCGGGCTATGACGACAGCAAGGCCCTGATCGCGAAATGGCATGGAACGGGCCGCGCATCCTACGCGATCACTCCGCGCTTTGCGATTACGTCCAGTCCCGAACAGCTTGAGATGGCGGGGGTTTTGGCCGCCGAGCACCCGGAGTGTTACATCCAGACGCATCTGTCCGAAAACCACGACGAGATTGCCTATACCGCCGAGCTTTACCCCGACGCGCGCGATTATCTGGATGTGTATGAGGGCTATGGGCTGTTGGGCCCGCGCACGTTGTTGGGTCATGCGATCCACCTGAAAGACCGCGAGATTGGTGCCCTGGCTGAAACCGGTGCGCATCCGGTGTTTTGCCCGACGTCAAATCTGTTCCTTGGCAGCGGTCTGTTTGACGATGCAGGCCTGCGCGCACGTGGAATCACCAGCGGCATTGCGACGGATATTGGCGGGGGCACCAGTTATTCCATGCTCCAGACGTTGAATGAAGGGTATAAGATCCTCCAGCTGCAAAACCAGAAACTGCATACGCTGCGCGCGTTCTACTGGATCACCCGTGGAAACGCCGAAGTCCTTGGAATGGCGGATAAAATCGGCACATTGGACGCAGGAACGGAGGCGGATGTTGTGGTTGTGAACCCAACTGCAACGCCGGCGATGGCGTTACGACTGGCGCGTTGCGAGTCAGTGTGTGAAGAATTATTTGCTATTCAAATGATGGGCGATGACCGCACTATCATGCAGACATACATCGCCGGCCAACCCCAGAAGTAGGATATCCCATGATCACAGTAACCCGCCTTGATATCGCCGATGCCAATACCCTGATTGCAGGGGCCGTCGCACACGCAGACGCCATCGGCGTGCCCATGTGCATCGCCATCACCGATGACGCGGGGCAGCTTGTCGCGTTTTGCCGGATGGACGGGGGCAAGGTCACGTCGAGCACAATTGCCATCGACAAGGCCTTTACGGCGGCGGCGGCCAAGAAAGCGACCCATGAATATGGCGTCGCCAGCCAGCCGGGCGCGCCAGCCTACGGGATCAGTTCTGCGATTGGCGGGCGATTGATGGTGGTAGGAGGCGGCTACCCCGTTGTTGTAGAGGGTCAGGTGGTGGGCGGCATCGGCGTCAGTTCCGGCACGCCGGATCAGGACATGGCCGTCGCGCAAGCAGGGATCGACGCGTTCTTGAAACAGGTCTGAGAGCAGGCAATCCGCCCCGTGACAAAGGCAGTGTTCATTGCGATGCTAAAGTGAAAATTGGCTCCGGCGGTAGGGATCGGAGCTAAGTTCATACCGTTGGTTGATCGCATTGGAAACAAAGGGTTTTTCAGGTCCGTGATGGTGTCCGTGTTATTGTTTGTGCAACCTGTGTGAAACCGAAGTGAAACTCAAGTGCGATTTGTTGGCCGAGTTCAATCTGTCGTTTTTGCCGCTCAGTTAGAGCTGGGATTCGGCGGAGTTTCAAAGGTGATGCTGTAGTT
>CBFHGD010000171.1:0-2858 GCA_965655275.1 Octadecabacter sp. | reverse complement strand
TTCTTGCCACGGGTGATTTGGATATTGAGGACTGCGCGGCAACCGAAGGGCCCAAGCGCGGCAGCGCGCTGGCGCTCCGGATCGAAGCGCATTGCAACAACGCAGCGCTTGGGGGCAGCTTGAAAGGCAGCAGGAGCGGCGATCCGATGGACATCGCGCTAAGTTCGGTCGCGTTTGATTTCGGAGTGCCGCGGGGGGGCCTTCTTGGCGACACCCCGGAGATTGAGGAAGTAGAGCGGGGGACCTTAGGAACGTGAACTGATGCATCTACGTTCATGTCATTTCAGCGTGGGACTTGATTTGGATCAGTGACCCATACTGATCATCTGATAGAACTTCTGGCACTCCTTTTGTCCAACTGACCAAGAAAGGTCGCGATCAAATGAGCCTAGGGACAATTCTAGTTTGCCTGACAACCCGGCATCATGCTGAAATGTTGATGAAGCTGGCAGTGCCGCTTGCGCGCAAGCATAATGCGCATCTCGTTGGACTTCACACATTGGAGGCTCTGGTTGTATATCCGGGCATCGCGATGCACATCCCGGCCCCCGCCTTTGAATCTTTTAACAAGAGTCAGGCTGAAGAAGCTGAGGCGATCAGGGACATTTTTAACACCCACACAAAGAACGAAGACTTCCCTAGTGAATGGCGACTTTTGAAGGCTCAATCGACGTTGGCTACCGACAGGATGGTGGAAAACGCGCGGACGGCTGACTTGGTCATCATGTCCAGTAAAGACGAAGAAACCGAACGCTATGACCAGCGCAATGCGCGCGTCACTGTCATTCGCGACAGCGGTCGTCCTGTTATCGTCGTGCCACTGGGATATGAGGGGCCGACAATCGGGAAGAATATCCTTTTGGGTTGGAACAATACGCGCGAGGCGGCGCGCGCGTCACACGATCTATTGACGGTCGTTGATGAGGGGGCCGCGGTATCCATCCTGCGAGTGGGCGAAGCGCAACAGGCTGTGCCTGCATCATCGGATATGGTTGAACTTGCTAATATGTATGCACGCCACGGACTGAAAGTCTCGCTGGAGCAACGCGATGGAACGGTCAAAGAGGTTGCAGAAGTTGTCAACCGGACCGCTGTTGAGAAAGAGGCCGATCTGATCGCCGTCGGTGCCTTTGGCCACTCCAAAGCATATGATTTCGTCATTGGGGCGGCCACGTACGACTTGCTTGACGGGGCAAAGTGCCCCGTCATGTTCAGCACCTAGTTCGGATCGGTGCTGTGATGGTGTTGACTGCCTAGCTTCGCATCCGGTCAAATTCCGGATCATAGGGCGATGGCGCTATGACTTCGCCAGCAGCCAGCTCGCCATACATGTCGATCTGTACCGGGGTGCCAACGCCGGCGAGCGACGGGTCGACAAAGGCATAGGCGAGGTTGATGCCAAGACGGTGCCCCCAATCGGCCGATGTGACGGTCCCGACGACCGTGTTGCCTTGCATCAGTGACGCGCCCGCATGGGCTGGCGCATGACTAGTGTCGATCTTTAGGGTCACGAGCTGTTTGAGCGGTCCGTTGGCCTGCCGTTTGACGAGCGCGTCCTTGCCGATGAAATCGCCCTTATCGAGCTTCACAAACCGTGAAAGTCCTGTCTCGAACGGGTCAAATTCTGTGATCAGGTCGGCCTTCCAGTGCAGGAATCCTTTTTCCATGCGCATGGAGTCCACAGCGCGGGACCCGAAAAGTTTCAAACCATAGGCGTTCCCAGCTTTGCGAAGCGCCAGATAGGCGGCGTAGAGCGAGGCGTTGGGGATATGGATCTCGTAGGCAAGTTCCCCCGAAAAGCTGACGCCCATCACCGTGGCGGGGGCAAAGCCGACAAAGCATTCACGCACGGACAGCCACGGGAAGGCCGCCGCCGACCAATCGCCACGGGCGCAACCGGACAACACGGCGCGGGCGTTTGGCCCTGCCAGAACAAGGATCGTCTGGTCATTGGTCAAGCTGCGAAGCTGCACGTCTTCGTCAGACCGCAGGTGCGCTGTGAGCCAATCCATGTCGTGATCTTCGCTGGCTGCCGCTGATCCATACCAGATACGCGCCGGGCCACGATCCGAAGCGGGCAGGTTTGCCACAGTCGCCTCGCCTTTGATGCAGCCATGGTGGTTCAGCAAGTATCCCAGCCCGACCCGCCCGTCGCGTTTGGTCACAGTGCCGCAGATCATCCGGTCGAGGAAAGCGTGACGGTCATCCCCCGTGATCTCGATCCGGTTGAATCCGTTGACCTCGGCCAGACCGACGTTTTCTGCCACATTGCGAACCTCGGCACCGATCAGGTTGAACGCCTCGTCGAAGTTGAAGGTCAGGCCGGGGTGGAAGTCCGGCGCGGGCTTGATGTAATCGACCCGCTCCCAGCCGTTGACGACCGTAAATTCCGCGCCCTCTGCCGCCATCACAGGCGTCAGCGGCGTCGTTTTTGCAGGGCGTCCGGCGGGGCGGTGTTCATGCGGGAAATGAAAGTGGAATTCGTTCTGGTAGTCCTCGATCGCCTTAAGGGCTGTCAGTTCAACATTGGTGTGGCCGGCAAAGCGGCGCGGGTCGATCACCCAGGTGTCATAGCAGGCATCGCCATGCACGATCTGCTGTGCGAGCAGCCAGCCATGCCCGCCGCCTTCGCCCAGACCCGCCCGCAGGCCGATGATGCAGAATGCGTTGCGTTTGCCGGGGATCGGCCCGACCAGCGGAGCACCGTCGATGGTATAGGTGATCGGGCCGTTTACGATGGTGTGAATGCCGACCTCTTCCAGCACGGGCATCCGTTTGAACACGTTTTCCAGCACCGGCATGACCCGTTCCAGATCGTCAGGGCAAAGGGCATTCACGAAATTCGGGTCGATCCCGTC
>CBFHGD010000170.1:306-2881 GCA_965655275.1 Octadecabacter sp. | reverse complement strand
CCACCACTTTCCTTTGCAGATACTACTGATTTGGGCCGTCGTGCGGTTCTGGCGCGTTTGTTGTGTCGGGGCAGGGCGGAGTGGTCCGCCCTGCATCCTATCAGGTTTTGTTGCGCGGCTTCTTGGGGGAGGCATTGCCCCCTGCGGCGGCTGCGGCGGCCTGACGCGCGCGGTTTTTCTTGCTGGACGGTTTGCCACGCAACGGCGCGCTCGGGTTGGTAAGGTCGCCTTTGGGTTTGCCAGATGGTTTTCCTGCCGGCTTGCCTGCGGGTTTGCCAGCAAACTTGCCGCCCGGTTTGCCGCCAGACTTACCAGCCCCGGACTTACCTGCGTAAGGCTTGCCACCGCCTGCCTTGTCGTCACGCGGTTTGCGCGGTTTGAACGGCTCTATCGTGGAATCCGACGGTTGGCCGGATTTGGCGCGCTTGGGGCCTTTGGACGGGTCTTTTTTGGCGAAGTCCTTTTTCGGGCCTTTGGGACCACCAGTATTCTTGGGCTTTTTGGCTTTTGGCTTTGGGGCATCGTCATAGTCGATGGGCGCGGACGCCGCGGCGTGGGGCGTGAAGTCTTTTTTCGGTTTCGCTTTATACGCTGGCTTGTCGTCGCGGTCGCGGGACGGTTTGCGCGGAGCAGTGTCCTTGCGCGGGCCACGATCAAAGGATGGCGGCTTGGCCAGACGTGTCAGCGGCGCGCCGTTCTCCAACGTCATATCCGTGCCAAGGCTGTCCGTCAGGGTTTTGACGGCGGATTCGCGCACCTCGATCACAGAGGCATCCGCCTGAATGCGGATCGCGCCGATGTCTTCGCGCGTCAGGTTGCCCATTTTGCACAGCATCGGCAGGATACGGCGCGGCTCTGCGCCTGCGTTGTGGCCACCGGCCAGCGAAAACCACACGCTGGGGCCAAACGGCGCGCGCGGCGCCTCTGGCCCTGCGCCGGATACTTCGGAAAGCTCTTCGGGGGCGGAGTGGCGTTCGCGGTACAGGCGCAGATAGGCCGCGGCCAGTTGCGCGGGTTCGAAATTGGCAACCAGTTGGGCCAGAACGCCTTCGGAGTTGGATGGCACATCGGGCGACCAGTCGGTTTCGGTCAACATACGTTCTTCGTCTTTGGCGATCACGTCATCGGCGGAGGGCGCGTTGTCCCAATTGGCAGAAACCTTGGCCCAACCCAATAAACGTTCGGCTTTCTTGCGCACGTTCGGGGGCACGATAAGGGCGGACACACCCTTGCGGCCCGCGCGGCCCGTGCGACCGGAGCGGTGCAACAGCGTGTCCTGATTGTTGGGCAGTTCGGCGTGGATCACCAATTCGAGGTTGGGCAGGTCGATGCCGCGCGCGGCGACGTCGGTGGCCACGCAAACACGTGCGCGCCCGTCGCGCATGGCTTGCAAGGCGTGGGTGCGTTCGGATTGTGACAACTCGCCGGACAGGGCCACGACAGAAAAGCCGCGGTTGGACAGGCGGGTCGTCATGCGGTTGACGGTGGCGCGAGTATTGCAAAATACGATGGCGTTGGGGGCTTCGTAGTAGCGCAGCACGTTGATGATGGCGTTTTCGCCATCGCGGGCCGCCACGCGCAAGGCGCGATATTCAATGTCGGCGTGCTGTTTTTCACCCGTGGTGGTGGCGATGCGCTGCGCGTCTTTCTGGTAGCGCTGCGCCAGCTTGCCGATGGAGGCAGGGACCGTCGCAGAAAACAGCAGTGTCTGGCGGCTTTCGGGGGCTTGCTCGAGGATGAATTCGAGGTCTTCGCGAAACCCGAGGTCCAGCATTTCATCGGCTTCATCCAGCACCACCGCGCGCAGGTTGGACAGGTCGATGGATTTGCGCATGATGTGGTCGCGCAAGCGGCCCGGTGTGGCGACGACGATATGCGCGCCGCGTTCCAGCGCGCGGCGTTCGTCGCGCATGTCCATGCCCCCCACGGTGGAGGCGAGCGTTGCGCCCGCTTGCGCAAACAGCCAGTCCAGCTCGCGTTTGACCTGAAGGGCCAATTCACGTGTCGGCGCGATAATCAAGGCCAGCGGCGCACCTGCGCGTCCGAATTTTTCGGCGTCCCCCAGCAAGGTCGGCGCGATAGCCAGCCCGAAGCCCAGCGTTTTGCCGGATCCGGTTTGCGCCGAGACCAACAGGTCCTTGCCTGTCAGTTCGGGGTCGGACACCGCAAGCTGGACGGGGGTTAAGGTATCATAGCCTTTGGCTTCGAGGGCCTGTGCGAGCGCCTGTTTCACGGTCAATCCACTTTGTTGGTTGATGAGGGGGAGGCGCAATGGGGACATGGCGGCTCTGGTTTGGGGGCGTCTAACCTGTCGGTGCGCTATTGTATAGGGTTGTATGAGGACGTGGGCGGTGTGACGTAGCGGGCGGGCCTGTTGTGGGCAGCATCGCCGCACGGTCAGCCGGTTTGCACGATACGGCGGAAATTGCGGTTTTGCCAAAGTGGCCAGCCGATGATCTGACTGACGGTCACGAAGTGCAGCCCGCGTGCGTGAAGCCCGTCGAGGGTTTGGGGCATTGCATCAATCGTTGCGCGGTGGATGTCGTGGCTCAGGATGATTGCGCCTTGCCGGGTA
>CBFHGD010000170.1:0-264 GCA_965655275.1 Octadecabacter sp. | reverse complement strand
GCGGTTGGCATGCAGCCATGTGCGTTGGCGCCGGTTGAACGCGCCGTAGGGGGGGCGGAACGTTACAGGCGGGCGACCGGTGATCTGATAAATCGCATCTGTGGTGCGGTCGATTTCGCGGATCACAGTATTGTCGCTCATCCGGTTCAGGAACGGGTGCGACCAGCTGTGATTGCCGATCTCGTGGCCCTCCTCGGCGATGCGCCGCGCGATTGCGGGGTATTGGGCCACGCGGCTGCCGATCAGATAGAAGGTGGCGCGCAT
>CBFHGD010000169.1:0-2889 GCA_965655275.1 Octadecabacter sp. | reverse complement strand
GGTGAACACATCACGCAAGATGCCGCCAACGCCTGTCGCCGCGCCCTGATAGGGTTCGATGTAGGACGGGTGGTTGTGGCTTTCCATTTTGAAAACAATGCACTGGCCGTCGCCGATATCAACGATGCCCGCGTTTTCACCGGGGCCGCAGATGACTTGGGGGCCTTCCGTGGGCAGGGTGCGCAACCACTTCTTGGAGGACTTGTAAGAGCAGTGTTCGTTCCACATGGCGCTGAAAATGCCGAGTTCGGTGAAAGTCGGTTCGCGGCCAATAATCTCGAGGATGCGGTCGTATTCGTCGGGGGATAGCCCATGGGCTGCGATTAAGTCTTGTGTGATGGCTGGTTCTTGCATGTCGGCCCCCTCGCGATGCTTGGCGCACCCTTTAAGGCAAGGTGCGGGCGGGGGCAACGGGGGAAGGCGCGCCCGATCAAGTCGCGAAGGCGGCGCAGGGGCCACGCCAGACAATAGGGGCAGGGTGAAGCGGATACACAATCCCCGGACAAAGAAAAGCCGGGCCCCGGACAAAGAAAAGCCGGGCACAAGGCCCGGCAAAGTCCAACAGGGAGGTATAAAGCGGCATTGCCGCCCTATGGGGATTAATTAAGAGGCGGAGTTGGTCCGTTCAAGACCAAAGCTGCGAATCTGTCGCAAACCCGCTATGCGTGTGGTGCATGGGCCACAACTCTGGCGTGAGGTGCGGGGCAGGTCAGGCGACAACCGTGCCGCCATCGCGGATGCGTTTACGGTGGGCGATGATCTCGTCCTGCACAAAATCGCGAAACGCCATGATGCGTTTGGATTGACGCAATTCCTCGGGGTAGGCGAGGAATACGGGGACTTCGCCGCTTTCGAGGTCGGGCAGCACGCGCACAAGGGACGGGCTGTCTTCGACCACGTAATCGGGCAGCACCCCGATGCCGAGGTCCGACAGAACGGCCTGCAGCACGCCGAAATAGTTGTTCACGTGCAAGAGGCCGGGTTTGTCGTAGCTCAGCAGGTGTTGCACCAGCGTCTTGCCCGCCGCTACCTGAAACGCCGCCGGATTCTGGCAAATCAGGCGGTGGCGGCCGATGTCTTCGATTTCATCAAGGGGCCCGGCCTTGTCGAGGTAGGCTTGGGACGCATAAAGCCGCATGCGCACGGACATCAGTTTCTTGCGGACCAGATCGGCCTGGGAGGGTTCTTTCATGCGAATGGCCACGTCAGCCTCGCGCATGGGCAGGTCCAATACGCGTTCCTCAAGCATCAGATCGATGTTGAGGTCGGGGTATTTTTCATAAAGGGCCGGCAGGCGCGGGGCCAGCCAGAGCGTGCCGAACCCTGTGGTGGTGGTGACGCGCAATTCGCCAAATACTTCTTCGGAACTGTCTTTGATGCGTGCGCTGGCGGCATCGAGGCGGCGGGACATGGATTTGGTTGCGTCAAACAGCAACTCGCCCTGCTCGGTCAGGATAAGCCCGCGGGCGTGGCGGTGAAACAGAACGGTGGACAGTGATTCTTCTAACGCGCGAATTTGGCGGGACACGGCTGATTGGCTGAGGTGCAAGGTATCGCCGGCGTGGGTCAGGGACCCCGCATCTGCGACCGCGTGAAAGATTCTTAGCTTGTCCCAGTCCATCGGATATCCTTGTTGCATCTGTTACCGCTCACATCATGTTACTTGTTACGTCGCCCTTATGTCTGTTTCAGTTCGTGATGTCAGGCATAAATACGTTTGGTAGGTCAGGTTTTATGACCTAAGCTGGGGTGGACAGTTCACGACAAAGCGCAGGGAGGTGCTGAATGACCCGTCACGATATCACTCTCAATGACCGCTATGACCTTGAGAAACGTCATGTGTTGCTGAATGGAACGCAGGCTCTGGTGCGGTTGATGTTGATGCAAAAGGCGCGCGACCGTGCGGCGGGGCTGAACACGGCCGGGTATGTGACGGGCTATCGCGGATCGCCCCTCGGTGCGGTTGATATGCAGATGGAGCGCGCGGCGGGACCATTGGGCGCGGCTGATGTGGTGTTCCAGCGCGGGTTGAACGAAGATTTGGCCGCGACCGCCCTGTGGGGGTCCCAGCAGGCGGAACTGCGCGGTGAAGGCACCCATGACGGGGTTTTCGGGCTTTGGTATGGCAAAGGGCCGGGGGTGGACCGGTCGGGCGATGTCATGCGCCACGCGAATATGGCGGGCACGTCGCCCAAGGGTGGCGTCATCATGGCTATGGGGGATGACCACACCGGCGAATCCTCAACCACGTTGCACCAGTCGGATTGGGCAATGGTGGATGCGTACATGCCGTTCGTGTCGCCCGCCGGCGTGCAGGAAATCATGGACATGGGCCTCTATGCTTATGAGCTGAGCCGTTTTGCGGGAGTTTGGGTGGGCCTGAAGACGATGAAAGACACGATCGAGGTCACCTCCGTGGTGGACGGCGACCCGCATCGCCTGACGTTTGTGCAACCTGATCTCGATATGCCCGAGGGCGGGCTTAACATCCGTCTGGCTGACACACCCGTCGCACAAGAGGCGCGGATGATCGACCACAAGCGCCACGCCGCCGAAGCCTTCGCGCGCGCCAACCGGATTGATAAGGTTGTCTGGCCCAAGGACGGCGCGAAGATCGGGTTTGTTGCGGCGGGTAAGAACTGGCTCGATCTGGCGCATGCGCTGTCCCTGCTGGGGATCGACGAGGCCGAGGCCGCGCGGCTTGGCATCACCACCTACAAGATCGCGCAGGTCTGGCCGCTGGACGTTCTTAGCTTCAATGAATGGGCGCAAGACCTTGATTTAATTGTTGTTGTCGAAGAAAAGCGCAAGTTGATCGAGGTGCAGATCAAAGAGGCTTTGTTTGATAACCGTGACGGGCGCCGAGTTTACGGCTGGCACAAGGGCGAC
>CBFHGD010000168.1:0-3102 GCA_965655275.1 Octadecabacter sp. | reverse complement strand
CCACCAGTTTGTTGAGTTGCGGGCCAAGAATGGCGGACAGCAGCCCGCCGGCCATGACATAGGAAATCGCCTTCGGTTTATAGTCATCGGACGCGGTGTCCGTCGCGGCAAAGCGGTAAAACCCCTGCGCCGACATGTAGATGCCGGTGAAATAGGACCCGATCAGCAGGATGGTGAACGAACCGACGTAAAGACCATAGGCCGCAACCGCCGCCCCGAAGGCCCCCGCGATAGAGCCAAGGAAAAATCCGAACTTGCGGCCCCGCGATTGCATCAGTGGCGACAACCACGGTGCCGTCGTCATGGAGCCGAAAATGATCAGCGAAATGGGCAGTGTGGCCCAACACACGTTGCTGGCAAGCTGTTTGCCGGCCAACCCGCCCACCACAAAAATCATCGGCATCTGCGCCCCAAGGATCGCTTGGGCGAGGACGAGGACGGCGACGTTGCGTTTTGCGCGGCGGTCGTCGGTGACGGGGGCTGTGGTATCGCTCATTGCGATTTGCTACGCCTGTGGCGCGGGATTGGCAATGGTCAGGGCGTCGCATCAGACCGGTTCAGATTGCGGGATTGTGCGTGGGCGTCGCGCAGGTAAGGTCGCGCTGCTGGAATGGGCGCAAAACAAAGGGCAAGGCAAGATGACGGTATTGCTGTTGGCGGGATCAGGGGAAGCCCGTCGCATCGCATGGGGCTTGGCGGACACCAGTGTGCGGGTCGTTGCGTCCCTTGCAGAGCCGATGCGCCAGCCCGAGCCGTTGCCCGTGGCCACGCGTATCGGCGGATTTGGCGGCGAAGACGGGTTCCGCGGCTATCTTTCGCGCGAAAACATAACCGCCGTTCTGGATGCCACGCACCCGTTTGCCACGCAGATCACCGAGCGCTCGGCGCGGGTCTGCGCGCAGGTCGGACTACCCTATTGCCATCTGTTGCGCCCCGCCTGGGAGGCTGGCGAAGGCGACCTCTGGACCCACATCGCGACGCCGCAAGACGCGGCTGCACACCTTCCAGATGACGCCACTGTGTTTTTGGCCACAGGGCGCGAGACCCTTTCACAGTTTGAAAATCTGGCAGATCGCCGCGTGTTGGTCCGTTTGATCGACCCGCCGACCGCGCCGCTTGCGTTTGAACGGGGCGAGTTCGTCATCGGGCGACCGCCGTTCAAACCGGACGGGGAAGCGGAACTATTTAAGGCGCTTGGCGTGACGCATCTGGTGGTGAAGAACGCCGGCGGGCAGGGTGGTCGCCCCAAGCTCGAGGCCGCGCGCAAACTCGGCTTGCCGGTGTTGCTGCTGGACCGCCCGCCCATGCCGCCCGCCCACCGCGTCGAAACCGTGCAAGAGGCCTTGCACTGGATCGCGACCTAATGACGGGGCGCATCATAACAACCGACGCCTGCGTGCGTGAGGGTATGGAGGCGCTTGCCGCTGCGTGCCCGCGCATGAAAGAGGCCTATGCGCAGACCGGCCCGTTGCCCTTGCGCCGAAAGCCGGACGGGTTTGGTGAGCTGCTCAGCGCGATTGTCAGCCAGCAGGTGAGTGTTGCCAGCGCCGCGGCCATCTGGGGGCGGATGACGGACGTGGGGATGGTCACGGCGAGCGTCTGTGCCGCCGCGTCCGAAGACGACTTGCGCGCTTTGGGGCTGAGCCGCCAGAAAATCCGGTATACCCACGAGCTGGCCCGGGCCGGCATCGATTTTGACGCTCTGCGCGCCATGCAGGGCGATGCGGTCATCAAGACCCTTGTCGCGGTTCCGGGCATCGGGCCGTGGACGGCTGAAATTTACGCGATGTTCAGCCTCGGGCACGCCGATGTGTTCGCGCCCGGTGATCTGGCCCTGCAAGAGGCGGCGCGCGTGCTTTACAATCTGCCCGAACGCCCCAAGGAAGCCGCGTTTCGCAAAATGGCCGAAGACTGGGCGCCGTGGAGGTCGGTTGCGGCGCGGCTGCTGTGGGCCTACTACCGCGTTATCAAAGACAGGGAAGGCATCACATGACACGGGTTCTTAATTCACAACATCGCGCGCCGGTTTCGGGCGAAATGCGATCTGCGGTGGTGTTTTTGCATGGCTACGGGGCCAATGGCGCCGATCTGATGGGGCTTGCGGACCCGCTGGGCGAACATTTGCCCGACACCGCGTTCTTTGCGCCCGATGCGCCCGAAGACTGCGCCGGAAGCCCGATGGGGTTCCAGTGGTTTCCGATCCCGTGGATTGACGGAAGTTCTGAAGAAGAATCCCAAGCGGGCATGGCGCGCGCGATGGAAGATCTCAACGCCTACCTTGATGGCCTGATGGTGGATCAGGATTTGCTGCCCGAACAGGTTATGGTGTTCGGGTTTTCCCAAGGCACGATGATGGCGTTGCACGTTCTGCCGCGCCGCGAAGATGCGGTCGCGGGGCTTTGTGCGTTTTCGGGGCGATTGCTGGATCCCGAAGCGTTGAAAGACGAAGTGGTTTGCCGCCCGCCCGTGTTGCTGGTGCATGGCGATGAGGATGATGTGGTGCCGGCGCAATCGCTGCCGCAAGCCGCCGAAGCGTTGCAAGGGGCCGGCTGGAAAGAGGTTTTTGCGCATATCCAGAAAGGCACGGGCCACGGCATTGCGCCCGACGGATTGAGCGTCGCGTTGGCGTTTATGCGCGAGCGGCTCGGGGCGGACTGACACCGGCCCAGCGCGGTTAAAGGTTATTTCATACCTGATTGCTACTCCACGGCAGGGGGAGATCAGGTTCTGTATATGACGTTTATTGATTGGCTCGGTCGCATTCGTAACCCGCTTGAGTTTACGGCAAAGCTGGCGGGGTTGGTGGCACTTGCGGGGGCTATCAACCATCTTCGGGCCGTTATCCTTGATGGACCAGATGCCCATTCGTTTAGCACAAGCCTTTTTGATGCGGGATTTACCGCCGTCCCGATCGGGACACTGGGCCTGTTCTTGCTCTGGCACCTTGGCCGGATGCACCGTGAGCTGGAAACCCTTGCCAGCACGGATCAGATGACGGATTTGCCCAATCGCCGCAGTTTCATGGAAGCGGTGGAAATCGCACTCGAACAAAACAGCACCGGCGCGCTGTTGATGCTGGATGTGGATTTCTTCAAGCGGATC
>CBFHGD010000167.1:0-3113 GCA_965655275.1 Octadecabacter sp. | reverse complement strand
TTCGAAATTGCGAGAATTCCGGCGCGATCAGCTCTTCCATGGTCTCGGGCACATCGTAGCCCGCATCCTCGAAGTTCTCGGGCACATACCAAACCAGCGATTTCACGTTCACATTGTAAAAGAAGCCATAGAACTGGTCAGCGCCATCCGCATCAGCGAATGTGCCCAGATCAACCCAGGACTGGCCCGCAGCGTAGTTTTCACCAACCCATGCAGCCGCTTCGTCACCCAGAGGCGTCAACAGGCCCTGCGCAGCAAGGTTTGCAGCCAGACCGGGCTGTGGGAACACAGCGATGTTTGGCGGCGAGCCTGCTTCGGCGTCGATCACAATCTGCTGCTCGAAGCCGTCAGATCCTGTATATGTCGCGTCCGCGCCTGTGGCTTCTTCGAAATAGGCCAACATGCTGGTGAAGATTTCATCTTCGGGGTTCAGCCAGGGACCAAAGATGGTCACTGTCTGACCGCTCAGGTCAGGTGCGTCGGCAGCATAAGCTTCATAGCTGTCCCAGCTAAAGTCGCCCTCGCCGATTGCGAAAGGCAATTCAGCGTGTGCCATACCTGCGCTAAGTGCGAGCGTCGCAACGCCGGCGTATAAAGAAGTTTTCATGGTAGTCCTCCCAGTCGACGCTCGATTCGAGCATCGAAGTTTGCAGAAATCATCCACGCCTTGATCCCTTCAAAGCGCTTTGAATGCTCTCAGATTGCGTCAAGACGCACCACTTGTCAATTGTCGATGTGAACCGTCACAAATTGCTGCACCTGCATAATAACAAAAGCGAAATGCGGTTGATTTCCCCTCGCTCTCACGCCAAAACTGGGTTAGCCGCCATTCAAAGCGGTTTGAAAGGCCGCTATGAACCTCAAAGAACTCTCAGCGATATTGGGATTGTCCCAAACCACCGTAAGCCGTGCGCTTAACGGCTATCCGGAGGTCAATGAGGCAACCCGCAAGAAGGTAAACGCCGCCGCCGCCGCGCACAATTATAGCCCCAACACCCGCGCCAAGAGTTTGGCAACAGGGCGCGCCCACGCGATCGGTCACGTGATTCCCATCGCCACACATCATGAAATGGTGAACCCGATTTTCGGCGATTTCATTGCCGGTGCCGGCGAAATCTATGCGGCCAACAATTACGAAATGGTCTTGTCGATAGTCGATGACAGCACCGAGGAGCAGGTTTACCGCGCCTTCAAGACACGCGGCACGGTCGACGGCGTAATTCTGCATGGCCCGAAAATGAACGATACGCGAATCGCCCTCCTCCAGGAGATCGGCCTGCCCTTCGTCGTTCACGGCCGCGCGTCCGGCGTAACATTGCCCTACGCATGGCTTGACGTGAACAACCGGCGCGCTTTTTCCCGCGCCACCGAATTCTTGCTTGATCTGGGGCATCGACGCATCGCCCTGATCAACGGGTTTGAAACGATGGATTTTGCCTTTAGACGGCGCGCAGGGTTTGAAGATGCCCTTGCCGCGCGCAATGTTGATCTGGACCCGAACCTGATGCGCAGTGACGAAATGACAGAACATTTCGGCTTCGCAAGTGCGACGGACATGCTTGGCGGACCAAACCCGCCAACCGCCTTCCTCGTCTCATCCATCATTTCGGCCCTTGGCGTGCGCCGCGCCCTTGAAGAACGCGGGCTGCGCATGGGGGTCGATGTCTCTATTGTCACCTATGACGACACACTGTCCTATCTTGCCAACGGGGCCGACGTGCCGATCTTTACGGCGACACGCTCGTCTGTGCGCGATGCAGGTCGCGCCTTATCTGCAATGCTACTGGCGCAAATAGACAGCCCGGATCTCGCCCCGCAACACCGCCTGCTTGAAGCCGAATTAACCGTTGGGCGTTCAACAGGCCCTGCCCCGACAACTTGATCAAAGGTCCGCCATGAACTTCACCCGCGCCGACTTCCCCGCCGACTTTCTGTTTGGCGCCGCCACCGCCGCCTACCAAATTGAAGGTCACAGCTTTGGGGGCGCCGGCCCGACCCATTGGGACACCTTTGCCGCAACGCCGGGCAATGTGGTGCGCGCCGAAAACGGGGCCATCGCCTGCGATCACTACCACCGATGGGAAGAAGATCTCGATCTGATGGCGAACGCCGGCTTTGACGCCTACCGGTTTTCGACCAGCTGGGCACGGGTCATGCCCGATGGTTCAACGCCAAACCCTGAAGGGCTAGATTTCTACGATCGCCTCACCGACGGCATGCTGGAGCGCGGCCTAAAACCCTACGCGACGCTGTATCACTGGGAGCTTCCGTCGGCGCTGGCCGACAAAGGCGGTTGGCAGAATCCGGACATCGCCAAATGGTTCGGGGATTTCACCCAGTGCATCATGGGGCGGATCGGTGACCGGATGCACGCTGTAGCCCCGATCAACGAGCCTTGGTGCGTTGGCTGGCTCTCCCATTTTCTTGGCGCGCACGCCCCCGGTTTGCGCGATATTCGCGCCACAGCGCGCGCCATGCATCATATTCTCGTCGCCCACGGCACCGCGATCCAGACCATGCGGAGCCTAGGTATGGCAAACCTGGGAGGCGTCTTTAACCTCGAATGGTCGCAACCTGCGGACACAAGCGAAGCCGCCCGAACCGCAGCCGACCTATACGATGACTACTACAACCGTTTCTTTCTGGGTGGCGTCTTCAAGGGGGCCTACCCTGACGCGGTTCTGGACGGGCTTGGACCCCATCTACCCGATGGCTGGCAAAACGATTTCAAGACCATTCAGGCGCCTCTCGATTGGGTCGGCTTGAATTATTACACGCGTAAACTGATCGCCCCAACGAACGGCCCGTGGCCAAGCCACACCGAAGTCGAGGGCCCCTTACCCAAGACCCAGATGGGGTGGGAGATTTATCCCGAAGGACTTTACAAATTCCTGATGCGCACGAAGGCGGACTACACCGGCGATTTGCCGCTTTATGTAACCGAAAATGGCATGGCGAATGCGGACGTGATCATCGATAGTTCGGTTGCTGACGCGCCGCGGATCGAATTTCTAAACCTGCATTTCGACGCAGTACGGCGCGCCATAGCAGACGGGGTCCCGGTAAAAGGATCCTTCGTTTGGTCCCTTCTGGATAATTATGAATGGGCGCTT
>CBFHGD010000166.1:0-3207 GCA_965655275.1 Octadecabacter sp. | reverse complement strand
AAGCGATCCGCCAAAGGCACCAATGGCGGTTCGGGCGCCAGACAGGATTACGATATCGGTCATGTTGTTTCTCCTCGGGTTAGAGTCAGATTACGTGGTTCGCTGCTGTCGCCAAGTCTAACGTTGCGACGCGGCAACTTTCACCCTTTCCAATTCTCTAATCCGGCTAGGTAATCTAAGGCTGAAACAAGCTAATGAACCCATTGGACCAATACGCCCATGCTGCTTCATGTGACCAATCTGCACAAATCCTACCCCGGTCCAGATGGACCGGTGCCTGTCCTGCAAGGTATCGACATGGTGCTGGAACGCGGTGAAACAATCGCTCTGACGGGTGAATCCGGCAGTGGCAAGAGCACATTGCTGCATCTGGTAGGGGGCCTCGATCAACCCGACACCGGGACTGTGGAAATCGAAGGCGTAGATATCAGCACACTTGATGATGCGGGGCGCGCGGAGGTGCGCCGCACCAAAGTTGGAGTGATCTTTCAGCAATTTAACCTCATTCCCTCGCTAACGGTCGGGTCAAACATTGCATTTCAGGCGCGGCTTGCCGGAACGCATGATCCTGCATGGGCAGCTGATTTGACCAAACGCATGGGGCTGACCGAACATCTATCCAAATACCCCGAACAGCTGTCAGGTGGGCAACAGCAACGGGTCGCGATTGCGCGCATATTGGCCGCCAAACCCGCTCTGGTTCTGGCGGATGAGCCGACCGGTAATCTTGATGAAACAACCGCCGATACAGTCTTGGACCTGATGCTCTCGCTCGTCGCGGAAACGAATGCGGCTTTACTCATGGTCACGCACTCACAACGGCTCGCCGCGCGAATGGACCGTCGGCTGCACCTTCGCGCCGGCCGCGTCGCATGAGCCGCCCGAACTTCACCCGAACAGGCCTGACTGCCCTGCTGTCCCACTGGCGGCGCAACCCGATGCAACTGTTTACGCTGGTCGTCGGCCTGTCTTTGGCGACGGCGCTTTGGTCGGGCGTTCAGGCCGTCAACGCCGAAGCCCGCGCCAGTTATGATGCCGCCGCGCAAACGCTGGGCGAGGGGCGTTTTGCCCAAATCACCGGTGAAGACGGTGAGATCGCACAGGCCGACTACATAAAATTGCGCCGCGCCGGATGGCTGGTCAGCCCTGTGGCCGAAGGGCGACGTGACGGCGTGCGTATCATCGGGATGGACCCGCTGACCGCACCAAGCGGCCTTGGACCTGTGGATCTCGGTAGCGGTGAGTTGACCATCGATGTGCTTCAAGGCGGTGTGATGTTTGGCACGCAAGCAACCCTCGATCAGTTGGACCTGCCCGACATGCGCCTGATCGCGTCGCCCGAGGTGGCCCCCGGTCTGGCCTTGACGGACGTAGGCACCGCGCAACGGCTGTTTGATATGGATGGCACCCTCAGCCGTCTTATCGTGGCGGTCGATCAACCGGTTACGCAGACACCGTTTGCAGAGGTTGCTTCCGACCTGACCCTGCGCGTCCCGCAAGACGGATCAGACGTCGCGCGGCTGACGGATAGCTTCCACCTCAACCTCACCGCATTCGGGCTGCTGTCCTTCGCGGTCGGCATTTTCATCGTCCACGGCGCGATTGGCCTTGCGTTCGAACAACGCCGCCCCGTCATCCGCACCCTGCGCGCGCTGGGCTTTCCGCTGCGCCGTTTGGTGGCCCTGATTGCGGTCGAGCTACTTGTTCTGTCTCTCATCGCCGGAGCCATCGGTGTCGGGCTTGGCTATTTCATCGCGGCGGCGCTGCTGCCCGATGTTGCGGCGACGATCTCCGGACTTTACGGCGCGTCGGTGTCGGGCACATTGCAACTGCGTCCCGAATGGTGGCTGTCCGGCTTGCTCATCGCCATTGGGGGGACCGGCATGGCAGCAGCCGCGTCCCTGATCCAGCTTGCGCGGATGCCGCTGCTTGCGTCCGCGCGCCCGCGGGCATGGGCGATGCAGGCGGGCAAGGGGCGAGTATGGCAGGCTGGTCTTGCCGTTGGGCTGCTGGCCTTGGCGACCATCTTGGGCGCGTTCGGCAGCGGCCTTATTGCTGGGTTCGGCATGCTCGCGGCACTCCTCATCGGCGCGGCCCTCGCGCTGCCCGTGGTGCTGGATCGCGTGCTGGCATTTGGCGCTTCCCGTGCCAAGTCCGTGATGTCGGAATGGTTCTGGGCAGACACGCGCCAACAACTCCCCGGCCTGTCTCTGGCGCTCATGGCGCTGCTATTGGCAATGGCGGCGAATGTTGGCGTGTCCACCATGGTCAGTTCGTTCCGCCTGACGTTTACCGGTTTTCTCGACCAACGTCTTGCCTCCGAATTCTATGTCTATGCGGATAGCGTTGAACAGGCGGAGTCATTAAAGGCCTTCCTTGAACCTCGTGTCGACAAAGTCCTGCCGATCCAATCCGCAGATCAAGACATCCGCAGCCTACCGTCCGAAGTTTACGGGCCTTCCGCCCACGCAACCTACCGCGACAACTGGCTGTTCCTGCAATCAGCGCCGGACGCATGGGCGCAGATCGAGGCAGGGCAGGGCGCGGCGATCAACGAACAGCTCGCGCGGCGCGCAGACATCGCCATTGGAGACGTGATCACTCTTGCCGGTCAACCGACCCCTGTCCTCGGCATTTACGGCGACTATGGGAATCCTATCGGCCAAGCCCTCATCACCGAAACGTTGTTTGCCCAGCTTTACCCCGATGAGCGTGCCATGCGTTTTGGTGTCCGTATGGACCCCGAAGGCGTCCCCGTCCTAGCGACTGAATTGCGCGACATCTTCGGCCTTCCCGAAACGAACATGGTCAACCAAGCGGGCATCAAAGCCTTCTCACTCGACGTATTTGACCGCACCTTCACTGTCACTGGAGCGCTCAACGTGCTCACGCTGGCGGTCGCAGGTTTCGCCATATTGATGAGTTTGCTGACCCTCGCCACCATGCGCCTGCCGCAGCTTGCACCGGTCTGGGCACAGGGCCTGACGCGCGCCAAACTCGGCCGGATCGAGGTCATTCGCGCCGTTCTACTCGCCCTTCTTACCGCTGTGCTCGCCTTGCCCCTCGGCCTTGCGCTGGCATGGACTTTGCTAGCTGTGGTGAACGTTGAAGCGTTTGGTTGGCGTCTTCCGATGTTCCTGTTCCCCGCCGACTATGCGCGCCTTGCGGTGTTTGCGGTAATCGCCGCCATCCTCGCCGCCCTTTGGC
>CBFHGD010000165.1:0-3270 GCA_965655275.1 Octadecabacter sp. | reverse complement strand
TGCGCCGACGCTCCATTGTCGAGGTAAACCAGCGGCTTGCCGTTCACCTCGCGCCCAAGAATCGGGAACTCGTTGCGCACTGCAGTGACATTAAAGCTCATATTTCCACTCCGACTATAGATGGGCCAAACAGGATCAACAAAACCATCAACCCGCTCGCCACTGCGATCGAGGCAAGGATCAATGCACCAAGGATCACCATGATGGCACGGCCCATGCTCTCGAACTCATGCCCCTCTTTCACTGCATATCCAAGGCCGCGTAGCGATACTACGATCACAAAAATTGCCAGAACCGACGCCACGACCGGGGCCACAATTTCAACGCCAACCGTGATCACGCCCAGCACCGTCATGGCGATCTGCAATGCCGCAGTGACGGCCAGCAAATCCGCCAGACTGCCCCGCCCGCCGTTGCGCACACCGACCCAGAACAGAAGGTAGGAAAACGCCAAGCCGCCCAAGGCCGACACGAGCCCAACCATAAACGGGGGAAGTTGTGCCACCGTCACCGTTGTGCCGTCGGCCAATTCCATAATCTGCGTCGGCACACCGTAAAGCGCAACTGACAGCGCAGCCATCGCCCCCGAGATTACGCCGCAAAGCACAATCATCAGCACAGACACATTGACCGGCAAGGACATGTCCAGAACACGGCGCGATGCCTGTGCCGGATCCGACGCAAAAAGCTTTGTCATGGCCCAGACGGACGCGAAGGAAAAAACCATCATTCTACCTTTGAAACTTCAGCCAAACCGCTGATCCAAAACCACAAAATAACCACAATCCAGATCGCCCCGATTGCCAGCGTGCCCGGATGGTCCAGCCCGTTGAACCCGACCAGAAGCCCGTAAAACAACGCCAATGGCGATGCCGCCAGCCAACCCCAAAACACCGCCAAACGCGCACCATAGCCCGTTACGGCAGGCCGCAGCAGCTTTGCAACTCCGAACAAAACGCCCGCGATCACGTAAAACAGCAATGGTGCAACCATAAGCATGGCAAAGAACGCATAAACCGTGTCCTGCTGGAAATTGCTGCTGCCATTCACCGCATCACGCTGCAACGCAGGCAGCCGCGACAGGAACACCAAAAAGCAACCCAACATCAGCCACATAATCGCGCGATCTTCTCGCGGGCCCATGGCATATAGCCCCCGCACCACCTGGCGCGGGGTGCGATACATGCGCCTGATGTCACGACTGACCGGCATCAGTGACCGTGACGCGCCAGCCAGCCTTGCAGACGCTCGTAAATACCGTCCGCAAGGGTTTCGTCCTCGATCTCCTCCAAGGCTTCCGCGAGGAAGGCAAGCACCAGCAAATCGGTTGCTTCGGAATGGGGAACACCGCGCGATTGCAAGTAAAACAGGGCCTCTTCGTCAATCGCTCCAGAGGTCGAGCCGTGCGAACACGCCACATCATCGGCGTAAATCTCGAGCTCTGGCTTGGCGAGGAACTGGCTGTCCCCATCCAGCAAAAGCGACTGGCTGATCTGGTAACCGTCGGTTTTTTGCGCGTCGGCCTTCACCAAAATTTTGCCCTGGAATACACCCGTCGCGCCGTTGCGCAGCACCTTCTTGAACACCTGCCGGCTTTCGCAATTCACGGCGTCATGGGTGATGAATACCGTGTCGTCATGATGAAAATCAGAGCCATCGCCAACGCAGGCGCCTGCAACATGGGCAATCGCATCGTCACCCGTCAGCTCGATCACGCATTCATTGCGCGTCAGCACGCCGTTCATGGTCAAGGTGAAACTCTTGAACGTGCTTTTGGTGCCCAACCGGGTGAAAATGCCCGTAGCGGCGCGGCGTTCATGGTCACGTCCTTGCACCCGCACATGATGAAACGCCGCGCTGTCCGCGACCTCGACTTCAAGCACCTTGTTGAACCGTGCAGCGGCTGGTCCGGTCTCCAGAACAGTGACCTCAGCCCCCTCCTCCAACTTAATGCAGTGGTGAAGGATCGCATCAGAAACCTCTGAATTATGGAGGTAAATAAAATTGACAGGCTTGCTGACCTTGCCCGTCACACGGATCATGATCCCGTCCGTGGCAAACGCCGTATTCAGCACCGTGAGCGGGCGTTCAACGGCGTCCTGTCCCCGTTTTTCCAACACACCATACAGGTCTTTGCCCCAATGAATGTCCTTGGACGCGGCATCGGCCAACCGTTCGATCTCAAGCCCTTCAAGGGACAGGTCATCGGATGCATCCGCATCAAAGACACCATCGACGAACACGATCTTAAGGCGATCTACATCGCGCCAAAGAGGTCCTTCGTCGTTGTGAAACAGCGCCGCTGCGGGTGCGTCGGGCTGCACCAACGTATCGGGTTTGGTGAACTTCCAGTATTCATCGCGACCATGCGGCAGGCCTGTTGCGCGTAACCGCGTGACGGCATCCGCGCGTATTTCGGTGATCCAGCCGGCCCCGTCCGGCAGGGTCAGCCCCGCCAGCCGCGCATCGGTCGCGTCCTGTTTCAGCGCCAGCATCTTTTGTGAAATGGCCATCATGCCACCTCTGCAAGAATATCTGCGTAGCCGTTGTTTTCCACCTCAAGCGCAAGCTCGGGCCCACCTGTTTTCACGATACGACCATCGGCCATGATGTGCACATAATCCGGCTTGATGTGGTCCAGAAGCCGTTGATAATGCGTAATAACCAAAAATCCGCGGCCCGCATCACGCAGGGCGTTCACACCCTCGGACACGAGTTTCATCGCGTCCACGTCAAGGCCGGAATCCGTCTCGTCGAGGATGCACATTTTTGGCTCAAGCATCGCCATCTGCAAAATCTCGTTGCGCTTCTTCTCGCCGCCCGAGAAGCCAACGTTGACAGGCCGTTTCAGCATATCCGCGTCGATCTTCAGCGTCTTGGCCTTTTCGCGGATCACCTTGAGGAACTCGCCCGCTGACATTTCTTCTTCGCCGCGCGCCTTGCGCTGTGCATTCACAGCCGTGCGCAGGAACGTCATGTTGCCGACCCCCGGGATTTCCACGGGGTATTGGAACGCCAGAAACAAGCCCGCAGCGGCGCGTTCTTCGGTTTCCATTTCCAGCAATTCCTCGCCTTCCAGCTTGGCGGTCCCTTGCGTCACTTCATAGCCGCCCTTGCCGGACAAGACGTAAGACAGCGTCGATTTGCCGGACCCGTTCGGCCCCATGATGGCATGCACCTTGCCCGCTTCGACGGTCAGGTTGACGCCCTTGAGAATTTGCTTGTCTTCTTCTTCGAGTTTGACGTGCAGGTCTTTGATTTCTAGCATTT
>CBFHGD010000164.1:0-3273 GCA_965655275.1 Octadecabacter sp. | reverse complement strand
GCAAACTCATCCATCCGGCACCCTCTCGCCCAAATTCAACGGCGTTTTCCGCCGATATTCCAAATCAACGCCAACCCGCCATTGTGTCCTCACCCAAAAAGGAGGACTTGAAATGGCTGACTATGATCTTTCCAAGCCGGCACCGGACCGGTCCCACAGAACACCCGCAGCGGGCACAGGCGCGGGGGGCCTCGGGTTTGTGCTCGTCGGCACTGTCGTTGTGCTTGTCGTGCTGTATGCCGTCTTCGGCGGCGCTGGCGTCCCGCTTGAGCAAGACCCGTCAGCGGTTGTGCCTGAAGCATCCGCGCCTGCGGTTGATACAGATGTGGCTCCGGCACCAGCGGTTCCAGTGCCGAGCGAATAGCGGCACACACTCACGTAACATACAGGCCCGACCATCCGGCCTGACGCGATTTAACAGCGGGCGAGGGACATCCTTCGCCCGCTTCTGCGCGTTCAACACCAATTTTCGCGCCAAAACAGGAATTACCCCCCATGTCTGATACATTTAACACCACGCCAGCGGGGTCTGGCGCCGGGCGCTTCGTGCTGGATTACGGCATGACCCTGACCAATAACCTGACAATGACGATGGTTGCCGCCGTCTTTATCTGCACTCTTATCGCTATGCTGGTTGCGCAGGGCGGCAACGGGTTTGTCTGGGTCCAAAACTCGTTCGAAACGGATGTGACGCCTTATATGTCCGAAATTTGGCTGGGCACGACCGCGGCCTTCGTTCTGTTGGCGTTTGCGGGCGCATTTTTTTGTGGTGTTATCCGGCGGATCAATTGGTCCGGCCCGATGAGCGAAAAGGAGGGGAACTGACATGCTGACCCTTGATTGCCCCTATTGCGGCGTAAGCTGCGATGAAACCGAACTGCATGCAGGCGGCGAAGCGCATTTGAAACGCTTTGGTCCGGACAGCACCGAAGACGAGTTTGAGGGCTATCTGTTCGTGCGCGAGAACCCCAAGGGTGTGCATTTCGAGCGCTGGCGCCATTCACACGGCTGCGGCAAGTGGTTTCATGCGGCGCGCTGCACCATGACGCTGGAGGTGTTTGGCACCTATAGCGCACAAACGTTGGAGCCGCCCAAAGAGCTGGCAGACAAGATATCCGCCAAGCGGCCGGGCTGGGCATGGCGGGAATTTTCGGGGAGGGCATCCGCATGAGCACGCGCCTTGCAACGGGGGGCCGTTTGGTCGACCGCGATCAATCGGTTTCGTTTACCTTTAACGGCAAGCATATGCGCGGATTTGCGGGGGACACGCTCTCCGCTGCCTTGCTGGCCAATGACCAGATGCTTGTGGGCCGGTCGTTCAAATACCACCGTCCGCGCGGTATTGTGGCGAGCGGGGCGGAGGAGCCAAACGGCTTGGTCAATCTGGGCACAGGCGGGCATTTCGAGCCAAACCAGCGCGTCACCACGCAAGAGGTGTTTGACGGGCTTGAGGCGTCGTCCCAAAACCACTGGCCGAGCCTCGAGTTCGATGTCGGCGCGGTGAACGCCAAGCTTGGGCGGTTCATGCCCGCCGGTTTCTATTACAAAATGTTCATCCATCCGCGCCCCTTGTGGAAGCATGTGTATGAACCGTTTATCCGTCATGCGGCGGGGCTGGGCAAAGCCCCCAAAGAGCGCGACGCGGATGTTTACGAGCATTTCTACGCCTATGTTGACGTCATGGTCGTTGGCGGCGGCATCGCGGGGCTGTCCGCGGCCTTGGCCGCGGGACGTGCAGGCGCGCGCGTGCTGTTGGTCGAACAAAACGCCCATTGGGGCGGCCGCGCACCGGTGGATGGCGCGCAGATTGACGGGCTGGACGGTGATGCGTGGGTGAAAGACACCCTGCAAGCGCTTGAAAATATGCAAAACGTCACCTGTGTGGCACGTTGTATGGGTGCGGGTGTTTATGACCACGGCTATGCCTTGGCCTATGAACGTCTGACGGACCATTTGAGCGACAAGGACGGGCCGCGCCACCGGTTGTGGCGGGTGCGCGCCAAACAGATCGTCACGGCAACCGGCGCGATCGAACGCCCGCTGTCCTTTGCGGGCAATGATGTGCCCGGGGTGATGCTGGCGTCCGCCGTGCGCGATTATGTGCTGAATTACGGTGCGTCTGCGGGGGATCGCACAGTCGTTGTGACCAACAATGACGATGCCTACCGCACTGCAATCGCGATGAAACACGCGGGGCTCGAGGTTCCGGCGATTGTGGATGCGCGTCCGGCAGCAGGACCCCTTGGCGAGGAAGCGCAGGCCCTGGGCATTCGTGTATTGCACGGCAAGGGCGTGTCGTCCGTCAAGGGTGGTAAACGGGTCGAAGGCGTCGCGATTTGCGCGCAGGCCGGCGAAGGTGCCGTCCTGGAGGAGATCGCCTGTGATGTGGTGGCGATGTCGGGCGGGTGGTCGCCAGTCGTGCACCTGTGGTCCCATTGTGGTGGCAAGCTGGTCTGGGACGAGGCGCAGAGCCATTTCCGCCCCGATCCGTCGCGCCCGCCTTTGGGTGCGGACGGCGACGGGTTTGTTCGGACGGCAGGCATCGCGCACGGCGAGATGAGCACGCGCGACTGTGTCGCCAACGGATTTGAGACAGGTGCGGCCGCGGCCGCTTTGGCAGGTGCTACCGGCAAGGCTGGCAAAGCCCCCAAGGGCGACGCGCCCGATGAAGCACCCATGCTGGCCGTCTGGATGATGCCGCAAGGTGCGACCTACAAACTGCGTTCAAAAATGTGGCTGGATTATCAGAACGACGTGAAAGTCAGCGACGTGCAACTGGCCGCGCAAGAAGGCTATGAAAGCGTCGAGCATACAAAACGCTACACCACGCTGGGAATGGCGACGGATCAAGGAAAGTTAAGCAACATCAACGGGCTGGCGGTTCTTTCCGATGCTCTCGGGCAGGCTATTCCTGCGACGGGCACGACCACCTTCCGCCCGCCCTATACGCCGATCTCGCTCGGGTCGATTGGCGGTGAGGCCAGTGGTGACTTGTTCCAGCCGCTGCGCAAGACACCGATGCACCAATGGGGTGAGGCCAATGGCGCCGATTGGGAACCCGTGGGCCAATGGCGGCGCGCCTATGCCTATGTGCGTGGAGATGAAACCGTTGAAGATGCGGTGAACCGCGAAGTGAAGAACACCCGCGATGCCCTTGGCCTGCTGGACGCGTCCACGCTGGGCAAGCTGGTCGTCAAGGGGCCGGATGCGGGGAAGTTCCTTGACATGATGTATACCAACATGATGTCCAATCTGGCCGTGGGCAAATGCCGC
>CBFHGD010000163.1:0-3290 GCA_965655275.1 Octadecabacter sp. | reverse complement strand
GGGGGCGGTCACGCGGGGGTCATTTCTTTTGTCAGGATAAAGCGACGAACGAATGCCGACCTCCGCCAATGCAAGTGCGCCGTCCATCAGCGGCACATCGACAAGCCGCACGGTTGCGCCAACGCCGGACGCGGCACAAATGCCTGCCAGATGCCCAGCAAGACCAAAGCCTGTGACATCTGTCATCGCATTGGCGGCCTTGAGGGTGCGCGCGGACACGTCTTGGGGTTCGCTCATCGCCCGGTAACAGGCAAGCACATCATCGCCGCGCGCCTGTCCGCGCATTTCGGCGGCAAGGATCGTGCCGGAGCCGATGGGCTTGGTCAGCACCAACACATCGCCTGCCTTGGCCCCCGCCAAAGTAATAGGATCGTTCTTGCACAGGCCCGTGATCGACAGGCCGATGGTCATCGCGTCGCCCATGGTGGTATGACCGCCGACTAATGCGGCCCCTGCATCGACCAGAGTTTCAGCAACCGTTCGGGTGATTTCACTGACGGTGCGTTGTTGTAGCTCCGCGGACATTCGCGGCAGCGTCAGGGACACAACAGCAGCCTGCGGGTCTGCGCCCATCGCCCAGATATCGCCCAGCGCGTGGATGGTTGCGATCCGCGCCATGAGGACCGGATCGTTGGTAACCGCGCTCAAATGATCGGTGGTCAGGGCCTGTTTGACGGAGCCGGTTTTCAGCAAGGCTGCATCGTCACCGGGCAGCGAAATGATGTCCTTGCGGTTGGTCTTGGGGAGTGTTGCAAGCGCACCTTGCAGGGCATCGCGCCCGACCTTGGCACCGCAGCCACCGCACAACGGCGCATCACCGAGCACGTCTTTGACGCCGTCAGCGACACGCAGGGGAAGCTGCTGTTCCATCGTGGGCAGATTGTCGAATTGGTCCATGAATTTGCGGTCGATGTGGTCTTTCCACTTCCACAAGAGCGCGCCGCGACGCGCTGTGCCCAGCTTTTCTGCCAACGCGGATTTGCCCCCGAGCGAGATAAGTTTGAGGTAGTCTTTTTGCGGATGGTAGGGCCGCATTTTCCCACTCGACAGGCGGGCGCGCAGGTTGTCGAACAAATACGGTGCCTCGCGCACAGCGAAAACGCCTGCCTTCGGGCGCGGATCGTGAGACAGATGCGCGCAATCCCCAACGGCAAAGACATCGGGATCACTGGTTTGTAAGGTCGGACCGACGATGAGAAAGCCGTCATGCACATCGAGACCGATATCCGCGATCCAATCATGCGGGCGCGCGCCAGCCGCACCTGTGGTAAAGTAGGACGCGATAAGAGTATCATCGGACAAGCGCACAGCATCGGGCAGGATTTCAACCACATCGGCGTGTTCGACCAGTGTGACGCCAAGTTCGGCCAAGGCAGCAAGCAGGCGGTTGCGCGCAGGGGCTTCGAACCCGTCCAGCACAAGACCGCGATCAATCAGGGACACTGTCGGGGATTTATCCCGGAGGGCATAGGCCATCGCCATGGCGAGTTCGGCCCCCGCCACGCCGCCACCAATGACGGCGACCTTGGGGTTCGACGCGGACGCGCGGTAATCATCCCAGCGCGACGCAAAAACGCCAAGCGGTTTGGCAGGGATGCCATGCGCCTCGAAACCCGCAAGACCGGGCATTTCCGACGTTATGCCCACGTCAATCGCCGCCACGTCGTAGGCGATGGCTGGGCGACCCGCCACAGTGATGGTCTTGGCGAGCGGATCAACCGAACAGGCCTCTCCGGCAATGAGCCGCGCGCCAGCGAAACGCGCCAATTGCACCAGATCAATATCCAGTTCATCACGCGTATAGTGGCCTGCGACAAAGCCCGGCAGCATGCCGGAATAGGGCGCAGTTGGACCCGGGTTGATGACAGTCAGCCGAACACCGGGAAGCGGGTTCATCCCCCATTTGCGAAGAACGAGGGCATGGCTGTGGCCGCCGCCAATAAGAACAAGGTCGCGGGTGTAGGGGATGGGTGTTTTCATACCGCCCTGATACCGCGCCGTGGCGTGCGGGGCGAGGGTCAATTGGTCACGGCTGCGTCACCCGACTGTCACTCGTAGCCCGTCATTTCCAGATAGCCGACGCCGGTATGGGACCCTGCGACAGTGATCGGGCCCTCCCAATAGGGAACAGAGGTTTGCATCCATGCCTGATCGTTGATCGCCTCAACCGTCACATCGACGCCACGGTCCGGCAAGGTCACGCGCCAGTGGGTCGGGACATCGCGCCCGTTGACCGACGCCGAAGACAGTGGTTCGGCGTTGAATGCGCCGTCGGGGTAGGCTGTGGTCCCTCCGTCCGGCGTGATCCAGGTCGCCGAGGTGTAAAATGTCCCGTCAATCTGGCGCAGACGAAAACCCATCAGTTTACCTGTGTCCAGCGACAAGGAGAACCAGTCCCATCCGGATTGGTTGTCTGACAAAGGTTGTGAAGACCATTCGCGGTCAAGCCATGCTTGGCCAGTGACGTCGACCGGACCATCGGGAAGGGTCAATGTGCCCGTGATGTCATAGAAAGGTTGGGAATAATAATAAGACGCTTGGCCTTCGGAGGATTTGACAGAGTAGCCGTCTTCACCATGAAAAACCGGCGGGCCTTGCGCAGTCAGCGCCATGTCATAGGCAAAATCGGGGCTGCTGGCGGTCATACGAAGGGTGTCGAAATCGGGGCCGGACAGCTGCCAGTCGTCGATCCACGCCTCGAACGGATCAACGATAACGCCAGCCTGCCCGATGCCGCCACGTGCCAGCCTTTCGGTCACAAAATGTGCGTCCGGCGCGGTGACGGCGGCATGTCCCATCCAGAGTTGCGAGGACGACCAGCCCTCCCCGGCATCGGGGCTAAGGGCCGTGCGAAACAACGTCCATTGCAGGCCATAGGGCGTGCCGTCTGCGGATTTCAGATTTGCAGTCAGATACCACCATTCGATGCGGTAGTCGGGGTGCGGGCCGTGATCCGCAGGAAAATCGAAGGTTGCGGGACGTTCGGGCGTCGCGAAATCATCCGTCGCCGTGCCAAGGCCGGCAAAGCCTTGGGCGAGTGCCGCGCATGGCAGGGCAATGAGAAGTGCTGCGAGCCTAACGTTCATTAGAAAACACCTTGAGCAAGTCCGCAGGCCGTGTGCGGGCCAGTTTACGCGCGGGCCACAGGGCGGCGAGGATGGCGGCGATTACCGCAAACACCGCAAGGCGCGCATAATCAGCGGGGAACAGGAACATCGGAAGACGCCAACCAAACGCCTCAACGTTTACCACAGCCAGCAGAGTCCACGCCAGCGCAAGGCCGAGGGGCA
>CBFHGD010000162.1:0-3295 GCA_965655275.1 Octadecabacter sp. | reverse complement strand
TTAGTCCGTAGAATACAAAAAGGGCGGCGCCATCGCTGGCACCGCCCCTTTCAAATCAGGTCTGTAGATCGCTTAGGACGCTTCAGTGATGAACTTAACGGCGTCGCCGAAGCTCTGGATTGTTTCTGCTGCGTCATCGGGGATTTCGATACCGAATTCCTCTTCGAACGCCATCACCAGCTCAACGGTGTCGAGGCTGTCAGCGCCCAGATCGTCGATGAAGGACGCGCCCTCAACAACTTTGTCTTCTTCAACACCAAGGTGCTCTACAACGATCTTACGTACGCGGTCTGCGACATCGCTCATGTTAATTCCTCACATAGTTCGGGGCTTAAGCCCTATTGGTGTGCCACATCCGACGTCGTCGGGGCAGCTGTTTCGGCCCTATAAAGAACCCAGTAAAGCCCGCGACGCTGCGTCACAAACCCTAATTCTGCGCCGCTATACCAGAGATTCCCGCCATGGCAAACGCTTTCACGAACCCCCGATATAGGGGTCACAGCATCGCCATACCACCGTTGACATGCAATGTCGTGCCCGTGACGTAGGCGGCCTGTTCGCTGGCCAAATACAGCGCAGCTGCCGCGATTTCCTCCGGCGTGCCCATGCGTCCGGCCGGAATTTGCTGATTAATCTTGTCCTTTTGCTCATCGTTCAGCTTGTCGGTCATCGCCGTGGCGATAAACCCGGGCGCCACGCAATTCACCGTAATGCCACGCGATGCGACCTCATAGGCGATAGATTTGCTCATGCCGACCATGCCCGCCTTGGACGCCGCATAATTTGCCTGCCCGGGGTTTCCCGTGGCCCCGACGATGGACGAAATATTCACGATCCGCCCCCAGCGGGCCTTCATCATACCGCGGATGACGCCTTTGCACAGGCGCATGGTGGACGTGAGGTTGACGTTGATCACATCCCCCCACTCCTCGTCGCTCATCCGCATGAAAATCTGGTCGCGGGTGATGCCGGCGTTGTTGACCAGAATATCGACCGACCCCATAGCCTCCGCCGCCTGCTTGGGCAGCGCATCCACTGCGGCCCCGTCGCTCAGGTTACAGGGCAGAACCTGCGCGCGCGCGCCAAGTTCGGCCGCCAAAGCCTCCAGCGGCTCGACCCGCGTGCCAGACAAGCCAACAGTCGCACCCGCGCTGTGCAAAACCTTGGCAATCTCGCCGCCAATACCGCCCGACGCACCGGTGATCAGCGCATTTTTTCCAGTCAAATCAAACATGTCTTATCCTTCATTCATCGCGGCAACAGCCGCTACAATATCATCCGGCGTGCCCACAGCGCGGGTCGCGATGGCGCGATCAATCCGTTTGACCATGCCAGACAGCGCCTTACCTGCCCCGATCTCCCAAACCTCGTTCACACCGGCCCCGGCCATCCACATCACGCTCTCGCGCCAGCGCACGGACCCTGTAACCTGTTCAACCAGCAAATCCCGGATCAGTGCCGGATCGCTCACCGCATCGGCGCGCACATTGGCGACCAATGGCACCTTAGGGGCGTTCATCGTCACGCCCGCCAGCGCCCCGGCCATCACATCGGCCGCCGGTGCCATCAACGTCGAATGAAACGGCGCACTGACCGGCAGCAACATCGCCCGCTTTGCGCCCTTGGCCTTGGCGATCTCCACCGCGCGCTCCACGGCCGCTTTGTGGCCTGAAACAACGACCTGACTTGGGTCATTGTCATTGGCCGCCTGACAGACCTCGCCCTGCGCGGCCTCGGCCGCCACGCCCTGCGCCGCCTCGAAATCCATACCCAGCAAAACCGCCATCGCCCCAATGCCGACCGGCACGGCGTCCTGCATTGCCATCCCGCGAATACGCAACAGGCGTGCCGTGTCCGCGATGCTCAACGCGCCAGACGCCGCCAATGCCGAATATTCACCCAAGGAATGCCCCGCCACATAAGACGCGGCGTCAATGCCAACCCCTTCGGCTTCCATCGCGCGCATCGCCGCCAGTGACGTCGCCATCAACGCAGGCTGCGCATTCGCTGTTAGCGTCAAATCCGCAATATCCCCCGACCAGATCAGGTCTGACAGCTTTTCACCCAAGGCGTCATCAACCTCATCGAAAACCGCCTTTGCCGCAGGATAGGCCCCGGCCAAGGCCTGACCCATCCCGATGGTCTGTGCCCCTTGGCCCGGAAAAATAAATGCTCGCATAGTGCCCCTCGCGTTGTGTTTCAAAACAACTATCGCGCAGCCCCTCCGCACACAAGACAGCCGCGCGCGTAAACACAAACGGCCCCGCAAAGGGGCCGCCATCACGTTTTTTTGCAATTGGGTAATGGCGCGCTAGGCAGCCAACGGACCGCACCAGATCGCGCGGCGGGCCGATGCCCCCTGATCCAGTCCACAATCCAACGCAAGCCGGTCCCGCAATCCGTTCAACACCAACACCGCGCCATCCCCCGATGCAATCGGGCCGACATCCTTGATAACGACCTGGATCTGCCCGAACGCGGGGTCCATGCTGGACTCCACCACGTCAACACGCTCGACCGCATCCATCCCGTGGCATGCCAATACGACTTCTTTTCCGAAAAGACCGTCCACAACCTCCAGAATTTCACCATTGGCTGTATTGACTTGCACACGCACACGCGTGCCACGCGCAACAAAACTCATCAGCAGTGCGCCCGAACAGGTCAACAAGATCGACGCCATCGCCTTGACGATCAGCACTTCCCCTATAAACGCCGCCGCCGGCACCAACCAAATTCCAAGCGCCGCGATAAAACACGACACCATCAAAAGCCCGGCGGCGCTGCGCAAGAACACCGCAAGATCAATCACGTGCTCGTTGGGTGAAATCGCATAGCCCCAGTGATGTTCCACAACATTCGGGCGCCTTAAATGGCCTGTTCTGGAAAGCGCGCCCTGTTCGTTTGATGTAAACTGTTTCGGGTCTGTCAGTGCGGTCATAGGTCATCTCCAAATGCAACACGCTAAGGTTGACCTCGAACTGCGGCTTAATCTTGACTAACAAATGGTTAATGCGTGGAAATGCCGTGTTAACACCTTGCCCCGTGCGTCAACTTCGCATCAGCGCACCACGCCCCCTTGATCCCCCACGCGCGCTCTGTATAAGGCCTCATCTGTCCGCAGCTTTTTATGAACTGCGCAGTCTCTCGTGGGCGAGAGCGGACAGGCAAACCCTCGCCCTATGAAATGCGCCGAATATGATCGGAGTTACCATGCCACTATACGAGCATGTGTTTATTGCGCGTCAGGACTTGTCCAACACGCAAGCAGAAAGCCTTATCGAACATTTCTCCA
>CBFHGD010000161.1:0-3322 GCA_965655275.1 Octadecabacter sp. | reverse complement strand
TCCAACGTGCCATCAAATCACCGATGTTGATCACAAACGCGCCGTCGGGCGCAGGCACGTCGATCCACTTGCCATCCCGCTGAACCTGCAAGCCCGACGACCACGCCTGCGGCAACAAAATCGTCAACGTTCCGTAATCCGTATGCGCCCCTGCGCGCTGCTGGTCGGGCTCGGCCACCTCGCCCGTCGCGGGGTAGTTCAACGCGCGCAACGCAGAAATCGGGTGCGCGATATAGGGTGCAAAGTAATCGTCAGGCAGCTTCAACGCAGCCGCAAACGCCACCATGATCCGCGCCGCAAGGTCTTCCATCGCGCCGTAATAGGCATCCCACGCGGGGCGGAACCCCTCCACATCCGGATAGGGCGTTGGTTGATAACAAAACGCCAAGGCATCCGAACCCGCCCCGTCCGGCGTGCGCAACGGCCCGCCATTAAAACTCTCCTTCAAGTCAGGCGGTGTCTCCATCCCTTTGGAGGCGGCCAGGGCCTCTTTCAGCGGGCCGATCCAGCCATAAGGATCACCCGTGTATCGTGGCGCAACACGCGCTTTTTCTAGCGGCGATTGCGCGAAAAACCTGTTCACGACGCCCCAGATGCCTTCAATCGTCGCGTCGGGCACACCGTGCCCTGTCAGCACCAAAAAACCGGTCTCGCGGCAAATCCGGCCCAACTGCGCCGCCTGTTGCAGCCGTGCGTCCTGCGTCGCCGCCTCGAACGCCGCTAAATCAAATGTCGCCAGACTCATCCCATGTCCTCCCGTTTTTGGCAGGATAAACCTTATCCGTAGGGCTGCAACTGCACTTCCCCCCCCACCGCTCGCATGGCATAGTCCGCAAAACCAAAAGCAAAGAGCAGACATGGCAAACGATCTCTTACTTCCGGATGACGATGATCCGAAAAAGCACAAGACGTCAGACTACGACGCGTCCTCCATCCAGATTCTGGAGGATATGGAACACGTGCGCCTGCGTCCGGGGATGTATATCGGCGGCAAGGACGATCGCGCGCTGCACCATATGGTCGCTGAAATCGTCGACAACTCCATGGACGAAGCCGTCGCGGGCCACGCCACATGGATCGAGGTCGAACTGCACGCCAACGGCCACGTCACCGTGCGTGACAACGGGCGCGGCATCCCGACCGACCCACACCCCAAGGATCCGTCAAAATCCGCGCTCGAAATCATCTTTTGCACGCTGAACGCAGGCGGCAAGTTTTCGGGCGACAGTTACCAGACGTCGGGCGGTTTGCACGGCGTCGGCTCGTCTGTCGTCAACGCCTTGTCGGACCATCTGCGGGTCGAAGTCGCGCGCAACAAAGAGCTTTATGCGATGGGATTTTCGCGCGGCGTGCCCCAAGGCAAGCTGGAGAAAATCGGCGCGGCCCCGAACCGGCGCGGCACATCCGTCACCTTCCATCCCGACCCCGAAATCTTCGGCTCGCTCGAACTGAAACCCGCCCGCCTGTTCAAAATGGCGCGCTCTAAGGCCTACCTGTTTTCCGGCGTCGAAATTCGCTGGAAAACCGAGATTGACGACAAAGAGACCCCGACCGAAGCGACCTTCAAATTCCCCGGTGGTCTGGCGGATTACCTCAACGAAACGCTGGAAGGCGCCACCACCTATTCCGAAAAACCCTTCGCTGGATCGGTTGATTTTACAGATAAATTCAACGTGCCGGGGAAGGTTGAATGGGCGATCAACTGGACGCCGACGCGCGATGGTTTCATCCAGTCCTATTGTAACACCGTGCCCACGCCCGAGGGCGGCACGCACGAACAAGGCTTCTGGAACGCGGTTCTCAAGGGCATCAAATCTTATGGTGAACGCGTCAACAACAAGAAGGCCGCGACCATCACGCGGGAGGATTTGACGACCGGCGCAGGCGCACTTGTCTCCTGTTTCATTCGTGACCCCGAATTCGTCGGTCAGACCAAAGATCGCCTTGCCACCACGGACGCGCAACGCATGGTGCAGCTTGCCGTGGCCGACCATTTCGACAACTGGCTGGCGTCCGACACCAAATCGGCGGGCGCGATCCTCGATTTCCTTGTGTTGCGCGCCGAAGAACGTTTGCGCCGCAAACAGGAAAAAGAAACATCACGCAAGACAGCCACCGCAAAGCTGCGTCTGCCCGGCAAGCTGGTCGATTGCTCGTCCAAGGTTCGCGAAGGCACGGAGCTGTTTATCGTCGAGGGCGACTCGGCGGGCGGGTCCGCCAAGATGGGCCGCAATCGCAAAACACAGGCGTTGTTGCCGCTGCGCGGTAAAATCCTCAACGTGTTGGGGGCCGCGTCGTCAAAGCTGGGCACGAACGCAGAAATCAGTGATCTGACGCAGGCGCTTGGCGTTCAGCTCGGCGCGAAATTCAACGTCGACGATTTGCGCTACGACAAAGTCATCATCATGACAGATGCCGACGTCGACGGCGCCCACATCGCCGCCCTGCTGATGACCTTCTTCTTCAGCCAGATGCGCCCGATGATCGACGCGGGCCATTTGTATCTGGCCTGCCCGCCCCTGTTCCGCGTCACCCAAGGGGCACGGCGCGAATACTGTCTGGACGAGGCCGAGAAAAACGCGGTGCTGGAGCGTGGCCTTGGCGGGTCCGGCAAAATGGACGTGTCGCGCTTTAAGGGCTTGGGCGAAATGGATGCAAAAGACCTGAAAGAAACCACGATGGACCCCGCGTCGCGCAAATTGATCCGAGTCAGCATCGACGAGGATGAACCGGGCGAAACCGGCGATCTGGTCGAACGCCTGATGGGCAAGAAACCGGAAATGCGGTTCCAGTATATCCAAGAAAACGCGCGGTTCGTTGAGGAGTTGGATGTTTAGGGGGAACGACAATAATGCCAAAGAAAAAGAGTATCAAAAAGGCCGCCGATGGCTTCATTAAGTCATTGGAAGAAATCGGTGCGTTTTCGGAAGCGATTGACTCCTCACGGCTCACCGCAAAGCAGGTCAGTTGGACTTACGACCTTTTGATTATTCGGCTATATCGCGAGTTTGAACGGTTCATGCTTAATTGCATCGTTGCTGCAATCAACAACGATACCACACACCTTTCCGCCAAGAAGGGTTTTGATTTTCCAAAGCATCTAACAGATGAAATCTGTGAATACATCGTCGTTGGCGACGGATATTTCGATTTTCGAGGCCGCTCTGGACTGATTTCCGAATTGAAAAAATACCTTCCTGATTACCATTCCATCTTAGTAAACATCAAAAAACCTAGATACAGGCCGGCGCTTGATCAAATGAGCGCGTTAAGAAACTTCGCCGCACATGATAGTGCGCGATCTAAAGCCGCCGTGCTCAAA
>CBFHGD010000160.1:0-3371 GCA_965655275.1 Octadecabacter sp. | reverse complement strand
GCCTCAATCGGGGCATTATTTGCCCAGCCCAAAAACGGACTAAACCCGAAATTCTTTTGGGGCACCGTCGTTGCACTGCTTGCACTCGGGTTTATCCCTATCCAGGCTGTGCTGATATTTTCCTCCCTCTGGGCCGCAAAATCCCGCTGGACCGATAAGGACTCACCGCAATGACCGACAAAAAGCCCAAAAAACCATCCCGCCAACAAGTCTATACCCTGCTGGTGGAAATCGGCCGCAAACAGGGCGATGGCCTGCCCAAGGACAGCACAGGTGCGGCGCTGATGATTTATGCCAGCGGAATCGACGAGGCCGAGGCCGTGCGCGAAACTGTGGCCATCCTGAAACAGGCTGACACCGCGCCGCTGGACGTATCAGGCTACGGCACATTGGACGAGCGCCTTGCCGAAGGCCACGAAATCGCTGACGAAGAACGTGCATTGATGAAACGCGCACTCGACGAAAATTCGGTCATCGTGGCGCAGATGACGCCGTTTTACGACACGCCTGCCTGATCTATCCGATAGAAACGCCGGTCAACGTCAAGGCCTCGTAGCCCTGCAATACAGGCGCAGCGAGTCCGATGTGGCGCGGGCGGGTGTTCGGTTGCATATCGGACAGAACAGATGTTGCCAGCCGGTTCGGACAATCCAGCACCGCGGATCCGTCAAAGCTTTCGACCATGGCGCCGTTCACGTTGATTATCTCGTGGGTGTCCAGCAGGACTTGGTAATACGTCACTGTGGCTGGAACGGGCTTTGTCGGAACTGCGCAATTGCGCACCTCAAGATGGCGGATGGCCGTGCTGACGCGCTCCTCGCCAAACAGGTATTCAACCTCCGAACCCGACAGGCAAACACGCTGATCGCGCGCGGCGATCAGGTCTTCCCACAATCCCATATAGGGCTGGCGCAACGTCATCGGAGCAAAACGCCCCAACGCTGGCAGTGTTGCTTTCCCGACCCATAAAACACGCGCCGGATCGCGCCCCTGAACGGCAACGAAATCACCGGCCACCATGTCGCGCAGAGTCTTCGGGCCATCCGGTGTGTCCACCGCTGCCGACCCCGGCAAACCCGGCATCGGACCCAGCGGGCAGGGCGCATCGGCAATAGCTGCAAAACGCACGTCGGCGTCCATGCAGCACCCCCCGTCAAGCGCCATGATCCGCTGCGCATCGCGCACGGCCAGGGGAAACGGCATTATGACATTGGTCTGCCAAAGAACGCCATGATCGGGTATATGCACGCTCAAGTGTCCGCGCCGTGCAGGCGCGTCCCAAACGTAGGTGATGTGCGCAGTCTGCACATTGCTACCCAGCGTCGTTTTAAGGGCCGTGGACAAATGCCGCGCCCCTTGGCGCATCATCAACCGCACTGTGCCATCCGGCTCCAGACAAACCGTCAATCCGGACGGCCACGGGTCCAGCGCCCCGAACCGCAAGAGGTTCACAGGGGTCGATCTTGGCCGCACGCCCACCTCGATCAGCAGGCTGCCGCGGGTCAGTAAATCTGTATCGCTCAATTGATCTGCGATCGCCACGCCACCCGGACCTGGAGGGTATAGTCCCCCGGTTTCCTGTGTTCGCGTGCCGATCCAGTTCAAGGTCATCTTTGGTGTCTCACGCCACGCCGCGTAACAGGGCTTCCGCCTCATAGCGCTTCAAAAGGGGGCGTGCCGCAGGGCCGTAGCCGGCACCCGTTGCCATATCCAACTCAGGAAAAATTGTGCAGATCTCGTCAACGATCTCGGCTTCGAACGATTTGGCTGTCTGCGGTCCGGGCAAGAAGCTCTCGGTTGCCAATCCTTCGGAATAAATCACCTGATGACGATCAAAGAGCAGATGCACATATTCGACTTCACCGCCTTCAACGGGGCGAATTGAATGGTCATTCACCAAATCCTTGGCCGCGATCAGCACTTCGGATTCCCCGAACATCAATTCCGCCATGACATCCTCGACCAGCACGCGGTGCAGCGGTGACAGCATCAACGCGCCATGTTCACCCAGCGCATTTTGCGCAATCTGGATCGGGGCCAACTTGCCCGTCGCAGGCACAGCCCGCCGGCCGATCCAGCGCAAGGGCTGCGCGCCCTCGTCGCGTGTGATCACCATATCGCCGGGGGCCAGCATCTCGACCGCGCATTGACCCTTGGTCGTTTCAATCATTGTTCCGGCAACAAAACACGGGATCGTTTCAACGGTGACAAAACCAACGTCCGTTTCCAGAGTATTACCGGACCCGTCGGTGCTCTCGACCTCATAGGTAAAACTCGTCGTTTCAAAATCGCTGTCGGTGGTAATGTCGAACGTGCCATCCGAATTCAGCTTGACGGTTTGGCCCGTAGGTAGTGTGATCGTTTGGCCGACCGTTACAGGGTTGCCGTTGATATGCGTGATCGTCAGCGATCCGGTGGTGTTGTTGATGTCGTTGTCCAACACATCGACCGTCTTGGTGACGCTGTCCTGCATTGTGACGAAGTCCTGTGTCGCGACCAGCTGGGTCTGCATGGAATTCGCCGCGATCAACAGGTTGGAATCGTAGTTGCTGTCGGCCACGTCCGCGATGCCGATCTTGATCGTGTTCGTCACGCCGACATTCACAGGAATTGTCAACGTCATCGTAACGGTAAAGCCGTCCATCTCGGTGTTGAACTGATCCGACGTGTTGTCGTTATACAGGTTGATGTTGTTGGTTTGGTTTACTGCACCCACGGCGGTCTGGCTCGATGAAATCGACAGCGGCACATGTGTACCGTTGATCCAGACACCCACCATGTCGTTGTAGATCGAATTTGAATACTCCGGGTATTCCTCGGACGAGAACACGAATTGCATCGTCATCGTGTCTTCCGTCGGGGTAAAATCCACGACCAGAAAGGACGCGTCATAGGTGCTGGTCCCTGCGATTGCGTTAAAGTCCGCATCGTTATTCGCGCCGGATGTGTTGCTGCTGGTCTGGGACGACAGGTTTGATTGCGATGAATTGTTGGTGAACCGCGTCGCGCTTCCGGTCGAGAAAATGACGCCCGTGTCGCTTGGGGTTACGTTCCCCGCGACAGCATCACCGTTCGAATAGATCGCGGATGAATTGCTTTGCCCCGAATAGGTCGCGCTGTTCACAGTCACGCCGTTGCCGAAGATGGTATTGGCCATCAGCAACGCGCTCGCATTGGTGTTATAGTTCAGTTCTACGCCTGCAACCATGATCTTCACCTCTTCCCAAGGTGAGACAAGCCAGCCAGCCTCCACACGATTCCATCGGTGAAATGCCTATATCTAGTGGTCGACGTTGCGACCTATGGACCATGTTGGGTCCGCTCGATGTCTGCCCTGCCTCGGGTCTGTATTATTGTGTTAAGCATATGTT
>CBFHGD010000159.1:0-3385 GCA_965655275.1 Octadecabacter sp. | reverse complement strand
CATCGATGCGTTTGACCGTATCGCCAATATCAGACGCCAACTGCACGGATGCATTATACTGGTACTTACCTGACTCAAATTCGGTCAGGGATGTCAGCCCCTTCAGCGGCTCTGCTGCAAAGCGTCCGTTTTGTGGGCCGGGCAATGGCACGCGGCCCGCTGCCAGCTCGTCGATGAGTTCACCCATTCTGGCGGCTGTCAGGTCTTCGTAATAATCCTTGCCGATCTGGGCCATCGGCGCGTTGGCGCACGACCCGAGGCATTCGACCTCTTCCCACGAAAACTTGCCATCTGCGGACAACTCATGGGGGTTCGGGGCGATCTTGTCCTGACAGACGGCCACAAGGTCTTCCGCGCCACAAATCATGCAGGACGTCGTGCCACAGACCTGAATATGGGCAACCGACCCGACAGGTTGCAGCTGAAACATGAAATAGAACGACGCAACTTCAAGGGCGCGCATATAGGCCAGTCCGAGCATTTCGGCGACCGTTTCGATCGCCGGGCGTGTCAGCCAGCCTTCTTGTTCCTGTGCACGCCACAACAGCGGAATAATCGCACTGGCCTGACGCCCTTCGGGAAATTTGGTCATCTGGTCGTTCGCCCACGCAAGGTTGGCGGGCGTGAACGCAAAGCTGTCAGGCTGGGTGAGGTGGAGACGTCTAAGCATTGGCACAAGATCCTGAAGTCAGTCGGTTTGCGAGAGAGGCATAGCTAGCCGCCCTCGCGATGAAAAGGGCGTCGATGGGTTCAGCCACCGCGCATTACGGGCAGACCTCGTTGGTCAGCTTCATGGTGCCATCGTCCTGCAACGCCACGCGCCCGTCAGTGTAAAGGGCCGCAACCACGGCCATGGTTTCTTCTTCGCTCAGGCCAGAGGCCGCAAGCACAGCATCGCCATTGTCCGCCGTCACGACACAGCCCGCATCTTCAATGGCTTTGGTCATAGCGGCCACAGCGTCATCACTGACGTCTTGTGCAAAGGCTGGCGTCGCGCAAATGGCGACAACAGTCGTTAGAAGCGCCTTAGTCATTTTTTAAGGCCTCAAAACTGTCGACGGACACACAAATGGCCTGAGGCGAACGTGTCACCTGCTCCCTGTTCTCAAGCAATAAGCGCCAAAACGGCTGAGAAACATCTAACACGCAAAGGTGCGATCCCGCCGGGTTCGCGATTAAGACGCTTCCATCTGGCATGGTTGTCATCGCTGTGGCCCCTGCCATTGCATCTTGCAACGAATAATGGGTGATTTCTTGCGCTGCTAGAGGTGCCGCAATTACCAGTAAGAAAAAAACGATGCTCTTCATGACATCCCTCCTGCGGCGGCGAGGCCGGTTAGCCCGATAAATTGCTCCATGGGCACTGTCTGAACGCCCATGCCGGACATCATCAGAACAACCGGGAAGAGGCCAATCGCAGTCATCAACGGTCGATCTCCCCGAACACAACGTCCATGGTGCCGATGATTGCGGCCACGTCCGCCAGCTGGTGTTTGGTCGCGATGTGGTCCATCGCCTGCAAATGCAAATAGCCCGGGGCGCGGATCTTGGCGCGGTATGGCTGGTTCGTCCCGTCCGCCACAAGAAACACGCCGAATTCGCCCTTGGGCGCCTCGACACAGGCATAGACCTCGCCCGCGGGCACGTGGAACCCTTCGGTATAAAGCTTGAAGTGGTGGATCAGCGCTTCCATCGACGTTTTCATATCACCGCGGCTTGGCGGTGTGATCTTACCCCGTGCCATGACATCGCCCTGCCCTTCGGGTTCGCGCAGCTTAACGATGGCCTGACGGATGATCGACACGGACTGGCGCATCTCCTCCATCCGGCAAAGATAGCGGTCATAACAATCGCCATTGGTGCCGACAGGAACCTGAAACTCGAACTCGTCATAACATTCATAGGGCTGCGCACGGCGCAAATCCCACGCAAGGCCCGACCCGCGCGCCATGACGCCCGAAAAGCCCCAATCAAGAATGTCCTGTTCGCTGACGACGCCGATATCGACATTGCGCTGTTTGAAAATACGGTTCTCGGTCAACAACCCGTCCACGTCGACCATAAATTTGGTCATGAACTGATCGGCCCAAGCCTCGATGTCCTCAAGCAATCCGGCGGGTAGATCCTGATGCACCCCGCCGGGGCGGAAATACGCGGCATGCAGGCGCGCACCACAGGCGCGCTCGTAAAACACCATCAGCTGTTCGCGTTCTTCAAAGCCCCAGACAGGAGGCGTCAACGCGCCCACATCCATCGCCTGCGTGGTGACGTTCATCAGGTGGTTCAGGATACGGCCAATTTCGGAATAGAGCACGCGGATCAACGAAGCACGTCGGGGCACTTCGGTGCCCGTCAGCTTTTCAATGGCCAAGCACCAGGCGTGTTCCTGATTCATCGGCGACACGTAATCGAGGCGGTCGAAATACGGCAGGTTTTGCAGGTAGGTGCGCGACTCCATCAGCTTTTCGGTGCCACGGTGCAGCAGGCCGATGTGCGGATCGCAACGTTCTACGATCTCGCCGTCGAGTTCGAGGACAAGGCGCAACACGCCGTGCGCCGCTGGGTGCTGCGGGCCGAAGTTGATGTTGAAATTGCGGATTTGCTGTTCGCTCGTCGCCGCGTCCGTGGACCCGTCGTCATATGTGTTCGTGCGGATATCGCCGTCCATCATTTCGCGTCCTCTTTTGCTTTGTCGTCACCGGGCAGGATGTATTCAGCGCCTTCCCATGGCGACATAAAATCAAACTGGCGGTATTCCTGAACGAGGCTCACCGGTTCGTAGACGACGCGTTTTTGCACTTCGTCGTAGCGGACCTCGGTGTAGCCCGTTGTCGGGAAATCCTTGCGCAGCGGATAGCCGCGAAAGCCGTAATCGGTGAGAATGCGGCGCAGGTCGGGGTGGCCTTTGAAGATGATGCCGAACATGTCGAACACTTCACGTTCGAACCAGTTGGCCGACGGATGCACCTCGATTATGGATTGCACCATTTCGTCTTCGCGCACCTTGAGGCGCAGGCGGATACGGTGGTTCTGATACATCGACAGGAAGTGGTAGACGACATCAAACCGCTTGGCGCGGCCGGGGTAGTCGACGGCCGTGATGTCAACGAGGGTCGAGAACTTGCACTGGCTGTCGGCCTTCAGGAACTCGACAAACCCAGCGATGTTTGCGGGGGCGACGTTGACCGTCAGCTCACCACCCGTCACATCCCACGAGAGGACGCAGTCGGGGCGTTTGAGTTCGATATGCTGGCCGAGTTCGTTCAGGTCGTCAGACATGGGGGCGCGTCCTTTGGGTTAGCGAACGATCGTTCCGGTGCGGCGCATTTTGCGCTGCAACTGGAGGATACCGTAAAGCAAGGCTTCGGCTGTGGGCGGGCAACCG
>CBFHGD010000158.1:0-3499 GCA_965655275.1 Octadecabacter sp. | reverse complement strand
TGTTTGGGGTGGCTGTATTTTTGCCTGCGGCGCGGCGCACTCGTGGCCCGTGCAGGCGCCTGCACTGCCGCTTTCGGTAACATTTTGAGGTTATGAAGCGGTGCGCCGCAGCTTGAACAGCTCAGCTCGTAGCGCTCACGCCCCGCCAGAACCAGCGCCGCACGGGTGCCGCAGTAACAACAGGTGGCAATCTTACGGGCGGGCATGTCGGACTTTCAGTTGTTACGGCTTAGTCGCATATAGGGCGACTGCCGCCGCATTCGAGACGTTGAGCGAGCCGAATTCACCCGCAAAGTCGATTTTTACCAAGGCGTCACAGGTTTCTTTGGTTTTCTCGCGCAATCCCGGCCCTTCTGCGCCCAAGACCAGCGCAATCGCGCGGTCGCGTTTGCCGTCGACCGCCTCTTCGATGCTGTGTTCGGCCTCACCATCCAGCCCCAGCACGAGGTATCCCATGCCCTGTAGTTCGGTGATCGCATCCGCCAGATTGCGCACCCGCAGATAAGGCTGGCGTTCCATCGCGCCGCTTGCGGTTTTCGCCAGCGCGCCGGTTTCGGGCGCGGCGTGGCGGCTCATTGCGACGACGGCTTGCGCTCCGAACACCTCGGCAGAGCGCAAAATAGCGCCAACATTATGCGGGTCGGTCACACGGTCCAGCAACAGCACACGCGGAGGGCGCTTGCCGTCGCCCATGCAGCGGTCCTCGATCTTGCCCCAATCCAGCGGTTTGACCTCCAACGCGGCACCCTGATGGACCGATTGCGGGTCAATCGGTGCGGCAAACCTGCGCGGGTCGCTCATTTCCGGCTCCGGCCCCTGCGCCACCGCGTCACCCAGCCGGTCATAGGCGTTCTTGGTCACCACCAATCGCAGCTTTTCGCGCGCGGGATTCAACAGGGCGTCGCGCACCGCGTGAATACCGAACAACCAAACCGTTTCATTGGCCGCAATGCGTTTGTTGCGTTCCTTTTCGACAACCCAGGTCGGTTTTTTCATGGCGCGTTCCTTTATCTGTACCCCCTCATGGGGCGCAAGCGCGCAAACCGCAAGGCTTGGCCCAGGGCCGCATCCATGATTTCGCGAAATGGGCCGCGAATTGAGGTTGACGCCCCCCAGACCCCTAGCTATTCACGCCGCCAGTGGGCGACAGGCCGCAAGGTGTGGCAGGGGACTGTAACTCCCTCGCGGAGACGCACGCCTGGTTCGATTCCAGGGTCGCCCACCACTTCCAAAAACCTCGCACCAAGAAAAGACGGTAACCCGCACGAAGCAGCGATTGCCCGCAATCGCGTTCGTGTCGGCCACCCCCGCCCGCGGCACGCGCCCCTTCTTAAGCTGCTGTGTTGCATCCGCGCCGTTACGGAATTCGAACCTCGTCGCGCTCGAACTGCGCAAAATCGGTCGTGCCGTCGTCATAGACAATTTCAACATAGACGCTTTCGATCGACCCAAGCGGGTGCACCACATAGGGTTGGAAATTCTCGATATCCATCATCACGTTAGGCTGGGCGAAGTCCTCATTGCAGGGTTCCATCGCCACCACATTGTCTGCCGGTGCACCGTTGATGCCATAGCGGATGTCCCACAACCCGCAGCGCCAGCTGAGAAGGTGCGAAAAGTAGATGAAATCCTGATCGTTGTATTCACGCACCCCGACCCAGTTGCTTTTGGTCATGCCCAAAATCGGGCGCACCTCGAGCGCTGTGGTAAATTGTCCGGTTGGCTCCTGCGGTTCGGGTGCGCGGTCCGCCCCGAGATCATCGCCCGAGCCGGGATCGATCGGGGCCAGCGGTTCGACAACGGGGACCTGCGCCACCATATCTGGCGCATCATCTGATGGGGGCTCGATGCCGATGCCAATCCCGATAACGAGTGGCAGAAATAGATCAATCATGGTTGTCTCCTCAGGGTCGAAAACGACCCCTTTCCTTGCGGGCAGCCGCGCCTCTATAGTGGCGACAAAAGGCAGGCAGGCAAGCAAAATGGCAAAGAAGACGGCAAGACCGAAAGCGAAGGCAGCAGCAAAAAGGGCACCGAAGGCTGCAACCGCGCCATCATCGGACTTTGATATTGTGGCGATCGGCCAGGCGGGTCGCCTGCAATACGAGGCCCTGCTGCTGGCCGCCTCCCTGCGCGCCAATGCCCCGACTTTTCAAGGCACGCTTTATGTGGCGGAACCGCAGCCGGGCCCGCTGTGGGCCAAAGATCCGTCCATGCCCGGCGACATCAAAGGCGCGTTGCAAGACCTCGGCGCAGTCATCTTGCCATTTGAAAACAAGGCCTTCGGGCAAATCTACCCCCATGGCAACAAAATCGAAGCGCTGTGCGCCATGCCTGCGGGCCGCAACTTTCTGTTTCTGGACAGCGACACCCTGATTTTGGGCGACATCGGTACGCTGTGCGCCGATTTCACCCGCCCCAGCGCATCCATGCGCCGCACAGGAACGTGGCCCGAAGAGGAGCTGTATTGGCCCGGGTATTCAGCCACGTGGAAATCACTCTACGACCGGTATGGGCTGGACTTCGACAGCACCCTCGAACTGACGCAACCGGATGAATACTGGGAGCGCTACCTCTATTTCAACGCCGGTTGGGTCACAGGACATGACGCACCCGCGTTCGGCACCCGCTGGCGTGACTGGGCGGTGGAGACCCGTGATAATTGCCCGCCAGAAATGGTGTTGCAGTCGCTTGATCCGTGGCTTGACCAAGTCACCCTCCCCCTGGTGATCCACAGCTTTGGTGGCGGGCGGCCCGGGGATGATCTGGCGGGACTGGACGGTGATCTGACCTGTCACTATCGCATGCTGCCCCTGCTTTATGCGCGCGAGAACGACGCGGTTGTGGCCGCGCTCGAAACTGTGGCCAGCCCCAACAAAATCAAGAAATGGCTAAAGCAGTATGATCCCTTCAAACGGATGATCTACCAAGGGCGCGGCGAAAAAGTCCGCGCGCTGTTTGATCAAAACGATATGCCCCCGCGCGAACGCCAGATCCGCAACCGCATCAAGAAAGAAGGCTTTTGGATGCGCTAGGCAGTTCGGGTGGAGCGAGCTTGCGATCGGCGCCTGCGGCGGGCGGGCGCGGGTCACGACCGGATGGCGCAGGGTGGGCGCGCCGGAGGGGGCTGTCTGCCCCCCGGCCAAGGGCCGTCCCCCGAGGATATTGGAAAAGCAAAGACAATGCGAACAGCTTGAGCGAACAGCCCGACACCGCCTTGACGATGCCGGACCAGAACAAACCTGGGCTTGTCTTCGCTTACGGCCATCGGCGTCCCCGCCTGTACCGCATCTTATTGATCGTTGAAGGTGGTTAATAATTCGTTGCTGTTTTTTCGCGGCTGTCTTTGCTTTTCAAATATCCCCGCCGGAGGCGCACGTTGGCCCAATGCGGCGGCTTGGAGATTTGCCATCCCTTGTTGCCGTCAATACCGCCTTCAGCACAGCAGGTTTTCGGAACACGGTTGCGTCAATCCTCGGGCGCACGGAACAGATGTGTC
>CBFHGD010000157.1:0-3514 GCA_965655275.1 Octadecabacter sp. | reverse complement strand
TCAATAGGGACAACCAGCCATCAACCAGTCCTCCGCGACGGCGGCGCAAGATTTCCAGCTTCCCGGTCAGCCTGCTTTGATCCGCGCTCAGATCCGCGTAAGCCTCCGCCAGATACCGCGCCCGCGCGTCCAGCGGTGCGTCAATCTCGATGCGTGGCGCGGCTTTCATCGCGGCCCATAGCGATGGCGGCACGACCCGTTCGCCGACTTTGCTACTCTCAGCTTCGACAATGACAGGGCGGGTCGGGTCCAGCCGCGACAGTGCACAGGCCAATGCGGTCTCGAACCCCTTTTGCGCGGGCTGCCCGCCTGCCATCTCGCCCAGCAAAGACCCGCGATGGTTTGCCACGCCTTCAAGATCGAGGACCTGCACACCAAGCGCTGCCAGTCGGTGTAAGATATCTGTTTTCGCCGTGCCCGTGTTGCCATCCAGCAGGATCAAACGATGCGGCACTGCTGTGTCATAAACCACATCATGCACAAGGTTTCGAAAGCTCTGATAACCGCCCTCAATCACCTCGGCACGCCACCCGATTTGCGCCAGAATCGACGCGAACGAGCCCGACCGCTGCCCGCCGCGCCAGCAATACACCAGCGGCCGCCAGCTGCCCGCCATGTCGCGCAACGGCCCATCCAGATGATCCGCCACATTGCGGGCCACAAGAGCCGCACCAATCTTGCGCGCCTTGAACGGTGCTTCCTGCACGTAGATCGTTCCAACCCGCGCGCGCTCGTCGTTTGATAGTGCGGGAAGATTGATCGCGCCGGGCAAATGGTCCTCGGCAAACTCGGCAGGCGAGCGCACGTCGATCACCGTATCAAACCCGTGATCGAGGATATCGGGCAAACTGGTGAAAGCGGTTGTCATACGGCTTGCTTACCTGACGACGCTAAGGGCCGAAAGGTGCAGGAGGCCGTATCATTCATGACGCAGCCAGCGGCGTGCGCCCGTGATCATCCAATGTGAACCAACGCCCGTCATCATACACCGCAGGCACCAAGGGCCGCCCATAGCCCGCACCACCATCCAGATTGATCCGCTTCCCGTGGTGTTGCGGAAAATCAAGCGCCGTGTGGCCGTGCACATAGGTAGAATCGAGCGGACCGTCATAATCGATCCAACCCTCCCTGATCCAGATCATGTCACGACGCGTTTGCTCATCAAGCGCAACGCCGGGCCGTATGCCCGCATGAACAAAAATGTGCTCATCAGGCGCCTGTGCGCATAATGGCAAAGCTTCGATCCATTCGAGGTGCGCGGCCGGCACAACTTCTTTCGCGGCGCTGGCGAGGGCTTGCACAAGGTCCGGTGACGCAGGGTCCAACCCGTGTTCCACGGCATGAGCCCAACTGATCCAGTCTGGATGGTTGATGTCTTGTCCGTCCATATACGACGCCAGCGTCGCCGCCCCGCCAAGGCGAAGATGCAGCCATGATTTACGCGACAGGATTTCGGGGTGAATAGTCTTGCCGGATTGCACAAAGTCCAGAAACATCAGGTCGTGATTGCCAAGGATGCATTGCCAAGGTTTCCCTCCGGCTTGTCCGTCCCTAATCGTTTGAATGACGCCGCGACTGTCCGGCCCTCGGTCCACCAGATCACCGACGAAAAACAGCGGCGCATCCGCTCCGCCGTCTGCCGCGATCAATGTCAGAGCACGGTCCAGTTGCGCCATTTGTCCGTGAATATCACCAAGCGCGTAGAACATTTTCGACCTTTCCAGGAAGGGGCTTTGCCCCCGCCTTCGGCTCCCCCAGGATATTTGAGAAGCAAAGACAGGGGCGACTTTTAGGCGACCTCGAACGCCAGTGGTTTGACTTGCGTGAACATGCCGGTCGCCTCGATCTCTTTCAGAGCGGCGGACGGCACGGGTTCATCCACATAAAGCAGCGCAATCGCTTCACCTTTGGCTTCGGAGCGGCCCAACGTGAAGTTAGCGATGTTGACGTCATGCTTGCCCATCGTTTGGCCCAAAACACCGATGATGCCGGGCACGTCTTCGTTCGTGGTATAAACCATGTGCGCGCCGATTTCGGCGTCGATGTTGATGCCCTTGATCTGGATGAACCGTGGTTTGCCATCGCTGAAAACGGTGCCTGCAACCGAACGTTCGCGCTTGTCGGTCACGACGGTTACCTTAATGTAGCCGTCAAATGTGCCGGTCTTGTCCTGCTTTGTCGTGCTGATCTTGATGCCGCGTTCTTTGGCAATGACCGGCGCGCTGACCATGTTGGTGTCGGGGTTTGCCTTTTTCATGATGCCGGCAATCGTTGCCGCCGTCAGCGCGGCAAGGTTCATGTCCGACACGGTACCGTCAAAGAGGATGTTGATCGCCTTGATCGGCTCGTCCGTCATCTGACCGATGAAGTTGCCAAGGTGACCGGACAGCGCAATCCATGGCGTCATGATCTTGGCTTCTTGTGCGGTGACCGACGGCATGTTCAGCGCGTTGGTCACAGCGCCTGTCATCAGATAATCCGACATTTGTTCCGCCACCTGAAGCGCGACGTTTTCCTGTGCTTCGGTCGTGGCCGCGCCAAGGTGGGGTGTTACGACTACGTTGGGCAGATTGAACAGTGGACTGTCCGTTGCGGGTTCCACGGCAAAAACGTCGAACGCGGCGCCGGCCACGTGGCCGGATTTCAAGGCATCGGCCAGAGCCTCCTCGTCGACCAAGCCACCGCGCGCACAGTTCACAATACGCACGCCCTTTTTCAACTTGGCGATGTTCTCGCGGCTCAGAATATTTGCCGTTTGATCTGTGAACGGCACATGGAGCGTAATGAAATCCGCGCGGGCCAGCAGCGTGTCTAAATCGACTTTCTCTACACCCATCTTTTCGGCTTTTTCCTCGCTAAGGTAGGGGTCATAGGCCACAACTTTCATCTGCAACGCACGCGCACGTTCGCACACGATACCCCCGATGTTGCCCGCGCCGATCACGCCAAGGGTCTTGCCGGTCAACTCGACGCCCATAAACCTGGATTTTTCCCACTTGCCGGCATGGGTCGACTGGGACGCTTCGGGGATCTGGCGCGCCACGGCGAACATCATCGCAATTGCGTGTTCGGCAGTGGTAATCATGTTGCCGAAAGGCGTGTTCATCACAATGATACCGGCCTTGGACGCGGCTTCCTTGTCGACGTTGTCGGTGCCGATACCGGCGCGCCCGATAACTTTCAGGTTGGGCGCATGTTCGAGCAACTTGGCCGTGACTTTGGTGGCAGACCGGATCGCAAGACCGTCATATTGGCCGATAACTTCAGCCAGTTTGTCTTTGTCCTTGCCAAGGTCGGGCATGAAATCCACATCAATGCCACGATCGCGGAAAATTTGCACCGCGGTTTCAGAGAGTTTGTCGGATACGAGTACTTTGGGAGCCATGATTCTGGTCCTTGTAATAAATGAGTTGGGGAGGAGTCGTGTGGGGTTTTAACCCCACCTATGCTTCAATCTCGGCATGGAACGCCCAATCAAGCCAGGGCAACATCGCTTCGATGTCGGATGTCTCAA
>CBFHGD010000156.1:0-3636 GCA_965655275.1 Octadecabacter sp. | reverse complement strand
CTGATTGCCTATCTCGACAGCCTCGACGATTAATTCGTCGCGACGATGAAAAACAAGGGCCGCCCCGTTTGTGGGCGGCCTTTTGCGTTTCGCGTCCGAATGACCCACGGATCACGGCCCGCTCACGCAATCTCAACTTGAATGTTCGTGCCCGTGCGCTTTAGCTTCATACAAGTGGAAAGACCCATATTCAGGAGCATCCAGATGAGCCAGACCCCGCGCCCCGCCGCAATAGCCGCCGTTCAATTCCGATCAGCGGGGATGTCGAAATGGGGCCTCATGCTTGCGGGATCTGTTCTGGCGATCGGGGCAGCCACGTTGGTGCGGGCAGACAGCCACGAGAACATCACCATTTCGCACGGCTACACCAACTTCGGGGAGCTGATGTATCCGGCTGACATGACGCATCTGAACTACGTAAACCCCGACGCCCCCAAAGGTGGGGAGATCAGTGTCGCAGCCCAAGGCACCTTTGACACCTTCAACAACTTCACCCGTGACGGAGCAGCAGCAGCTGGCACAACCGTCCTTCATGAAAGTATCCTGACGGCCACGGCGGACGACCCCTACGGATCCTACTGCTACCTGTGCACCACGATGGAATATCCCGACAGCCTTGATTGGGTGATCTTCAATCTGCGCGAAGATATCACGTTTTCCGACGGCACGCCGTTCACCGCCGAAGACATCGCATTCGCCCATAACCTGATTATGGATCAGGGCCTGCCCGAATATGTGAACGTGGTTGCGCAATACCTTGACGGGGTCGAGGTGCTGGACACCTATCGCGTCAAATTCTTCTTCACCGAAGATGCGCCGCGCCGTGATGTCATTGGCTATGCGGGTATCACACGCGCGTTTTCCAAAACGTGGTTCGAAGAGACCGGCGCGCGTCTGGATGAAAGCACCGATGTGCCGTTTCTTGGCACAGGTGCCTATGTCATCGACAGCTTTGATACCAACCGCCAGATCGTTTATGCCCGTGACCCCGACTGGTGGGGCGTAGATCATCCGCTCAATGTCGGGACGGCCAACTTTGATACCATCCGTTATGAATATTTCACTGACTCAGCCGCCGCATTCGAGGCATTCAAGGCCGGCGAATATACGTTCCGCAACGAAAACTCGTCTCTGCAATGGGCCACGGGCTATGAATTTCCTGCGGTTGAGAACGGCTGGGTAAAGGCCGAAGAACTCCCCAACGGGTCCATCGGGTCGGCGCAGGGATTCATCTTCAACTTGCGTGACGAGAAATTTCAGGACCCGCGCGTGCGCGAAGCCATCCGGTTGATGTTCAATTTCGAGTGGTCCAACGAAACGCTGTTCTATGGCCTTTATGAACGCGTGGAATCCTTCTGGCAAAACTCGGACCTTCAGGCGCGCGGCGTGCCCAGCGCGGCTGAGGTGGCATTGCTGCAACCCCTTGTCGATGACGGCCTGCTTGATGCAGCCATCCTGACGGACGAAGCGGTCATTCCGCCTACGTCCAGAGCCAATCGCCCCACTGATCGCGCCAATCTGCGCCTTGCATCCGATTTGCTGGACGAGGCGGGCTGGATCGCCGGGGATGACGGGATCCGCCGCAAAGGGGGCGAAGTTCTTTCAGTTGAATTTCTTACGGCGTCCCCTTCGTTTGAACGCATCATCAATCCTTACGTTGAAAGCCTGAAACGGCTGGGCGTTGATGCGACGCTTAATCGCGTCGATTTCGCGCAATTTGTTGAACGTCTGGATGCACCGGCTGATTTTGATATGATCACCCACACCATGACCCAAGGGTTCGAGCCGGGCACAGGCATGCGCCAATGGTTCGGGTCCGAAACCGCCGCTGACAGTTCGCGCAACCTGATGGGACTTGAGGACGAAGCAATCGACCGCCTGTTGAAGGTCGTGATCGACGCGCAGACCCTTGAGGAGATGACGACAGGCACGCATGCCCTTGATCGTGTGCTGCGCGCCAAAGGATTTTGGGTGCCGCAGTGGTATAAGTCCACCCACACCGTCGCCTACTACGACATGTTTGAATTCCCTGATCCGTTGCCTCCCTTTGCATTGGGCAACTTGTCATTCTGGTGGTATAACGTCGGAAGAGCAGCAGAACTGGAAGCCGCAGGCGCCTTTTAAGGCTGCGGACCGACAGCGTAAAAGACCGAAAAAGGCAAAGCTGAATGGGCGCGTATATCCTAAGACGATTGCTTTTGGTGATCCCGACGTTGTTCGGGATCATGATCATCAATTTTACGCTCATCCAATTTGTGCCCGGTGGGCCCGTTGAACAGATCATTGCCCAGATGGAGGGCGGTGGTGACGTGTTTGAGGGGATTTCGGGCGGCGGTTCGGAGCTGATGGAAAGCGAAAGCGATGACACAGTCGCATCGCGCGGCCTGCCGCAGGAATTCCTCGATCAGTTGCAGGTCGAATTCAAATTTTCCCGCATTGTTTGTGAGGCGGGTTTTGCCGGCGAACCGGATTTGCGCAATGAGGCCTGCGCGCCGGTGCCAATTCCCACGCTGGAACGGTTTTTCCTGATGATGTGGGACTATATCCGCTTTGATTTCGGGGAGAGCTATTTCCGGTCCGTGTCCGTCGTTGATCTTGTGCTGGAAAAGATGCCCGTGTCGATCACGCTGGGCCTGTGGTCCACGCTCATCGCTTACCTTGTGTCGATCCCGCTGGGCATCCGCAAAGCGGTGCGCGACGGGTCATCGTTTGACACGTGGACATCAGCGGCCATCATCGTCGGCTACGCGATCCCGGGGTTTTTGTTCGCGATCCTGCTGATTGTGCTGTTCGCCTCAAACAACTGTTTTCGCTTTCCGGTTCTGTCTGACTGGCTCAACGGGCATCCGGTGTTTTGGTGGCTTTACGACTACAATCCGACCTGCAACCGTCTGTTCCCGCTGCGTGGCCTGACCTCGCCTGATTGGGAGGAGTTCAGCACCTGGGGCAAGATCGTGGACTATTTCCACCACATCGCGCTGCCCGTTTTGGCATCGACCATTTCGGCCTTCGCGACCCTGACATTGCTGACGAAAAACTCGTTCCTCGACGAGATCAAGAAACAATACGTTATAACCGCCAAAGCCAAGGGCCTGTCGGAATCCCGCGTGCTTTACGGCCATGTCTTTCGCAACGCGATGTTGATCGTGATCTCGGGCTTTCCGGCGTTGTTTATCGGCGTTTTCTTTGGTGGATCGTTGATCATCGAAACGCTGTTTTCGCTCGACGGGCTTGGACGTCTCGGGTTCGAGGCGACGTTGCAGCGCGATTATCCGGTGATGTTCGGCACGCTGTTTGCCTTTTCCCTCATGGGCCTTGTTGTCGGGATCATTACCGATATCACCTATGTGCTGATCGACCCGCGCATTGACTTCGAGAGGAGGGGCTAGATGGAAACGGCACCCCCCAAGAAACGTGGCTGGTTCAGCCTGTCACCGCTGAACAAACGCCGCTGGCGCAATTTTACCCGCAACCGGCGGGCGTATTGGTCGCTTTGGATATTCCTGTTCCTGTTCGTCGCGTCCCTGTTTGCCGAATTTCTCGCCAACGACAAACCCATCATGGTCAGCTATCGCGGTGAAATCCGCATGCCTATTTTTCAATTCTATGCGGAGCGGGATTACGGCGGAGATTTTC
>CBFHGD010000155.1:0-3636 GCA_965655275.1 Octadecabacter sp. | reverse complement strand
TCTCGGCCACCAGATTGGCCTGACTGAATACCTTCACGTCCGCACCCAACGCCTCCTGAAACTGCTGCTCCATAAGCGGATAATGCGTGCAGCCCAAAACCGCGGCATCCGGTTCGGGCATCTTGCGTTTGAGCGCGTCCACATGGCTGCGCACCAGCGCCTCGGCCAGCATCATGTCACCGTCTTCAATCGCATCGACGACACCGCCGCAGGCCTGCCCCTCAACGTCCACACCAATCGCGCGAAAAGCCAGTTCGCGTTGGAATGCGCGCGATGAAACCGTGGCGGGCGTGGCAAACAGCGCCACATGTTTGATGTCGACTTCCCGCGGCGGTGAATTGTCGCCCCAGCTGCGTTCTGTCAGCGCCTCGATCAGTGGCACGAACACACCCAGCACGCGCTTGCCTTCGGGCACCCAGCCTTCCTGCATGCGGCGCAAGGCCGCTGCTGACGCGGTGTTACAGGCCAGGATCACCAGATCGCAGCCCGCATCAAACAGGCGCTGTGTGGCGGCCGTCGTCAGGTTGTAAATATCATCCGAGGTGCGCACACCGTAGGGCGCATTCGCACTGTCGGCATAATACACAAACGGCACGTCCGGCAGACGCTCCTGAACCGCGCCCAGCACCGTTAAACCACCCAAACCACTGTCAAAAATACCGACTGCCATACTGCCCTAGTCCTTGCGTCTATATCGTGCCTCAAACTCCCGCCCCAACCTGTCGATCGGGAGCGGCTTTGGGGACAGCTCATACGTCGCTTTGCGTAGGAAATCCATGCACCCTTTTGCATCGCCTTTGTACGCCGCGAGGTGCGCGGCAGGGATCGGCTCACCAATCACCACGCGCACATCTGTCCCCACACGCGCGCGAAATTCACGGATCAGCATTCCGACACGCAATGTCATGTGCAAATGGCTGGCCAGTTGAAACAGGCGACTGTTGGCCCCTTCAAAGAAGACAGGCACCACGACGGCGTCGCTCTTGGCCACCATCTTGGCCGTAAAATTGCGCCACTGCGGGTCCATCGCCCGCGAAAACGGCCGCGCCGATGTGCTGACGGTACCGCCGGGAAACACGCCTATCGCTCCGCCATCGTTCAGATAGCGCAAGGCTTCATTGCGGGTTTCGAGGTTCTGGCGCGCGGCGTCTTTGGTTTCATCAAAGCTGATGGGCAGGATCACCCGTTCAAGGTCGGGTGATTTGCGAAACACCGAATTGGCCAAAATTTTAAAATCACCGCCGCGCCGCTCTGACAGGATCCGCCCCATCATCAACCCGTCCAGAATTCCGTAGGGGTGGTTGGACACGACAATCAGCGGGCCGGTCTGCGGAATAGACTCGAGCGAGCCGCCAATGACGTTTAACTTTAGCTTGTAACGTTCTGTAATCACGCGCCAAAAATCAGCACCCTCTGCCACTTCCAAATCATAGCCGCGCGCCTTGCGGATCAGTTTTAGACGCCCCGTCGCGTTCTCCATCACACGGATCAAAGCCCGCCCGCCCTTCGTTTCAGCGGAGGTGGAATAGGAAATATCGCGTGCGATTTCGTTCTTGGGCATGGCATCCATGGTCTTTGCTTGCGCCATAGGTAAGACGTTGTGACGCAGATCACCAGTGAAACGTGCGGCCCCTATTGCGCTGCCGCCTGTGTATGGGGCGCGCGCAACACGGCCAACAGCTCCTCGCGGCGTTTGGCCGCCTGCGCTGCGTTGGCATGTTTCACAGGACCAAACCCGCGGATATCAAGCGGAAGCCGCGCCAGAGCAACGGCAGCCTCCAGCGTATCGGTGCGGATCAGCGGGCGAATGGCCTCCAGATCACCCTCATATTGTGCGATCAAAGCGCGCTCCATTTTACGCTCCTGCGTGCGGCCGAAAATGTCCCAACGCGTTCCGCGTAGCCGTTTCAGGCGCGCAAGATAGGGGAACAGTCTGGCCGTCGCGCGCGGCATGGCGTATTTGCGCGGCCGTCCGTTTGGCCCCATACGGCTGATTAACGGCGGCGCAAGGTGATGGGTGAGTTTCAGATCGCCATCAAACTCCGCCTCGGCCTTCGCGCGCGTTTCGCAGAGCAGCCGCGCGACCTCATATTCATCCTTGTAAGACAATAGCTTATGATACCCGAGCGCGACAGCCTCACGCAGGTCCCCCTCAAAGGCCGCAACAAAATCAGCGTAGCGTTTGGCATAGGCCTCGTTCTGATAGGCTGTCAGATGCGCCACACGATACGCGATCTTCTCGTCCACAGACTTGGGCTTCTCCACGACGTTAGGCGCCAAAACTTTGGCCGCATCACCGGGATGCAAAACCGCCCACCGCCCGTATTCGAACGCTTGCAAATTACGCTTCACTGCTGTGCCGTTCAGCTCGATCGCGTGGCGGATCGCGTCGCCGGACACCGGAATGGCCCCCGCCTGCCATGCGGCCCCGAAGACCATCATATTGGAATAAATCGCATCGCCCATTAGAATTCGGGCCAGCTCGGTCGCATCAAACATGGTCACGCGACCTTTCAGCCGCGCCTCAAGCGACAGCGCCAATTGCGCGGCAGGAAGTGTGAAGTCTGTGTTGCGGGTGAAATCGCCCGTCATGGTTTCATGGGCGTTGACCACAGCGCGCGTGCGCCCTGTTGCCATCAACCCAAGAGTTTTGGACCCAGCACTCACCACCAGATCCCCGCCGATCAACGCATCACATTCCCCCGTGGCGACACGGATCGCGTTGATATCTTGCGCATTATCGGCCAACCGGCAATGAATGTGCACCGCGCCGCCCTTCTGCGCGAGCCCTGCCATTTCCATCATTCCCGCCGCCTTGCCATCCACATGGGCGGCCATCGCCAACACGGCACCAATCGTTACAACGCCCGTGCCCCCGACGCCGGTAATGACGACGTTATGGGTGCCTTTGATCGCGGGCAATTCGGGGTCGGGCATATCAGGCAGCGTGACGGTCTGCGTAGCCGCCTTTTTCACCTGCGCACCTTGCACCGTCACAAACGACGGGCAAAACCCGTTGACACAGGAATAATCTTTGTTGCACGACGACTGGTCGATCGCGCGTTTGCGGCCCAACTCCGTTTCAACGGGCACGATGGACACGCAATTGGATTGCACGCCGCAATCTCCACAGCCTTCGCACACGTCGGTGTTGATAAAGACGCGCTTGTCCGGGTCCGGAAACTGGCCGCGCTTGCGGCGGCGGCGTTTCTCGGCGGCACAGGTCTGCACATAAACAAGCACTGATACACCTTTGATGTCGCGCATATTTTTCTGCACGACGTCCAGCTTGTCCCGGGTCGAAACCTCAACAGTTGCGGGGACAAGCGACAGATCCATGCCTTCTTTGGGGTCATGCACCAGATGGACATGTTTGACCCCCATGGCCAGCACTTCGCGGCAAATCTGATCCGCCGTCAGCCCGCCGTCATTGCCCTGCCCGCCGGTCATGGCAACGGCGTCGTTATACAGAATCTTGTAGGTAATGTTGGTGTTCGCCATCAGCGCAAACCGGATCGCCTGAACACCGGAATGGTTGTAGGTGCCATCCCCGAGGTTCTGAAACACGTGCTCACGGGTAGAAAACGGCGCTTCGCCGACCCAGTTGGCGCCCTCGCCCCCCATCTGCGTAAAACC
>CBFHGD010000154.1:0-3644 GCA_965655275.1 Octadecabacter sp. | reverse complement strand
TGGTACGGTATGCTCGACAAGGACGGGTTCATCCGTCGGTCGTGGATGAAAAACCAGGGCTTTCCGGATCACGCATTTGACGGGCGTCCGGTTATCGGCATCTGCAACACATGGTCGGAGTTGACGCCATGTAATTCAGGCCTGCGCGAGCTGGCCGAAGGCGTCAAACGCGGCGTTTGGGAAGCGGGCGGATTTCCTGTGGAATTTCCCGTCATGAGCCTTGGCGAAACCCAGATGAAACCCACCGCGATGCTGTTTCGCAATTTGCTGGCGATGGATGTCGAGGAATCGATCCGCGCCTATGGCATGGATGGTGTCGTTCTGCTGGGCGGGTGTGACAAGACCACGCCGGGCCAGCTGATGGGGGCGGCGTCGGTCGACCTTCCGTCCATCGTGGTCAGCGCGGGGCCTATGCTGAATGGCAAATGGAAAGGGCGTGATCTGGGCTCCGGAACCGACGTGCGCAAATTTGCGATGGACGTGAAAGCGGGCGACATGACCCTCAAGGATTTCATGGCCACGGAATCCGGCATGAGCCGGTCCAAAGGGGTCTGCATGACCATGGGCACCGCATCGACCATGTCGTCGCTGACCGAAGCAATGGGGATGTCACTGCCGATGAACGGGTCGCTTCCGGCGGTCGATGCGCGACGCATGGCTTTGGCCCATATGACCGGCAAACGCATTGTCGAAATGGTGGAGGAAGACCTGAAGCTGTCCGACGTTCTGACCAAGGAGAGTTTTGAAAACGCAATTCTGGCCAATGCCGCGCTTGGTGGGTCGACCAATGCGGTGGTGCATCTGCTGGCGTTAGCGGGCCGCGTTGGTATCGATTTGACGATGGAAGACTTCGAGATCGGCGGGGAAATACCGCTGCTGGTGAACTGCATGCCGTCGGGCAAATACCTGATGGAGGATTTTTGTTACGCGGGTGGTGTTCCGGTCGTGCTCAAGGAATTGTCGCACAAACTTCGCCCGGCCAACACTGTCATGGCGAAGGACATTTCAGCGTATTACGACGAAGCGGAGTGCTATAACAGCGACGTCATCTATACCTATGATGACCCGCTCAAACCGGCCGCGGGCCTGCGGGTATTGCGCGGCAATCTTGCGCCAAACGGCGCAATCGTCAAACCGTCAGCGGCCAGTGATCACCTGCTGGAGCACGAGGCGGAGGCCTATGTTTTCGAGACCATCGAAGAGTTGAAAGCCAACATCGACCGCGACGATCTTCCGGTGGATGAAAACACCATTCTGGTGCTCAAGAACTGTGGACCCAAGGGTTACCCGGGGATGCCCGAAGTGGGTGATATGCCGGTCCCCGCCAAGCTGGTGAAAAAGGGCGTGCGCGACATTGTTCGCGTGTCGGATGCACGGATGTCGGGCACTGCGTTCGGCACCGTGATCCTGCACGTCGCACCCGAAGCCACGGCAGGCGGGCCATTGGCGTTGGTGCAGACCGGAGACCGAATTCGCGTTTCCGCCAGCACTGGCGTTCTGGAACTTTTGGTCGCAGAGGCAGAATTGAGCGCGCGTCGCGCGGCATGGGTTGCGCCCGAACCGCACTACACGCGCGGCTATGCCAAAATGTATGTCGACCATGTCTTGCAAGCTGATCAGGGCGCGGACCTTGATTTTCTCGTCGGCAAAGACACCCGCCCCGTAACACGAGAGAGCCACTGATGACCCAAACCGCAACTTTTCACGACCTTGCAGGGCAAAGCGTTTTCGTCACTGGCGGGGGATCAGGCATCGGCGCGTTTCTGACCGACGGGCTGATGGGGCAGGGGGCAAAAGTGGCTTTTGTCCAACGTTCGGATGCCACCGGATTTGTTGACGAGATGGAAGAAAAACACGGCGTGCGGCCTCTCTTTTTGCAATGCGACATCACTGACATCACGATGCTGAAGTCATGCATCGCACAAGCGGGCGAAGCGCATGGGCCGGTGACGGTTCTGGTCAACAACGCCGCCAACGACAAACGCCACGCCACGAAAGACGTAGACGAGGCGTTTTGGGACTGGTCGCAGGCTATCAACCTCAAGGCATATTTCTTTGCGTGTCAGGCTGTGATCGACGGGATGCGGGCCGCGGGTGGCGGGTCGATCATCAATTTCACCTCCATCAGCTACATGATGGGAAATACGGGCTACCCGTCTTATACGACCGCAAATTCAGGCATTAACGGCATGACCCGTTCGTTGGCGCGGGAATTCGGCCCTGACAAGATACGCGTCAACGCGCTTGCGCCGGGCTGGGTGTTGACCGACAAGCAAAAAGAAATGTGGGTCACGCCCGAAGCCTTGGACGCGCATCTGGACCGACAGTGCCTCAAAGATACTCTGGGGCCGCAAGATATGGTTGATGCCGTGTTGTTTTTGGCTTCAAACACCAGCCGGATGATGACCGGTCAGGCGATGGTCGTCGACGGTGGTGTGGTAACAACGGGATAGTGTGAAGTGGCTGATTTAGCAGAATGGATCGCGGTTGATTGGGGCACGTCCAATTTGCGCGCGTGGGTTTTTGGCCCCGACAATGCGCTTATTGCGCATTGTGTATCGGATCGTGGCATGGGGTCGTTGACGCCGGACGCGTTTGAACCCGCACTGGTCGACCTGATTGCCCCCTATCTGGGCGAACACACGACGCCGGTGATTTGCTGTGGCATGGCCGGCTCGCGGCAAGGGTGGCAGGAAGCGACCTATGTCAACGTCCCTTGCGCCCCGCCAAGCGTGGAACGGGCCACCAAAGTCGCCACCAAAGACCCCCGTATCACGCCCATGATCCTGCCCGGGCTACAGCAAACCAGTTCCGCGGATGTCATGCGGGGCGAGGAAACCCAAATTGCCGGATTCATCGCGACGCATCCCAATTTCGACGGCGTGCTCTGTCTTCCCGGCACCCATACCAAATGGGTGCATCTGAGCGCGGGCGAAGTCGTCAGCTTTTCAACATTCATGACCGGCGAACTTTTCGCGCTCCTCTCCGAGGACTCCGTGCTGCGCCATTCGGTCCAGACCGACGCGTGGGACGATGCAGCCTTCAGCGATGCGATCAAAGACGCGATCAGCGGGCCGCAAAACATCGGGTCGCGGCTTTTCGGGGTGCGGGCCGAAAGCCTGGTCAACGATATGGCGGCCGCGACGTGTCGCGCGCGGCTGTCGGGCTTGTTGATCGGCCTCGAGCTGGCGGGCGCACGTCCATACTGGCTTGGCCAGCGGATTGCGATTGTTGGCGCCCCCGAACTCACCACGCTTTACAAAACGGCCCTTGATCAACAGGGCGCGCCCGCAGATCCGGTCGACGGGGACACGATGACGCTTGCCGGACTGAAAGCCGCCTACACAGGCTGGAAGGAAACCACGAAATGACACGCAATATCGTTGCAATCCTGCGCGGAATCACGCCGGATGAAGCGCTTGAGCTGACGGGCGCGCTGATCGAATGCGGTATCACCAAGATCGAGGTGCCGCTGAATTCGCCGGACCCGTTTAACAGTATCGGCCAGATGGCGCGCGCATTTGGCGATGACGCGCTGATTGGGGCAGGCACAGTTCTGAGTTCCGAGGACGTGAACAGGCTCAAGGATGCAGGCGGCAAACTTGTCGTGTCGCCTGACTGTAACCCCGAGGTGATCGAGGCCA
>CBFHGD010000153.1:0-3655 GCA_965655275.1 Octadecabacter sp. | reverse complement strand
CCCGCGCGCCGGTGTCATGGTAATGACCCGCCAATTGCGCCGCCGGCACGTCTTGCAACACACAGGCCAACATCACCGTGATCGTGTCGGGTGTGCCCGCGCCAATGGTGTCCCCAAGACTGATTTCATAGCACCCCATGTCGCGCAGCGCGCGTGCGACACGTGCCACCTGCGCGGGCTGTGTCGGCCCGTCAAAGGGGCATGCAACGACGCAGGACACATAGCCGCGCACCCGAAGGCCCGCAGCTTTGGCGGCCGCCACCACCGCGCGATACCGCTCAAGGCTGTCGGCGATGCTTGCGTTGATATTGGCGCGCGAAAACCCTTCGGACGCGGAAGCAAAGACCGCCACCTCGTCCGCGCCCGCCGCGATCGCGTCCTCCAGCCCGCGCAGGTTCGGCACAAGCGCGCTGTAGCACACCCCTTTGGCGCGGGTGATCCCCGCCAGAACATCCGCGCTGCCCGCCATTTGCGGCACCCATTTGGGGCTGACGAAGCTGGCGCATTCAATACGTTTCAAACCCGACCGCGACAGCAGGTCGACCAATGCGATCTTGTCTGCGACGGAAATGTCGCGCGGCTCGTTTTGCAAGCCGTCGCGCGGGCCGACCTCGAACAGCTCAATCTGCTGTGCCATCGTCTTCCTCCAGGGAAATCAAGTTCATACCAGCCTGTACCTGATCCCCGACGCCGCCCGAAACAGCGGCGATGCGCCCTGCACGCGGGGCGCGCAATACATGTTCCATTTTCATTGCTTCAAGCACCGCCAAACGATCCCCCTGCGCAACGTCATCGCCGACCTTAACGGCGACCTCACGCAACAAGCCCGGCATCGGCGTCAACACCACATCACCCGCGCTATGCGCGTTGGCGCGATCCAACGGATCGGCCCGCTTCACCGTCATCGGAGCCGCACCAAACAAGGTCACCGCGTCGCCGTCCACATGTTGCGCACGCGCCCTATGACCATCAAACCACCACACGCCTGCGCGCTTGCGGGCCTGCACAGTTTGCAGCCCAACGGCGCAGTCTACCGCGTCCTGCCCCAACACCGTTAACGCCACGGTGTCCGCGCCGACGGGCACCTGCCATGTCAGCGCCCCATGCAGGGCAAAACCGGCGCGCGACACCACGCGCTCCATCAAACCGCCCAGCGCCATAGCCGCCTGCGCCAAATCGCGCGCCGTGGGCGCAGGCGCCGCGGCCAGCACCGTTAATCCCCGTGCGATCAACCCTGTGTCGACCTGCCCCGCCGAAAACTCCGCGTGACTGGCCAGCGCGGACAAGAACCCGAGGTTCGTGACAGTGCCCGCCACCTCGCATCCGGCCAAACCGCGCTGCAAACGCTCCAGCGCTTCGGCGCGGCTTGCGCCGTGGGTGATGACCTTTGCAATCATCGGATCGTAATGCGGAGTGATCACATCGCCCGCTTCAACGCCACTATCTGCCCGCACGCTCGTGGGAAACGACAGATGCGTCAAACGGCCAATCGACGGTAAAAAGCCGTTCGTTGCATCCTCCGCATAAAGCCGCGCCTCGAACGCGTGGCCTTGAATTGTCAGGTCTTTCTGGCGCAGCGGCAGGCCCTCGCCCGATGCGACGCGCAATTGCCACTCCACCAGATCAACGCCGGTGATCGCCTCGGTAACGGGGTGTTCCACCTGCAAACGTGTGTTCATTTCCATGAACCAGAACCCGTCGGTGCGCAGTGGGCCGGACCCGTCGACGATGAATTCGACCGTGCCCGCGCCGGCGTAGCCGATGGCCCTGGCCGCCGTCACGGCCGCCGCGCCCATAGCGGCGCGCACGGCCTTCGTCATGCCCGGTGCGGGGGCTTCTTCGATCACCTTTTGGTGGCGGCGTTGCAGCGAACAATCCCGTTCGAACAAATGCACGGCGTCCGCGCCATCGCCAAACACCTGCACCTCGATGTGGCGTGGCGCGGTGATGTATTTCTCGATCAACACGGCGTCATTTCCAAACGCTGCGCGCGCCTCTGCGCGGGCCGATGCCAGCGCCTCATCGAATGCGGCTTGTGTTTCGGCCAGCCGCATCCCCTTACCGCCACCGCCCGCCACGGCCTTGATCAACAAAGGATAGCCGATCTTGCCCGCCTCGTTGCGCAACAGATCATCGCTTTGATCCGCCCCGTGATAGCCCGGCACAACAGGCACGCCTGCGTCAATCATCAACGCCTTGGCGCGGTCTTTCAGGCCCATTGCACGGATTGCATCCGCGCTCGGCCCGACAAAAACCAGCCCCGCAGCTTCGACCTGTTCAACAAACTCCGGGTTTTCCGACAAGAACCCGTATCCCGGGTGGATCGCCTGCGCGCCTGTCTCAATCGCCGCCTGCACAATCCGGTCACCGCGCAGGTAACTGTCCGCAGGGGCTGCCCAGCCAATCGGCACCGCAACGTCGGCCATACGCACATGGCGCGCATCTGCATCCGCATCCGAATGGACGGCAATACAAACGATCCCTCTGGCCTGCGCCGTGGCCATGATCCGGCAGGCAATTTCCGCCCGATTGGCAATGAGCAACCTCGTGATCATGGCGTGTGTCCTAAAACAGGGTCAGTCATCGCTCGTGCCATCGTTGCCGGCGGAATATTTGCGATAGCGATAGCGGTAAATCAGGTTCGGGCGGTCGCCGTCGATCAGGTAGAAAACGATCCCGATGTAGGCCACCGTTTCAGCCATATAAAACACACTCGTTTCCTGGCCGAACCCACGGATCAACCCATACACAGTCAGGCCCGCTGAAACCACGGCCAGATAAATCGCCCACGGCACGCGCAGCAAAATCCCGACGCCCGTCAGCAGCGGTAATGCACCGGTCAATGCAGCGACCCACCAGTCACCACCACTGTTCATGATCACGTAAACCTTGAAGATCGCGACAGCGATAAAGAACGCGCCAATACCCCACAACACGACGCCAAGCTGCCCCTTAGGGTGCGCCCACGCCTGCGCGCGTGTCACGTAAACCCATGGGATACCTGAATAAAAATCGCCGCGTTGGTTTTTGTCGCTCATTGAACTGCCTTTATCATGTCACATCCGGAACACGCCGAAGCGCGTGTCTTCTATCGGCGCGTTAAGCGCCGCGCGCAAGGACAGCGCCAGCACAGCGCGACTGTCACGCGGATCAATTACGCCATCATCCCATAGCCGTGCACTGGCATAAAGAGGGTGGGACTGCGCCTCGAACATATCAATCGTGGGCTGTTTGAACGCGGAGTCTTCTTTAGGGGACCACGCCTGCCCCGCGCGCTCCATCGCGTCGCGTTTGACTGTTGCCAACACCCCTGCCGCCTGCTCCCCGCCCATCACGGCCGTGCGCGACGTGGGCCATGACCAGACAAAATTCGGGCCGAACGCGCGCCCCGCCATGCCGTAGTTGCCGGCACCGAACGACCCACCGACGATCATGGTGATCTTTGGCACCGATGTGGTCGCCACAGCCGTCACCATTTTGGCCCCGTGGCGCGCGATGCCTTCGTTTTCGTATTTTTGCCCGACCATAAACCCCGTGATGTTTTGCAGGAACACCAGCGGGATTTTACGTTGCGAACACAGCTCGATGAAATGCGCGCCTTTTTGGGCGGCCTCAGAAAACAAGACGCCGTTGTTGGCGACAATGCCGCAGGCCA
>CBFHGD010000152.1:0-3745 GCA_965655275.1 Octadecabacter sp. | reverse complement strand
CGACGTAGAACACGGTTGCTGTAATCTTTGCCCATTCATCTTTCATGATGTCACCCCACACCCTTTACCAACGTTACTGTTGCCAGTGCTGCAATGCCTTCACCACGTCCCGTAAACCCGAGGCGTTCGGACGTTGTGGCCTTGATACTCACCCGGTCCACCTCCAGCCCCATGATGTCTGCCATCGTCTCGCGCATGGCCTGTGCGACGGGGCCGATCTTGGGGGCCTCGCAAATCAGCGTGCAATCCATGTGGGTCAGCGTAAAGCCCATGTCGCGGGCCATGGCGCAGGCATGTTCAAGAAAAATGCGGCTGTCGGCCCCTTTCCACGTCGGATCGCTGGGCGGGAAATGCTGACCGATATCACCGCGACACAGCGCGCCGAAAATGGCGTCCGTCACGGTATGCATGCCCACGTCCGCATCCGAATGGCCCTGCAATCCGCGGCTGTGCGGAACTTTGACGCCGCAGAGCACCACGTGGTCGCCGCTGCCAAAGCGGTGCACGTCAAATCCGTTGCCTGTTCTGATATCCATCGTTGTCCCCGAATTTGTCTGGCCCGAACTTGTCTGGCTCAAGCTTTGGTCCAAATGTGATTGCGCCCGTGCGAAATCGGCAGGTGTTGTGATTTTCAGGTTTCTCTCGTCGCCCTGCACGATTGCAACATAAATCCCCGCGCGGCGGGCGACTTCCACATCATCCGCGACGGCATCAACATTGGCGCTATGGGCCATCAGAATCGCATCGCGGTGAAACCCCTGCGGTGTTTGCGCGCGATAGAGCCCCGTGCGGTCCTGTATGCCGCTGACCATGTCCTGCGCGCCTGTCCAGAGTGCATCCGTCACGGCCAGGGCCGGGGCTGCACCGATGTTATCGTCCAAAGCATTTAGCACGCGGTCAATCACATCCGCCGGACAGCAGCAGCGCGCGGCGTCGTGGATCAACACGCGCTGCGCATCCGTGTTTATCAATCCGCTCAGCACCGAACCTGACCGGTCCGTCCCGCCGATGGCAATCGTGGCCCGTGCCTCCAGGCCAAGGGTTTCAACCCGGCCGAGGTCTTCAAACGCCACCACCAGCACAATTTCATCCACGCGGGGGTGGGCGTCAAACAGGTCCAGTGTATGTTCGACAACCGTTTGCCCTGAGATGAGCTGCCATTGCTTTGGCACATCGCCACCCGCACGAAGGCCACGCCCTGCGGCAACGATGATGGCTGCGGTTTTCATATGCGTCCCTTCGGGCTGTTGCGGTGGTCTACCTTGCGACTTCTATCCAGCGGCGTGCGGCGGGGAAAGGGGATCAGACCATGTGCCCAAAAATTAGGCAAAGCATGTTTTGCGCCTGTTAATTCATCGCGTTTTCATTGAGGTTGCGCGAAAGCCACGCTAACAGCATGGCATGACGCTTATTTCAACACTCCCCGATGCAGAGAGCCCCGTGGCGCTTGCGCCCTTGGCGGGGATCACGGATTTGCCGTTTCGCCAACTTGTCGCGTCGTTCGGGGCAGGCTGGGTGGTGTCGGAAATGGTCGCCAGTCAGGAAATGGTGCAGGCCAAACCCGGAGTGCGGGAAAAGGCGGAGATGGGGGTCGATCAGGCAAAAACCGCCGTTCAGCTTGCGGGCAGGGAGGCGCACTGGATGGCCGAAGCCGCGCGCCATGTGGCGGGCAACGGCGCCGCGATGATCGACATCAACATGGGCTGTCCGGCCAAGAAGGTCACGCAGGGCTATTCGGGGTCCGCTTTGATGCGCGATCTGGATCATGCGCTGACGCTGATAGATGCGGTGGTGGGCGCGGTAGATATTCCGGTGACCCTGAAGACCCGCCTTGGCTGGGATGACGCCCTGATGAACGCGCCCGAACTGGCACGGCGCGCCGAGGCGGCAGGCATCCAGCGGATTGTCATCCACGGGCGCACGCGCTGCCAGTTTTACAAAGGCCATGCAGACTGGGGTGCGATCGCGGCGGTGAAAGACGCCGTCTCCATTCCCGTCATTGCCAACGGGGATATCACGGATGCACCCAGCGCGCGGGCCGCTTTGGCCGCATCGGGTGCGGATGGCGTGATGATCGGACGCGGTGCGCAAGGGCGGCCGTGGGTGTTGGCGCAGATCGCTGCCGCACTGCACAGCACGCAGATGCCGGAAATTCCGACCGGTGGGGCATTTATTGATATGGTATCAAAACATTACGAGGCGATGCTGATGTTCTATGGTGTTGAGTTGGGCGGCAAGGTCGCGCGCAAGCACCTTGGCTGGTATATGGACCACGCCGCTCCGGAGCCCGCCCTGCGCAAGGCGGTCTTGACCCAGCGCGACCCTGCCATTGTTCTAAAACTCCTCCCCGACGCGCTGGCACAGGGACAGGCCGCATGAGCGCGCTGTGGACGTCTTTGCCGGTTCCGGTGTTGGTGCTGAACCCTGATCAGACCATCGCCGACAGCACGCCCGCAGCACAAAGTTTCCTGAACCTGTCCGCCAAGGCACTTGAAGGGGCGGTGGTTTGGAACAAGGTCATGATCGACGCGCCGTTGGAAGCGGCCTATGCGCGCGCGGCGGCCAATCGCACGACCCTTTTTGTGAACGATGTGCAGGTTGGCAGCGCGGAGCGCGCCCCTTTGAAATGCAACATCCAGTTTGCCCCGTTGATGGACGGGGGCGAACAGATGTTGATGCTCATTTCACCGCGCGAAATGGCGTCCCGCCTGACCAAGTCGTCACAATCCAGCCGCGCGGCAAGGTCGGCAATCGGCATGGCCGAAATGCTGGCGCATGAAATCAAGAACCCTTTGGCCGGCATTACGGGGGCGGCGCAATTGTTGTCGATGACCCTGTCCCAGGACGACCGTGAGATGACGGACCTGATCGTCGAGGAATCGCGCCGGATCGTAAAGCTGCTGGAACAGGTCGAACAGTTCGGCAACCTGCAACCGCCATCCTGCCGTCCGGTCAATCTCCATGATGTGCTGGACCGCGCGCGCCAGTCTGCCTCTGTCGGGTTCGGCGCCCATATGATGATCATCGAGGATTACGACCCGTCCTTGCCGCCGACATATGCCGACAGTGACCAATTGTTGCAGGTGCTCTTGAACCTGTTGAAAAACGCATCCGAAGCCGGGGGGCCGGGCGGGTCAATCACCCTACACACCTTTTACGAGCCATCCTTGCGTCTGCAGCGTGACGACGGGTCAGGCGCGCGCCTGCCGCTGCAGATCGAGATTATCGATGACGGGCCGGGCCTGCCGCCCGAGATTGCGGCGGATGTGTTCGAGCCGTTTATTTCGGGGCGTGAAAATGGCACGGGCCTCGGCCTCGCGCTGGTGAGCAAACTGATTTCGGACATGGGGGGCTGGATATCCGTTTCATCCGAACCCGGACGCACCGTGTTCCGCCTTTCATTGCCGACGGTGCCTAAAGACGTCGCAGCCCTCAATGCCACCTCAGGAGAAATCTAATGGACGGAACCGTTCTTGTAGCTGATGACGACCGGACCATCCGGACGGTGTTGACCCAAGCCCTGACGCGCGCGGGCTGTAAGGTGCATGCGACGTCATCTTTGGTCACGCTGATGCGTTGGGTCGAAGAAGGGAAGGGCGATCTGGTGATTTCGGACGTGGTCATGCCCGACGGAAACGGGCTTGAGCAGTTACCGAGGATTGCGCAGGCACGCCCGGGTTTGCCCGTCGTTGTGGTCTCTGCGCAAAATACGATTATGACGGCGATCAAGGCGGCCGAGGCCGAT
>CBFHGD010000151.1:0-3770 GCA_965655275.1 Octadecabacter sp. | reverse complement strand
CAGCACGAAGTTTTTCGCTCATACCGCATTTTCCACGCTGCGAGCGCATGCAGCGAAAAAATCCAAGGTACAGAGTGGGCTCAAAGCGGACGTTAGCTGCGCGGCGCGCGAACGGCGGCATTCGAGAAATCCGCCCTCGCCAGACATGTTCCGCACCCCCCTTATTGGCACACGCAAAACCACCTCGTTTCTCGCTGCCAAAAGCCCCGCTCAAAATCTAACCAGTGTTGAAGGGTTCTGGTTTCCCGTCTCATCGCGTCCACACGGCTGTATGCACGGGTTGTGCCTGCCCCATTTGAAAGGCAAAACGGGGCAACACATCGGGGGCAGGACATGAAAATCGCGACGTTCAATATCAACGGCATCAAGGCGCGCATCGGTGCGCTAACCGAATGGCTGGACACCTCCCGGCCCGATGTCGCCCTGCTGCAAGAGATCAAATCGATCGACGAAAACTTCCCCCGCGAGATGTTCGAAGACATGGGCTACATCGTTGAAACTCATGGGCAAAAAGGATTCAACGGGGTCGCAATCCTGTCAAAACTCCCGCTGGAAGACGTCACGCGCGGCCTGCCTGATCCACAAGGTGCGGGGCGCGATGGCGAGGACGACATCGAGGCGCGCTACATCGAAGCCACCGTTATGGGTGAAACGCCCATCCGAGTCTGCGGGTTATACCTGCCCAACGGCAACCCCGCACCCGGCCCGAAATACGATTATAAACTGCGCTGGATGGAGCGCCTGAAAGCGCGCGCAGAAGAATTGATCGCACTTGAAGAACCTTTCCTAATGGCAGGAGATTACAATATAATCCCCCAAGCCGAAGACGCAAAACGCCCCGAAGCATGGGCGGATGACGCCCTGTTTCGCCTAGACAGTCGCGCCGCGTTTCGCCGCCTTGTGAACCTCGGTTTGACCGAGGCCTTTCGCGCGCGCCACTCAGGTGGCGGCCACTATTCATTCTGGGACTATCAAGCTGGCGCATGGGACAAGAACGATGGCATCCGCATTGATCATTTTCTTCTGTCAAATCAATGTGCTGACCTGCTAAATGACGCCTGGATCGAAAGCGAGGTGCGCGGCCGCGAAAAACCGTCCGACCACGTGCCGGTCTGGGTCGATCTGGACGCCTAACGCCCTAGGCTGTTACGTCATGGCCGTAGAGCCAATCCATCCGGCCAAGAAACGCCTTCGGCGCGATATATCCAAGCGTTTTCAACCCCATAAACGCCGAACTTCGTGCAAATCCGCTCATGTGGTATCTCACCGCATTGGCATTCGCCGCCGCAATCGCGCGGCTCACCCGTGGCTTACGCAGGGACTGATAGCGCGCCAGCGCTGTAGCAACATCGTTCTCCTCGCTACAACAGCGCGCCAGCACGAATGCATCCTCAATCGCCAGATTCGCGCCCTGCGCCAGAAACGGAAGGGTCGGATGCGCCGCGTCCCCCAAAATACAAAGGCCACCCTTGGCCCAAACGTGGGCCACCGGATGGCGAAACAACCCCCACAGCTTCACGTCTTCCACGCGTTCCAACAGCCCCTTCAGGCGACCGGACGTCGCGCGAAACGCGTGGCGCAAATTGCCGGCCTCATCGCTATGGTTCCACCCCTCGGCGGCCCATTGCTGGCGTTCCTGCACAGCCACGATGTTCAACCGTCCGCCGGAAATCGGATAGGTCACCGCGTGCCGTCTTGGCGCCATCCAGATCCGCGCCACAGGGTCGGCGTCGGGTGCATCAATCACCGCGCGCCACGCGACCTGTCCGGTAAAAAACGGCTCCTGAATACCATTCAACACCCCGCGCGTGTCCGATTTGATCCCTTCGGCCCCGACCACAACATCCGCATCCAGCGTCGCCGCGTCGACCTTGGACCCAAGGTGAATAACAACGCCCGCCGCGCGGCAGGCATCCGCCAAAAGATCAATCAAATCAGCACGGTGAAAGAACCTGTAGGACGGTCCGTCAAGCTGCCCCAGATCAAACCGCGTCACCGCCTGCCCGCTGAGTGCGTCCATCGGTTCAACCGCAGTCGCCCTAATCCCGACCGCGTCCATCCCGTCTCGCAGGCCCAAAGCCTCAAGCGCACGTGCCCCGTTTGGCGTAATCTGCAAACCGGCCCCGACTTCGGTGATCGCGGGGGCCTGTTCATGGACCTCAACCGATCCGCCAGCGCGCGCAAACGCCAATGCTGCGGTCAGACCGCCAATACCGCCCCCCACAACGCAAATACGGCGACCCGCGTTCAGGCCGCCGTAAGAAAATTCTGTCCCGCTATTCATCTTAATCTGTCCGGTGGACTTTCTCGCGACGCTCGTGACGCTCTTGCGCCTCAAGGCTCATCGTCGCGATCGGGCGGGCGTCCAGACGTTTCAAGCTGATCGGGTCGCCCGTTACGCTGCAATACCCATATTCGCCCTCGTCAATCCGGCGCAGAGCGGCATCGATCTTGGACACCAGCTTACGCTCGCGGTCACGGGTGCGCAGCTCGAGCGAACGATCCGTTTCCTCGGATGCGCGGTCCGCAATATCGGGAATGTTGCGCGTCGCGTCTTTCATACTTTCGATGGTCTCGCGGCTGTCCACAAGGATCTCACCACGCCACGTCAGCAATTTGCGGCGAAAATACTCGACCTGACGCTCATTCATGAAGGGTTCATCTTCGGCCGGGGTGTAGTTGTCCGGCAGGAAATTCTCGGCTTTCATTTTCGCTCCCTTGTCGGTGGGCATTCCAGAATTTTGAGATGATTGTGTCATTGTCCTGCCTCCCGTTGTGGTTGCTTTACCGCGATCCCTACGCCATGTCACCCCCTGATAACGGGCTATGTTTCATGGCTTGAAGGTGGATTTCTCCATGATAGCGTTATCACCGACAAACGCAGCGAAAGGCACCAGAAAAATGCGGTTTACAGGCACCTCAACTTACGTCGCGACAGATGATTTAACCGTCGCGGTCAACGCCGCGGTGACGCTGGAACGCCCTTTGCTGGTGAAGGGGGAACCCGGCACAGGCAAAACCGAACTCGCCCGTCAGGTGAGCGCGGCGTTGGGGGTGCCGATGATCGAATGGCACATCAAATCCACCACCAAGGCGCAACAGGGCCTTTATGAATATGACGCGGTTTCGCGCCTGCGCGACAGCCAGCTGGGTGACCAAAAGGTGAACGACGTCGCCAATTACATCAAACGCGGCAAGCTGTGGCAGGCGTTCGAGGCGGACGGGCGCGTGGTGCTGCTGATCGACGAGATCGACAAGGCTGACATCGAATTCCCCAATGATCTGCTGCAAGAACTCGACCGGATGGAATTCCACGTCTATGAGACCGGCCAGACCGTGAAGGCCAAACAGCGGCCGATCATCATCATCACATCCAACAACGAAAAAGAACTGCCCGACGCCTTCCTGCGCCGCTGCTTTTTCCACTATATCCGGTTTCCCGACATCGACACGATGCGGGCAATCGTCGAGGTCCACCACCCCGGGATCAAGGACGCGTTGCTGACCACCGCGCTGACACAGTTCTACGAGGTCCGCGAACAGCAGGGACTGAAGAAAAAGCCATCTACGTCCGAGGTGCTTGACTGGCTCAAGCTGCTTTTGGCCGAGGACCTGAGCGCAGAAGACCTCAAACGCGACGGGGCGTCTGCCCTGCCCAAACTGCACGGCGCGCTGCTGAAAAACGAACAAGACGTGCATTTGTTCGAACGCTTGGCGTTCATGGCACGCGGGCAGCGTTAACAGTCCGGCGGCGGCCCGACCTGCAGAAA
>CBFHGD010000150.1:0-3787 GCA_965655275.1 Octadecabacter sp. | reverse complement strand
GGGGCCGCGCACCTGTTGGCGGGCACCACCTGCCCGTTTCAGATGATCCGTTACAAATCAAACGTCTACGCCACGCAATTCCACCCCGAAGCGGACGGCGACGGGTTTGCCACCCGCATCCGCATCTACAAGGACAAGGGGTATTTCCCGCCCGGTGAGGCCGCCGCGCTGACGGACATGGTAAAGGCGGCCGATGTCACCCACCCCGCCAAAATCCTGCGCAACTTCGTGGCCCGCTACAGCGGCCAGATGTAGGGGATGACGGCGGAGGCCAGAATGCCGATGCTGAGGTTCAGGGGCACGCCGACCCGCAAGAAATCGCTGAACTTATAGCCGCCGGGGCCGTAGACCAACGTGTTGGTCTGATAGCCGATCGGCGTAGCGAAACTGGCCGACGCCGCGACCATCACGGCCACCACCAGCGGGCGCGGGTCAATCCCCAGCTCGACCCCCAAACCAATGGCAATCGGCGTCACCACCACCGCCACGGCGTTGTTGCTGACCAGTTCGGTCAGCACGGAGGTCAGCAAATAGATCGCCCAGATAATCAAGAACGGAGGCAGCATGCCCAGCGCGGGGGCGACGCCTTCAACAATCAACGCCACAGCACCCGAGGCTTGCAAGGCCGCCCCGATCGCCAGCATCGAGAAAATCAAGGCCAAAAGCCGCCCGTCCACGAACGAAAACGCTTCTTCCGCGTCGATGCAGCGGGTGACCAATACCAGTGCGACCGCCAGAATGCTCAGCAAGAAAATCGGCGCGACCCCGAAGGCCGCCAACCCGACGATGCCCACCAAAGCCACCAGCGCAATCGGCGCATGCGAGCGGCGAAAGGCGCGCGCGGACGGGTGCGAGACATCCACCAGATCCATATCTGCGGCAAGGCGCTGGATGTCCTCGCTCGATCCTTCGAGCAACAGCGTGTCACCGACCCGCACGACCAGTTCATCCAACTGGCGCCCGATGTTCTGATTGCGCCGGTGCACCGCCAGAACGTAAACACCATAGCGCCGCCGCAGCCGCAGCGCGCCAAGGGTGCGCCCGATCATCTTGCACCCCGGCGTGATCAGCACTTCGACTGTCTGGGTTTCCACCGCAGACACCTGATCGACGCGTTTGAGTTCCTTGTTGCTTTGCAGTGATAACAGTTCGGTCATCGCCGTGCGCAACACCACGCGGTCGCCCACGGCCAGTTCAACCCCCGCCAGATTGCGCCGCAACGATTGATCGCCACGCACCACGTCGACCAGCCGCACACCTTCGCGTTTGAATAGCTGCACCCCCATGACCTCACGGCCCACAAGGTTACTTTCGGGGGGAATGACGGCCTCGGTGAAGAACCGCATTTTGGAGCGGTCCGACAATAGGTTGGCCATTGAATCGCGGTCCGGCAACAGCTTGGGCGCAATGAGCCCGAGGTAGATCATCCCCCAGATCACCAGCACAATGCCGAGCGGTGTCACCTCGAAAATGGTGAACGGTTCCAGCCCTTCGGCGCGCGCCACACCGTCCACCAACAGGTTGGTCGAGGTGCCGATCAATGTGAGCGTGCCGCCCAAAATCGCGGCATAGGACAGAGGAATCAACAACTTGGACGCCGACAGGTTCATCGAACGGGCCAGTTGCACGAAAATCGGGATCATTACGACAACCACAGGCGTATTGGACACAATCGCCGAGGCCAGCACTACAAATGCCATCAGCGCGCCCAGCGCGACGACGGGGCGGTCCTTGGCGTTACGCTCCGCCAGTGCGGTCAGCGCCTCCAGCGATCCGGTGCGCACCAGTGCGCCCATAACGATGAACATCGCCGCGATGGTCCACGGCGCGGGGTTGGACAAGACCGCCAGCGCGTCGTCATAGGGCAGCACGCCCGTGGCCAGCAGCAACGACATGCCCGCCAGCGCCACAACCTCGGTCGGGTAGGTTTCGCGCAAGAACAACACGAACATGATCACCACGACCGTCAGCGCGATGACCGCATTTCCTGTTTGCGATATTCCGAACAGCTCAACCATCACACGCCTCTGCGTTTATCTTGCCTAGTTTCGCTTGGTGCACCAGCCGGCGCAAGCGGCGTTTACGCCGCCGGCACGTCCGCAGGGCCTTGCTGGGACAAGCGACCGCCATGGCGCACCTGTTCAACACGGGTGGCTTTGCCGCTGCGATCATCGGTTTCAATATACAGTCCGCACAGCGTCGCCTCGCCCGCGGCCGGTTCAAATCGCGTTTTTGGCATGCCGGTGATGAAACGGCGCATAGGCTCCGCCTTGTCCATGCCGATCACCGAATTGTAGTCGCCGCACATGCCCGCGTCGGTTTGATAGGCCGTGCCCGCGGGCAGGATCGTGGCATCTGCGGTGGGCACATGGGTGTGCGTGCCGACCACAACGCTGGCGCGGCCGTCGCAATAGTGGCCCATCGCCATCTTTTCGGACGTCGCTTCGCAGTGCATATCAATCAGGCTGGCGTTGACGGCCCCGCCCAACGGATGCGCCTTGAGGATGGTTTCAGCCGCCGAAAACGGATCATCGAACGGGCGTTTCATAAACACCTGCCCCAAAACCTGCGCCACCAGCACCTTGCGCCCGCGCGACGCCTCGAACACCCGCGCGCCGGCCCCCGGTGCCACCTTGGAAAAGTTGACAGGCCGGACAATGCGCGGTTCGGACTGGCAGAACTGCATCATGTCCTTCTGGTCGAACGCATGATCCCCCAGCGTCACGACATCCGCGCCCGCATCCAGGATAAGTTTCGCATGCGCGCCCGTCAGCCCCATGCCATTGCTGGCGTTTTCGCCATTCACCACCACAAAATCGAGCGCCCACGCCGCGCGCAGCTTGGGCAGCTGTTCACTGATTGCGGTGCGGCCTGCGCGGCCCATAACGTCGCCAAGAAAGAGTATTTTCATGGGGGGTGGTATTCCAAGGGCAAAGGGTTTGAGCAAGTCCGAAATGACGGGTCGGGGGCCAGCCCCCGATCCCCCGCGGTATTTTCGAGCCAAAGAAGGTGTTAGCCGGGCTCGATGATCCCGTGTTGCGTCACAATCAGATCAAGCGGCTGATCGGTAGGTTCCAGCGGCACGTCGGGGTTTTCCTGTTCGGCGTAGGCAAACCCGATGGCGAGCGTGGGACGCGCAGCGCGCAGCTGTTCCAAGGTGCGGTCATAAAACCCGCCGCCATAGCCCAGGCGCCCACCGGCACGCGAAAACGCCAGGAGCGGCACGATGAGGATTTCGGGCGTGATCCAGTCGCCCGCTTTAGGGATCTGCGCCCCGAACGCGCCGTCAAGCATGGCGCTATCCGGGGTCCATTGGCGAAACCGGAGCGGTTGGTCCTTGCCGATGATGACCGGCATGCAGACGGGGCCATGCGCGCTGGCCTCCTCCATCGCCGCAGTCGGATCGATTTCCGTGCGCATCTGCGCGTAGCCCGCAAGCGGCACACCGCGATACCCCGCCAGCACGGCCGACAGGTGCCCGGCAGGGCTGCCCGCCGTTGCATGGGCCGCTTTGCGCGCTGCGAACGCAGCTTGCCGTGCGGCGGCCTTGCGCGCTGCCAGCGTCATAGTAACATCACCGCTGCAAGACCAAGGAAGGCGAAGAAGCCCACTACATCCGTTACCGTGGTCACAAAGGCACCGGATGCCAGCGCGGGGTCGATCCCCAGTTTTTCAAGCAACACAGGGATACCGGTGCCCGCCAAACCCGCGACAACCATGTTGATCACCATCGCCAGCGCAATCACCACGCCCAACATCGGCGAGCCAAACCAGACCCAGCCGACCA
>CBFHGD010000149.1:3489-3816 GCA_965655275.1 Octadecabacter sp. | reverse complement strand
CAGCGTTGCGGCGTTTGAGCGCGTCGTAGTCTGCATCGCTGAGTGTGGGCGCATCTTTGGTGTGGTAGTCCAAGTTGGCGCGCGCCAACAGACCAGCGAGCCGCGCAAGTTCTTGCGCGGCCTGTTCTTTGGTCAGCTCACTTGGTGATGTCGTGTCGATCACACCCTAATCCCATCCCGGCTAAGACAAGTCTTGTTTGTCCTAGTGATAGAACTGCGATGTGAGCAGGTCCAGCCTTCGATCCGGTTCCGCCCCCTGCGCCGCGTGTGAGCGCAGCCAAAGGCGCGATACGGGTTCTAAATCAGGGGCGTTACGCCCCCAACTTC
>CBFHGD010000149.1:0-3479 GCA_965655275.1 Octadecabacter sp. | reverse complement strand
TCGCGTTGGCTAACGGGGTGAGGATCACGCAGCACATAGCCACGGCCCCATACGGTTTCGATGTGATTGTCACCACCCGTCGCTTCGCTGAGTTTCTTGCGCAGTTTGCAAATAAACACATCGATGATCTTCAACTCGGGCTCGTCCATGCCGCCATAAAGATGGTTGAGGAACATTTCCTTGGTGAGTGTGGTGCCTTTGCGCAGGCTCAACAATTCAAGCATCTGGTATTCTTTGCCTGTCAGGTGGACAGGGCTTCCCTCAACCTCGACTGTCTTGGCGTCAAGGTTCACCGAAATCGCGCCCGTCTTGATGATCGACTGGGCATGCCCTTTGGACCGACGGATAATCGCGTGGATCCGGGCCACCAGCTCTTCGCGATGGAACGGCTTGGTCATATAGTCGTCCGCCCCGAAGCCAAAGCCCTTCAGCTTGCTCTCGGTTCCGTCTTCGCCAGACAGGATCAGGATCGGTGTGTCGATCCGGCTGAGCCGCAACTGGCGCAACACTTCGTGGCCGTTCATATCCGGCAAATTGATATCCAGCAGGATCAGATCATAGTCATACAGCTTGGCAAGATCGATCCCCTCCTCGCCAAGGTCCGTCGTATAGACGTTCAGGTTCGCATGGCTCAACATCAACTCGATGCTCTTGGCCGTGGATGGGTCGTCTTCTACCAGCAATACGCGCATTACGCTTCTCCGCTTATTCGATGTCTGACCTGACCTTAGGATAACAATGGTTAACAATACCCTACCGTGCGCTGAAAAGATTACCACTCCCGTTAAAGTTGTCTATATTTTTGCAACGATGTCGCTTTCAAGGCTTTCTCGCCATGTTCGCGCACGGCACTTTCCCATTCCGTCAATTCGTCATCAGACAACCCATAGGTCGTCTTGGCCTCGTCGCGTGACAGCAGGCCGTTTGCAACAGCCTTTACAACACAGGCCTTCCGGGACGCGACCCAGCGGTGCGTGTGTGCGGGCGGCAGATCGGCCCGCGTCAAAATCGAGCCGTCCGGCAATTTAACGGACCGCGGTCCTTCAATCTTCTTTAAATACATGGTCTCACCCCTATGTAACGTGTCATAGGAAAGCTTGTGGCCCATACGGGCTAACGGTTGGTAAAGCGCCCCCTTGAGAGTAATTACACTTTTCATATATTGCGCTCTACATCCGGCCCAACACGGACCCGCCCTGCCCGCCTTCGACCAAAGGACAAATGATGCCCCTCGATCCCGCCCTCAACTCGCTCGGGTTTGCCAAGCCACCCTCTGAAACCCGCGTTGTCGTGGCCATGTCGGGCGGCGTGGACAGTTCTGTCGTGGCGGCGATGCTGGCCGAACAGGGGTACGATGTAGTTGGCGTGACGTTGCAGCTCTATGATCATGGCGCGGCGCTGGCGAAAAAGGGCGCGTGTTGCGCGGGCCGTGACATCCACGATGCGCGCCGCGTCGCGGAAGAAATGGGCTTCCCGCATTACGTGCTGGACTATGAAAACACGTTCAAAGAAGCGGTGATGGACGAGTTTGCAGATAGCTATCTGGCGGGCGCCACGCCTGTGCCCTGCATCCGCTGCAACGAACGGGTGAAGTTCAAGGACCTGCTGGAAACCGCGAAAGACCTCGACGCGGACTGCATGGCCACAGGGCATTACATCCAACGCATGATGGGCAACGCGGGGCCGCAGCTGCATTCAGCGGCCGACGCCAGCAAGGATCAAAGCTATTTTCTGTTCTCGACCACGCCCGAGCAGCTTGATTATCTGCGCTTTCCGTTGGGTCACCACGCGTCCAAGGATGAAACCCGCGCGTTGGCCCGCAAATACGGGCTAGCGCTGGCCGACAAGCCCGACAGCCAGGACATTTGTTTTGTGCCCAACGGCAACTACGCTGCCGTTATCGAAAAGCTGCGCCCCGGTGCGGCAGAACCCGGTGATATCGTGGATGTCGAGGGGCGCGTGCTGGGCCAGCACAATGGAGTGATCCATTACACCATCGGGCAACGGCGCGGCCTTGGCATCGGCGGGCTGGCCGATCCGCTTTATGTGGTGAAGCTGGACGTGGACGCGCGCCATGTGATCGTCGGGCCAAAGGACATGCTGACAACCCGCACGGTGCCCGTGCGCGAAATCAACTGGCTGGGCGACGATCCCTTTGATGCGGTGGCCGAGCGCCATATCGCCGTCAAAATCCGCTCAACCAAGCCCCCTGTCGAGGCGATTGTGCGCCCGCTGAACGCAACAACTGCCGAGGTGGAATTGCTGGTCCCCGAAGAAGGCGTGTCGCCCGGTCAAGCCTGCGTGTTCTATGACACGGACACGCCGCGCATCTTTGGCGGCGGCTGGATCTGGCGCGGGTATTAGGGACCCGGTCAAACAAACAAACGAAAGGACGCCTTATGAACCCCATTATCGCGACCCTTCTGATCTTCGGGCTCCTTGTGGTTGTCGCGGCATGGGGGTGGCGGATGATGGATCATCGCGCCGACGCGAGAGAGCGCGCCCGCCTGCTGGCGCTGCAACCACAAACGCCCGCCCTGTTTGATCTTTCGATGGTGCAAGACCTGCCCGACCCTGCGCGGCGGTATTTCGAATTCTCGATCGCGCCCGGCACACCCCTCTACCGCGTGGCCGATATCCAGATGAGCGGCCAGTTCAGCCTCGGCACCAAGCAACAGCCTGATTACATGCAGATGCAAGCTCGCCAAACGCTGGCAAGCCCGCATGGGTTTTTGTGGGAAATGTCCGCCAAGCGCGGCGTCATGCGCGTGTCCGGGTCTGACAGCACGCACTGGACACGGTTTTGGGCGATGGGCCTGATCCCGGCTGCGCGGATCGAAACCAATGCGGATCACCGCCGGTCCGCCTTCGGGCGCTACACTGCCGAGGCGGTGTTCTGGGCACCGGCCAGCCTGCTTCCGGGCGAGACCGTGACGTGGCGCGCGGTCGACGCGGACACCGCGGTGGCCACGGTGCGTCATGACGGGCTGACACAAGAGATATTCGTGCACGTGGCGCAGGACGGGCAACCGACAAGCGTTCATTTCCAACGGTGGAGCAACGCAAACCCCGACAATACTTTTCGCCTTCAGCCCTTTGGCGGCACCCTGTCGGACTTTGTCACTTTCGATGGTTTCACCCTGCCGACCCGTGTGGAGGCCGGCAATCATTTCGGCACGGACGATTATTTCGCGTTTTTTGTCGCGCATGTGACGAACATCACGTTTCCGCCTGCGCCATAATCCAGCGCGGCGATATATCGGACCGCTATGCGATCGTCGGGCCAAGGGACATGCTGACGACATGCACGGTGCCCATGCGCGAAATCATCTGGCCGGGCGATGATGCTTTTGATGCGGTGGCCGAGCGCCATATCGCCGTCACGGTCCACTGAGCCAAACAGCCTGTTGAGCCATCGAGCACCCGTCGCCCGAGACGACAGCCGAGGTGGAATTCCTTGCCCCCCGAAGAAAGCGTTT
>CBFHGD010000148.1:0-3824 GCA_965655275.1 Octadecabacter sp. | reverse complement strand
GACGCGGCGCGCGAACGGCTTGTCGCGATGGCCGCAGCGGACGTGGCGCTGGCCGCATCCGGCACCGTGTCGCTTGAACTGGCGGCAACACGTACGCCGATGGTGATCGCCTATGACATGAACTGGATCAGCCGCCAGATCCTGCGTCAGATGTTGCTGACGGATACGGTGACGCTGGTGAACCTTGTAAGCGAAACCCGCGTGGTGCCCGAATGCCTCGGGGCGAAATGCCAGCCCGATATTATTGCGCAGGCGCTGCGTGACGTGATTGCAAAGCCCGATGCGCAGCTTGATGCGCTGGACACAACCATGCTCCGGTTGGGGCGCGGCGGGGATGCACCGGGGTTGCGGGCGGCGCGGTCGGTGATCGCGCGGCTTTAACGCGTGGCATGGCCTCTTGTCGTGCGCGGCGTGTTGCGCCACTCTCGCTCCAAAGGAGATATCGTTATGCCCGCACCCCTGAACGCCCTCAAAGCCGCCCTTGAAAAAGGTGAACCGCAATACGGGCTATGGCTGGCCATGGCCAACCCGATGGTGGCCGAAATTGCAGGCAAGGCAGGGTTTGACTGGTGCCTGATTGATGGCGAACACGCGCCCAACACGCTGACCAGCATCGCAGCACAGCTACAGGCGCTGGCCGGCACACTTGCACACGCTGCCGTGCGCGTGCCTGTGGGCGAGGACTGGATCTTGAAACAGGTGCTCGACCTCGGGGTGCAAACCGTCGTCGTGCCAATGGTGAACACGCCGGAACAGGCGGCACAGGTCGCCGCGGCCGTGCGCTATCCCAACTCCAACCCGGGCGGCGGCACGCGCGGCATGGGGGCTGTCTTGTCACGCGCATCGGGGTACGGTGATATTGTCGATTACGTCAGCAGTGCCAACGACCAGATCTGTTTGCTTGTGCAAATCGAAAGCGCGCAGGCAGTGGATAATGTGGATGCCATTCTTGCGACGCCCGGCGTTGACGGTGTGTTTGTCGGCCCCGCCGACTTGAGCGCGGATATGGGGTTTGTCGGGCAACCGGACGCCCCCGACGTTGTCGCAGCGATGGATCACGTTTATGCCCGCACTCGTGCGGCCGGAAAAATTGCCGCAACCATCACTTTTGATGAAACGCAATTTCAGGCCTTGATCGATAAAGGGGTGCGGTTCCTTGGTGTGGGGGGCGATAGCGGCTTGCTGCGCAGCGCGTGCGCGGCCCTTGCCAAAAAGACCCCCTAGCCGTTTGCGCCTTTGGTGCCGCCGGATCAGTAAGGCGCGTCTTCGAGCACGCCGTGCGCTGACATCTGTTGATAGAGCAATCCTTCGCGCAGACCCCGATCCGCGACCGACAGGCGGTCCGTCGGCCACAGCCGCATCAACGTTTGCAGGATCGCAGCACCGGACATGATCAGGGCCTGACGGTCTTTGCCGATGCGCGGGTCGGCCTTCCGGCCAGCTTCGCCCAACTTCAGATACCCGTGGATCACCGCGTCGATCTGATCGGATGACATGCGCAGCCCGTCCACTTTGGCCCGGTCATACCGCCGCAGCCCAAGGTGGCTGGCGGCCACGGTTGTCACGGTGCCGGATGTGCCGACAATCTGGAAATTCTCGCGTTTCTGTTCCGCAGTGGAGGGCGCGAATTTTTCCAGATTTTCCTCAAAGAACCATGACATTAGTGCAAAACGCGCGCTGTCGTCTTCAACATCCGCAAATTGGTCGCGCAACGTGGCCACGCCCAAGGGCACGGAAATCCAGTCCACAACCTTGGCGGCGGCAAAGGGGCCGGGGTCCTGACGGAAACCGGAATGCAGGCGCATGATGGCGCGGGGGCGTTCGCGCACGGGCACGTTGGTGAGATCAATCCACACCAGTTCCGTTGACCCGCCGCCGATGTCGACCACCAACAGCTGTTCGGTCTTGGTGCTGACCAGCGGCGCGCAGGAAATCACCGCCAAACGGGCTTCTTCTTCGGGCTGGATAATTTCCAGCGTCAGGCCGGTTTCGCGTTTGACCTGATTGATGAAATGGTCCGAATTGCGGGCCCGCCGGCAAGCTTCTGTCGCAACCAGCCGCATGTTCGTCACTTTGTGGCGCTGCAATTTCTGACGGCACACGCGCATGGCATTGATCGTGCGCGCCATGGATGCGCGCGACAGTTTTCCAGTCTGCTCCAACCCCTGTCCAAGCTGGACGGATTTGGAAAAGCTGTCGACCACATGGAACTGGCTACCCTTGGGTTGGGCAATCAGCATACGGCAACTGTTGGTGCCCAAGTCCAGCGCAGCATAGAGCTGCGACGGGTCGGGCGGTGTCGGCGCGGTGCGCTCTACCGGCATTGGGAACGCGCCCGCACCATCGGGACGCTTGGGCGTCATCTGAACGCCCTCCATTTTCAAGTTACCTTCAACGTAAGCACGCGACCGGCCTCGCGCAAGCGTTGTCATCGCCCTCATCCTTGTCTTGAGAATTATGAGAGTCGCAAAGGGTCGCCAAAAGCGCCCTCAATGTCGAAAATGGGCGTCGTAGAAATTTGGACGCGGTTTAGGTGTTGAACACACGCAGGGAGGCGCAGGGAATCGGATGGCAGACGTTACGGTCGTTTATTGGCGGGACATCCCCGCGCAGGTCATCGTTGGCAAAGGACGCCGCGGTGTGAAAATCCAGCTGACCGAACGGTTCGAGCAGGCGATTGACCGCGCTGCAATGAAATCGGGCGCAGCGGGCACAGATGATTATCTGGCCGACTGGCGCAAGGCGGCACCATATGCCGTGGACGGGGCGGACGCCGATGTGGCGCAGGCCGAGGCCGACAGGCTGGAAGCCGAATTCGACAAGGAGCGCCTTATGACGCTGATCAACAATGATGGCCGCGCGTGAGCGCAGTGAACGGCTTTGGAGAGAAACTCATGGCACTTTTGAATTTCCGCAAGAAGACTGAAGAGCCGAAAGGGGTGAACCCCGAGTTGGAGGCGTTTCTGGACGGCTATTCCATCGAGGTGATGCCGCGCACGGCCGAAAAGGTCGAGGATTTCACCGCGCTGCTGCCAAAAGGCACGCGTGTCTACGTGGCCCACATCGAAGGCACGCCGATTGCTGATATGGTCGCCACGGCCAAGCGGCTGGCAGAGGCGGGGTATCCGGTGATGCCGCATTTCCCCGCGCGCATCATCAAAGATGCCGCGACGCTGGAAAACTGGATCGCCATGTATCAAGGCGAGGCGGGTGTGGATCAGGCGTTGGTGCTGGCAGGCGGCGTTGAAAAGCCCCACGGCGATTTCCACTCCTCTATGCAACTGCTGGAAAACGGCGCGTTTGACCGCGCGGGGTTCAAACGCCTGCACGTGGCCGGTCACCCCGAAGGCAACAAGGATATCGACCCGAAGGGCGGCAGTGCCAATGTCGATGATGCGCTGCGCTGGAAGCAGAAGTTCAGCGAAACGACAGATGCGAACATGGCGCTGGCGACACAGTTCGCTTTTGAGGCCGCACCGATCATCACATGGGCCGACAGCCTCAAGGAGGCCGGGATCGACATCCCGATCCATATCGGCATCGCGGGTCCGGCCAAACTGCAAACGATGATCAAATTCGCCATCGCCTGCGGCGTCGGCCCCTCGTTGAAGGTGCTGCAAAAACGCGCCAAGGACGTCACCAAACTGCTGTTGCCGTTCGAGCCGACCGAGGTGCTGACCGCACTTGCCGCCCACAAGGCCGCCAACCCAGACAGCAACATCGAGAAAGTTCACTTCTTCCCGCTGGGTGGCATCAAGACGAATGCAACCTGGGCGATCGAACATGGCGGGGCGTCGGCGGTGCCTGCAACTGAGGGGTAGGCT
>CBFHGD010000147.1:0-4037 GCA_965655275.1 Octadecabacter sp. | reverse complement strand
TCGGTTACATCGGCCATCGTTTGTCATCACTTGCCAAAGAAACTGGCGATCCCGGGAGGACTCGAACCCCCAACATCCTGATTAGAAGTCAGGTGCTCTATCCAGTTGAGCTACGGGACCGCTGCTGCTCTCGCGCCTTTTAGCGGCCTCTGCACAGGGCGTGCAAGCCGCCTGAGGCCCAAAGGTGCCCCTAGAGGGTCCAAACGCCCCGACGGTGGGTCGCGAAATTCTCGCCGTAGCCTCCGGCGCGGATGTGGGCGCGGCGTTTCTTGGGCTCCTGCACGACTGCTTCGATCCCGTTTTCGGCAGCGTATTCCATCGCCGCCTCTTTGGTGTCGAACTGCATCTGCACCTGCGATTGCGTATCGCTGGACGATGTCCAGCCCATCAGGGGATCAACCTCACGCGCCGACGTTGGCGCGAACTGCAACACCCAGTGCTTTGTCTTGGCCGTGCCGGACGACATTGCAGTTCTGGCTGGCTGATAGATACGTGCGCGCATGATGGGCTCCTTTGACTTGCCAGTTGTATCGGGGATTCCGCACGCCCGCGCAAGGGCTGCGTCGCCCCGTCAATACATGCTGACACACTGCTGTCAGCAGTGCCCCTTGAAGCTGGCCGTGCAAGTGTCACATTGAGGACTAACAGGAGTGCCAATGCCCTACGCCCAGACAGACAAATCCGAACCCGAACAGTTCCTCGCCAATCCCGCGCCAAACGTGCGCACGCGGGAAAAGATGGAAGGTGGCAAAGCCTTTGTTCTGCATACGGAATTCGAACCCGCAGGTGACCAGCCCACGGCTATCAAAGAGCTGTCGGAGGGCATCCGGCAGGGCGAGCGTGACCAGGTGCTGCTGGGCGCCACCGGCACCGGCAAGACCTTCACCATGGCCAAGATGATCGAGGAAACCCAGCGCCCTGCCATCATCCTTGCACCCAACAAAACCCTCGCCGCGCAATTATACGGCGAATTCAAAGGGTTTTTTCCCGACGCTGCCGTCGAATATTTCGTCTCTTTCTACGACTACTACCAGCCCGAAGCCTACGTTGCGCGGTCAGACACCTTCATCGAGAAGGAATCCCAGATCAACGAACAGATCGACCGCATGCGCCACTCGGCCACGCGCGCGCTGCTGGAACGGGATGATGTGATCATCGTCGCCTCTGTGTCATGTATTTACGGCATCGGGTCGGTGGAAACCTATGGTGCCATGACGCAGGACCTTGAGGCGGGGCAGGAATACAACCAGCGTCAGATCATGGCCGACCTCATCGCGCAGGCCTATAAACGCAACGATCAGGCGTTCCAGCGTGGCACCTTCCGCGTGCGTGGCGACAGCCTTGAAATCTGGCCCGCCCACCTTGATGACCGCGCATGGAAGCTGTCGTTTTTTGGCGAGGAGCTTGAGGCGATCACGGAATTCGACCCTCTCACTGGCGAAAAAACCGACACTTTCGAAAAGGTCCGTGTTTACGCCAACTCCCACTATGTGACGCCCAAACCGACGATGAACCAAGCCATCGTGGGCATCAAAAAGGAGCTGCGACACAGGCTCAACCAACTGGTCGGGGAGGGCAAATTGCTCGAAGCGCAACGTCTTGAGCAACGCTGCAATTTCGATCTCGAAATGTTGGAAGCGACAGGCGTGTGCAACGGGATCGAGAACTATTCCCGCTACCTCACGGGCCGCGCACCGGGCGAGCCGCCCCCCACCCTGTTCGAATTCATTCCCGACAACGCCATAGTGTTCGCCGATGAATCCCACGTCTCCGTGCCGCAAATCGGCGGGATGTATAAGGGCGACTTTCGCCGGAAAATGACGCTGGCCGAACATGGCTTCCGCCTGCCGTCCTGCATGGACAACCGCCCGCTGAAATTCGAGGAATGGGACGCCATGCGCCCGCAATCGGTTTTTGTGTCCGCCACTCCTGCGTCCTGGGAGCTTGAACAGACGGGCGGCGTGTTCACCGAACAGATCATCCGCCCCACGGGGCTGCTCGACCCGATGATTGAAATCCGCCCGGTGGACACGCAAGTCGATGATGTGATGGACGAAATCCGCAAGGTGACCGCGGCAGGGTTTCGAACGTTGGTCACGACATTGACCAAACGGATGGCTGAGGATCTGACCGAATATCTGCACGAAAATGGCATCAAAGTGCGCTATATGCACAGCGACATCGACACGATTGAACGTATCGAAATCTTGCGCGATCTGCGTCTTGGGGCGTTCGATGTGCTGATCGGAATCAACCTTCTGCGCGAAGGTTTGGACATCCCCGAATGCGGGCTGGTGGCGATCCTTGATGCGGACAAAGAGGGCTTCTTGCGCTCTGAGACCTCCCTGATCCAGACAATCGGGCGCGCCGCACGTAACGCGGACGGGCGCGTCATCATGTATGCCGACCGCATCACAGGGTCCATGGAACGCGCCATGGGCGAAACGGACCGCCGGCGCGCCAAACAGATCGCCTATAACGAAGAACACGGTATCACCCCGCAGACCGTTAAAAAGAACGTCGAGGATATTCTGGCGGGTCTTTATAAAGGCGACGTCGACATGAACCGCGTCACCGCCACCATCGACGCGCCACTGGCGGGGGCCAACCTGCAAGCCGTGCTGGAAGGCCTGCGCACAGACATGCGCAAAGCCGCCGAAAACCTGGAGTTCGAAGAAGCCGCCCGCCTGCGCGACGAGGTCAAAAGGCTGGAAACGGTCGACCTGGTCGTGTCAGACGACCCGTTGGCGCGGCAATATCAGGTGGAAAAGGCCGTTAAAGAGAGCGAGAAAATGGCGGGGCGCAGCACGGCTGGCAGGCCGGGGCAGCGGGGCGGAGTGAAGCCGAGGAAGAAGCGGAGTGGATAAGCCTTCAAACGATTGTTACGTTATTCAACGAAAATAGACAGTTCATTAGGAAAACTACGAATTGACTAAATTGACTGCTATCGCCTTCTCCTTGATGATGTTCGCCATCGGTGGGGTCTCGGGCCTTTCGATGAAATCCGGCAGCGTATTAGAGTATTTAGCCGAGGGCTCTCTAAGAGGCTTAAACGCTTGTCTCAGCAACAGCAGTTCCATTGCGCTTGCGAATGACCAAATCCGAAATGTCTGTGCTTCTAAGCATGCCGTGAACCTAAATAGGCGCATGTCGATTGAAGGACTAGGTGCGCCGCAAGAGTCCACTCGAGGCAGGTTCATTTTTGCCGGCAGCATCATCAATACGAATGCGAATTACTTGGTTACTTTTGTGCAAGTGAGTCTCACTGTGTATGACGATCAAGGTGAAAGTTCGACCCATGAAGCCTTTGGAAACGTCTGGGCAACTCCGTTTGAGGAAACTCCAGTCGAGCTGCCTTTTTCTCGCCAATTGTCAGAGGAGATATTACAGGTGAGTTGGTGTGATAAGGACACGTCAGAGGATGAACTGACGTCTTGTAGGACTTGGGAAATTACGCAAGTTGCAGGAGTACCGACGTAAGAGCGAAATGAACTCATGATTCGCCTTTAAAGTCATCACAGCCCAATCTCCGAATGGGCAGCGCCCGTTCGGGGCTTCGCCCGCTTTTAGTCAATAGTGGTAGCTAACCCCTAAACCCGCTCGACCTTTGCCCCCGCCGCAACCAGGTCCTTGAATCCGCCCGCGTTGCGCACATCTTCAAATCCCATCGATTTCAGGGTCGCGCCCGCCAGTGCAGCGCGCCCGCCGGCGGCGCAATAGACCAGAACCGTTTTCGCACCGTCCAGCTTTTCGGTCTGCCATTCCAGCACGCCACGTGGCACCACAACGGCGCCTTTCACGACGCCCGCCATGGTCTCCGCGGGTTCGCGCACGTCCAGAAACACGACGCCATCCTGCCCGTGCAGAGCCAAGGCCTCATCTGCGGACACTTTCGGGATGCCAGCATTGGCAACGAGGTCATTGGGGGATTGGGTCATCTGGGCTCTCCTGATCAAATGTGGGTTGCCCCCCACCCTACACATCCCGCGCAAAGCCGCTACATTGAAATTATGCGCCTTGCTCTTGCCTTCCTCCTC
>CBFHGD010000146.1:0-4061 GCA_965655275.1 Octadecabacter sp. | reverse complement strand
GTGCGGGATGATGTGTAGCCCGTCGACGAACAGCTGCGGCGCGCGGCGCGCATCGAAATCCAGCAGCACCGCCTGCCCCTTCACCCCTGCGCCGGCCATGCGTGTATGTTGCGCAGTGAGGGCATCGAGGCCTTGCCAGCCCGTCGCCCAAATGACGTGGCCCTCAGCCTTGGCGTGCGCAACAACCTCGCCACCACGCGCCATAATCGCCGCCGCGAGGGACAGACAGGCCTGTTTTGGATGGAGCCTTGCTGTCAGGGTATCATGGATCAATAGACCGCTGGGCGAGGCGGGCACGAATGCGCCTTGTGCGTCTATCACCTGCCAGACAGCGCGGCCTTGCCAGAAGGTTTTGGCCCCCTCTGCGCGCGCCTGCGCCAACGGCAACGCCTCGCGTGTCAAAGGTTGCAGGCGTCCAGTTCGGGCGTAACCGGACGGTTGGCCGCCAACGGCTTCCACCTCATCCCACCAGTCCTGCGCCATCAGAAGACTTTCCAGTTGAAACGCTTTTTTCGGGTTCCAGTTTTCCGGGACGTGCGGTGCCAACGCACCGACAATACCGCCCGACGCCCCCGTGCCTACCCCGTTCGGATCCACCACGCGGACCGTCGCGCCAGCCTTGAGACAAGCCCAAGCCACCGACAGGCCAAACGCCCCGGCTCCGAACACTGTTACATCAACCGTTGCCATCCGTGCCGCCTGCTTTCATGGTTGCACACCGGACATAAGGCACAACGACATGACAGACCAGCGGGCGGATGTGGAATGGCGCGATAACGGCGTCCCTGTTTCGCGACACTTCGATGATCCATACTATTCGCTCGACGACGGCTTGGCCGAAACGCGACATGTGTTTCTGGCGGGCAATACCTTGCCCGCGCGGTTCAGTGACGGGTTTCACATCGCTGAATTGGGGTTTGGAACGGGGTTGAATTTTCTGGTGACATTGGCGGCATGGCGGGCATCTGGCACGCCGGGCAAATTGCATTTCACCAGTTTTGAGGCGTTTCCGATGCCGATAGGCGACATGCGGCGCGCGCTGGCCGTGTTTGATGGCTTACCTCTGGACGCCTTTACGAACGAGGACAGCGCCTTTCCAAGCCACATCAGTAGCGAGAACTTTGAACTCCGCGTCATCATCGGGGACGCGCGGGACACATTGCCCGATTGGAACGGACGCGCAGATGCGTGGTTTCTGGATGGGTTTTCCCCGGCCAAGAACCCCGAGCTTTGGGGCGAAGAGCTACTTTCACAGGTCGGCAGGCATACGGCCCGAGGCGGGACCATCGCCACATACACGGCCGCAGGGTTCGTGCGGCGCGGGCTTGAAGCAGCCGGATTCGAGGTTGAACGCGTGCCAGGGTTCGGGCGCAAACGACACATGACACGCGGGGTATTGGCGTGAACAGCGCGCGCCTTGGCATTGCCTTGATGATCGCCACAACCTTTGTTTTTGCGGTGCAAGACGGGATCAGCCGCCATTTGGCGGGCGAATATAACGTGCTGATGATCGTGACCATCCGGTATTGGTTCTTTGCCGCTTTCGTTATTGCAATTGCCCGCCGTCAGGTCGGGTCTATCCGCAAGGCGGCAGTGACTCGACAGCCCCTGCTGCAAGTCACGCGCGGGTTGCTGCTGGCTGCGGAAATTTGCGTGATGGTGTTGGCCTTCGTCCTTCTTGGGCTGGTCGAGGCGCATGCGGTTTTCACATTTTACCCGCTCCTTGTAGCTGCGCTGTCCGGCCCGATCCTGGGCGAACAGGTCGGCTGGCGACGGTGGAGCGCCATTGGCGTGGGTTTCATCGGTGTATTAGTCATCCTTCAACCGGGCATCACCGTGTTCAGCCCCGCGGCGGCGGTGCCTCTCTTGGCTGCGTTCATGTTCGCACTTTACGGGTTATTGACGCGCTACGCCGCACGCCAGGACAGCACCGCCACATCCTTCTTTTGGACAGGCGTTGTCGGGGCGGTCGCACTTACCCCGTTTGGCCTTTGGATGTGGGAACCGATGACGCGCGGCGATTGGTGGTGGATGGGTGCGCTATGCATCACGGGCGTGTCGGGTCACTGGTTGCTGATCAAAACCTATGAGGTCGCAGAAGCCAGCGCAGTCCAGCCGTTCGCCTATTTGCAACTGGTGTTTGCAAGCGCCATTGGCCTGACGGTGTTTCGCGAAACACTTGCCCCGAATGTGGGGGTTGGCGCAGGCTTGGTCGTGGCGGCGGGTGTGTTCACCCTGTGGCGGACGCGTCAGGCCGATTAATCGCCCGCGCGCGATACGGGCCGGATGGGTTGCGGGCCAATTGGCGCGGTTGGCGCGAGTTCGCCTGCCCGACGCACCGGCGGCGTGATCGGCGGAACGACAGGGTCCACAACATCGGCGGGAACTGGCGTCATAAGCGACACGGGTCGCGCAACAGGGCGCACGACAGGCGCAGCCCCGATCAGGATATCCATGAATTCAACAGGGCCGATTTGCCCCGAAAGGCGTGCGCGATACACCGGGATACCCTCGGTTACGCGCATCACGTAATTGCGGGTTTCGCGAAAGGGAATGTGTTCGATCCAGTCAATCACATTGACTGGCGTAGGGTTTGCAAAGCTGCGGCGCGGATCGCCCCGCTCCGTCATCCATGCTTTTGGGCGGCTTGGCCCCGCGTTATAGCCCGCCGCAATCATCACCGGCGCATCGCCGAATTCGCGTGTCAGGTAGGCAAGGTATTCCGAACCCAGTGTCACGTTATATTCCCAATCGGAGGTGAGGCGCCCACGGCTGTATGGCACATCCAGCCAGCCAGCGACGTCTTTTGCGGTCGCAGGCATCAACTGCATCATGCCCAGCGCGCCAACGCTGCTGCCTGCATCAATTCGAAACTCGCTTTCCTGTCGCGCAATCGCGAGCGACAGCGCAGGTTCGACAGGCAAATCCATTTGCGCCATGGGGTGCAGGGGAAAATACACGTCATGCACCAACAGGTCACCGCGCGCAGCGGCCTTGGCGATCAACACCGCGTAGAACGGCTCGTCGATCTCCATGAACAGCGCCCCAAGCTGGCCGATCTCCTGTCGGGACAAGGTCTGCGCCGCGTCGACGAAAAACAACACGGCAAGCCCGCGTTCACCGGCATCCAACAGGGACAGGCCAGCCAGCACCAACTCGTTTTCCAAGACGGCACTGTTCTGCCATTCCCCAAAATTCTCGCCGCCGACAATGTCGGGGTCCAACGTCAGACCAAGGTGTTCAGCCGACAGCAATCCGTAAAACGACGTTTGATGCTGCGCGCCGGCCCGAAACGCGGCGACAGCGGCCTCAGCGTCGCCCAGACCCTCATAAGCACGGCCCAGCCAATAGCCCGCCCGCCCTTTGGAAATAGGGGATGACACAGCCCCGTCAAACCGTTGGAAATGCGCCAAAGCGGCCTCATAGTCGCGCAGATACGTCAGTGCGATATACCCTGAAAGCCATTCAAGGTCGCTGTAGTTATCCTCATCCGGCGCGATGAAATGCTGAGAGGCGAGTCCGTAGGCGACGTCTATATTGCCCTCACGCATGTTCCAGCGGGCCAGAATGCGCCGCCAGGAGCCCCAGCGCCACGGCTGACCCAACATGTCTGCACTTGCGGATCTTTCGCGCAGGATTTCTGTGGCATCGGTCCAGTCGCCCCGATCAGCAAGCCGGTTGAAACGATCATAAAACAGGCCGGGATTGTCTTTCAGGCGGTCTGGCACGAGGGCTTCGCGCGCTTCTATGTCACCGGCGCGGTTTATGATGGCGCTGCGCGCACGGACCAGCGCGCCTTGCCCTTCATCAAGAAGCGGCAGCAGGTTTGCCGCGTCAGATGTGCGCCAGCGCCACAACAACATATCGGCGCGGGCTTCATGGTGGGGCGCAACAACATCGGGAAAGGCATTTACGATGGCTTGGTGGCCGGCGGTCGTCAGCGCGTCGTTGAGCCAGACGTCAACCAGCATCGCCTTTGCTTCGTCCTCAAGGCCGTTCGCAGCCAGCGCATTGGCATAAGCCACCGCGCCCTGCCCGGTTTCAATGTCCTGACCGTCGAA
>CBFHGD010000145.1:0-4087 GCA_965655275.1 Octadecabacter sp. | reverse complement strand
TGGTGGCGGTCCCGGCATGGAAGGTCATTTCCGACGCGGTTTCTGGTAGCGCGTCCAGCCCGTTGATTACGCTACCTTTTTGGTAGGCGCCCGGGTAGCCTTTGGCCGCCAGAACGATGGTCATGGCGTGGTCATCCGCCCAGTTCGGGGCGACGTCAGACAGGCGGCCTTCAGCGCAGGCGTGCAGCAGGTCAAGCGCTTGCGCCCCCAGCCGCATCATCAAGACCTGACATTCAGGGTCGCCAAAGCGGACGTTATATTCCACCAGCCGCGGCTGGCCGTCTTTGATCATCAGGCCTGCATAAAGGATACCTTGAAACGGCGTCGCGCGTTTGGCCATTTCCGCCACGGTCGGCTTCACGATTTCATCCAGCGCCTTTTGCGCGATGACATCGGTAAGCACAGGGGCGGGCGAATAGGCCCCCATGCCGCCCGTGTTGGGGCCTTCGTCGCCGTCATAGGCGCGTTTGTGGTCTTGCGCGGTGCCAATTGGCAGGACGGTTTCACCGTCACACAGGATGAAATAGGAGGCTTCTTCGCCTTCCATGAATTCCTCGATCACGACTTCGGCGCCGGCGGTGCCAAATTGTCCGCCCAGCATGTCATCAATGGCAGAGTGGGCGGTGGCCTCGTCCATCGCGACGACCACGCCTTTGCCCGCAGCCAGCCCGTCGGCCTTGATAACGATCGGCGCGCCCTGTGCGGTGACATAGGCATGGGCCGCGTCAGCCTGCGTGAAATGGCCATACCCAGCGGTCGGTGCGTTGCATGCGGCGCAGATTGCTTTTGTGAAAGATTTCGACGATTCCAGCTGCGCTGCGCCAGCAGAACATCCAAAAACCACAAGCCCGTTTGCGCGTAGAATGTCTGATACGCCCGCGGCAAGCGGGGCTTCCGGCCCGATGATCACGAAATCGATCGCGTTTTCAGCACTAAACGAGGCGACAGCATCACCATCTTCGATATCCAGTGTCGCGCATTCCGCGATTTGGGCGATGCCCGCATTGCCGGGGGCAACAATCAGGCGGTCGCATTTCGGGTTTTGCTTGACGGCCCAAGCCAGTGAATGCTCGCGTCCACCGCCACCGAGGATCAGGATGTTCATACGCCAATTCCCTTTCGTTTGGCCGACGTTTAAGGTGCCCGCAACACCAGCACAAGAGGCCCGCGTCCCATGCCGATGGACTTGATCGACGAACCCGAAACGGCCGGTAACACGCCAGAATTCACGGTCAGTGAACTCTCGGGTGCGGTGAAACGCGCCATCGAGGGGGAGTTTGGCCATGTCCGGGTAAAGGCCGAAGTGGGCCGAGTGGTGCACGCGCGCTCGGGGCATTTGTATTTCGACCTCAAGGATGATCGCAACGTGCTGGCCTGCACCACGTGGAAGGGGCAGGTTTCTGCGCTGTCCGTGATCCCCGAGGAAGGGATGGAGGTCGTCGTGCAGGGGCGCATGACGACGTTTGGCAGCCAGTCGAAGTATCAATTGAACGCCACCGAAGTTGCCGTCGCGGGCGTGGGCGCGCTGATGGCGATGCTGGACAAGCGCAAAAAAGCGCTGGCGGCGGAGGGGATGTTTGAGGCTGATCGCAAACAGGCGTTGCCTTTCCTGCCGGACGTGATTGCGGTGGTCACATCGCCAACGGGCGCAGTTATTCGTGATATTTTACATCGCCTCAGGGATCGCTTCCCGCGCAAGGTTCTGGTTTGGCCTGTCGCGGTGCAGGGGAAGGAATGCGCCCCGCAGGTCGCGCGCGCGATCGAGGGTTTGAACGCGCTGACCCCCGGTGGGGCCATTCCGCGCCCCGATCTGATCATTGTCGCACGGGGCGGCGGATCGATCGAGGACCTTTGGGGGTTCAACGAAGAGGTCGTGGCGCGGGCTGTGGCGGCGTCCACAATTCCGCTGATTTCGGCTGTCGGGCATGAAACCGACACGACGCTGATTGATTTTGTGTCCGATCAACGCGCCCCGACGCCAACTGCGGCGGCAGAAATTGCCGTGCCGGTGCGTCTGGATTTGCTAGTCGGGGTGGATCAGATGGGCGCGCGGGCATCGCGCGCTGTTATTGATGGTGTGGCGCGGCGCAAACAACGCCTGAGTGATCTTGCCCGCGTGCTGCCCAAGCCCGAACAGCTCATCGAGGATGCGCGACAACGCTTTGATTACTGGGCCGAAAAACTGGATGTCGCGCTCATCGGGCGGGTACGGGATGGCAAATTGCGGCTGGGGGACGCATCGGGTCATCTGCGTCCGTCGATCCTTACGCAACGGCTCAACCAAGGGCGCGAACGGCTGGCCGGGCTCGACGGGCGGCGTGCGCCCGCGTTGCAGCGTATCACGGCGCAGGCCCGCCGTGATCTGGCCCAACGCGCGGGTCGGTTGCGCCCTGACGCGGTGAGAACGGCGCAGCAGCGCGCTGCCAAAGATCTTTCAGCGGTTCTGGCGCGCCTCGCCACATCCGCCATGAGCAGCGTAGAGCGTCGCCGCACCCGTCTTGATACCCTTGACCGGATGCGCGAAACACTTGGCTACCGTGAAACCCTCAAACGGGGTTACGCGGTTGTGCGCGGGGATGGTGCCGTCGTGACGACAGCCAAAGCCGCCAGAGCCGCCACCACACTGGACATCGAATTTTCGGACGGGACCATGTCACCGGATGGCGCCCCCGCGCCCAAACCTGCAAAGGCCAAGCCCAAACCACCGCCCTCCGATCAAGGCAGCCTGTTCTAGCGTCTTTGCTTCAAAAATATCCCGGGGGAGTCCGCAGGACGGGGGCAGCGCCCCCGGCCCGCCCACGGTCTGGCAGGGCGTCTTTACGCACCGACCCCGCCACAAATAAGCGGTTCAGACTCCGTCGCTTCATAAAGGATCGTCGTGCCTGGCGTGTTCATGAACTCCGCGCGGATCGCATTGCCCTCAAGAAAGAACTGCCAGCACTGGGGTTCGGGCTCGTCCTCATAGACGAAACAGATGTTCTGGCCCGACTTTGTGGTGGTTTCGAACCATCTGCCGTTGATGCACGGCTCACCGATGAACTGCCAGACGACGCGGCGGTTGGGGGCATAGTATTCGATCCCGTAGGGGGCAATCTCACCGGAAAATGTTAGGGTGCGGCCTTCGACCAGGGCTTCGAATTCGGCGCCCGTCATGGGCGTTTCAGCGGCCAGAGGTGAGGCGAGGAGGCAGGCAAATAGCGCGTGTTTCATGCCCGTAACCTGCCAGACAACCGGTGTCGCTGCCAGATCAAACCCTGTTACTCGGCGGGCTGTCGCCACACGTCCGCGCGCGGGTTCATCACTTTGCGCCACAACCGCGGATAAAGCGCGACGCAGGCCATCACAGGCAGGGAGCGCGGCAACATCGGCATGTCATCTTCAAGGCGCAACGACGGATAGGGGCGTGTCGGGTGGGCGTGGTGATCCGAATGGCGCGGCGCGTTCAGCATCAACGCAGACGACATCAGGTGCGGGGCGTTCCATGAATGGCGCGCTGCCACGGGTTCGGGTTTTCCGTTCGCCATTGTGCGACGAAACAGCCCATAGTGCTGCACATAATCCGACATCATCAGTTGTGATTGCGCGAACCCGGCAAGACACAGCGCCCCCAACACGCCTTTCCATTGCCCGATCAGGGCCGCCGCGATCAGCATCAATCCCGCGCCCGTGATATAGGCCACGTAGGGATGGCGCCACCACGGGCGATTCAGGCGGGGGAAACGCGCGTTTTCGGCGCGCAACCCTTCGCGAAAACTGCCAACCCAAGCCCTTGCGATAAAACGATAAAATCCTTCGCCATAACGCGCGGTGCTCGGGTCGGATTTGGTGCCGACGTGAATGTGATGCACCAGAGTATGTGACGACATGTGATGCCCGAACAGCACCGAAATATACATCCAACGCCCCGAGCGCCGCAGCCCGCGTCCCGAACGGTGGATCAATTCATGGGCGTTGGAATTGCTGACCTGACCCATGAACAGCCCTGCGCCGGTGAACACGGCCAGTTTTTCCCATGTCTCCAACCCCGTCCAGCCGCCCAAGGCAGCGATGACCAGCACCCAAAGCACGAAATGCGCAACCGCAAGGG
>CBFHGD010000144.1:0-4161 GCA_965655275.1 Octadecabacter sp. | reverse complement strand
GTGTGGCGCGACAACGCTCGCCGCTGGGACGCGCAAACTCCCACATGGGACGTGCTGCGCACCTATGGTGCGGACTACAAATGCATTTTCGTCGGCGACGCGTCGATGTCGCCCTACGAGGTCGCATACCCCGGCGGTGCCAACGAACACTGGAACGAAGAATCCGGCCAGACATGGCTGGAACGCGCGCGTGATCAATGGCCAAACCACCTCTGGCTCAACCCGTTGGATGAACCGTGCAGATGATCCAAACCATCTTTGGCGCGGATCGCATGGTGCCGATGACCCTGGCAGGGATTGAACGCGGCATGAAAGTGCTCACATGATCAAACACTTGTGGCACACCCGTCGCGCTGCTCTGCTGGCCTTCGGGCTCGCCCTTGCCGCCTTGGGCTACTTTGGTGTCAAAACCGTATCGTCAACGCTCTACTGGATGGATCCCGCCCACCAGAACCAACCTCTCGCCGGTTGGATGACACCGCGCTATGTCGCGCAATCGTACGATCTGCCCCGCGACGCGCTTCGTCCTGCGCTGTTCATCGACCTGGACGCGCCCCCGCGCCGCATTTCGCTGGCGACCATCGCTGCGCAAAACGGTATCACGATCGCGGACCTTCAGGCGCGCATCGACGCAGCCGCCGCCACACATGCGAGCCGCGATGACTGAGACCCTTTTTGCCCTCGTCGCGGACTATGGCGTGCCAATCGTCTTCGCTGTGACGTTTCTGAGCTGCCTTGCCCTGCCCGTGCCGTCATCCCTCCTGATGCTGGCCTCTGGCGGCTTTGCAGCCACGGGCGATCTGTCGCTTTACGCGGTGGGCCTCGCCGCATTCAGCGGGGCCGTGCTGGGCGACAATACCGGCTATTTGGTCGCCCGCACCCTTGGCACACGACTAAATGACTGGCTGGGCAAACACCCAAAACGCGCCGCCCTGTTCGCCCGCAGCGCCGCTTTCATGGAAAAACGCGGCGGTTCATCGGTGTTCTTCTCCTGTTGGCTCGTTGCGCCGCTCGGTCCCTACATGAACTACTTTTGCGGGGTCACAAGATTTGAATGGCTGCGCTTTGCGGCTTGGGGCATCGCCGGTGAAATCGTCTGGGTCAGCCTTTACGTCGGCCTCGGGTTCACCTTTGCCGACAACATCACGTCACTGGCCGGTCTGTTGGGCAACGCCAGCGGGTTCATCACCGCACTGGCCGTGGTCATCGCCCTGGGTTGGTGGCTGGTGCGCGCCGCAAAGAAACCGACCGCATGATCCCTTGCCCAAGCCCTAAACTGGCCCCATATCTATCCCATGCTTAAGTTCACCCCTATCCTTATCGCCCTCGCCTATGGCTTCGTGATGTATCGCTTCTCGGCGTGGCGTCTGGGGCGCGAACTGGATGAAAAATCAACCGAACTGGCGGACCCGAAATTACGCACCCTCACCGCACAGATGGCCGACGTCGTCGACATCCCCCGCATCAAGGTCCACATCTACGAAATCGACCCCGTCAACGGGCTCGCCGCACCGGACGGGAGGATCTTCATCACCCGCGGATTTTACAACAAATACAAGGACGGTCAGGTCACCGCCGAAGAAATGGCCTCCGTCATCGCGCACGAGCTTGGCCACGTTGCCTTGGGCCATTCGCGCCGCCGCATGATCGACTTTTCCGGCCAAAATGCCCTGCGCACGGCGCTGGCCATGGTGTTGTCACGCTTCATCCCCGGCATTGGCCCGATGATCGCCAATGCCGCCATGTCCATGCTCATGGCACGCCTGTCGCGCAGCGATGAATACGAGGCCGACGCCTACGCGTCTGCCCTGCTGCTCAAGGTCGGCATTGGCACCCGGCCGCAAAAAGACCTGTTCACCAAACTCGAACACCTCACCGGGGCAAACGGGGCAAAATCACCTGCATGGCTGCTCAGCCACCCCAAAACCCCTGAACGCATCGCCGCGATCGAAGCCAACGAGGCAAAATGGGGCGCGTAACGGCGCCCTGCCAGAACCGCGCCCCCTTCTCTGGCTCGAAAATACCGATCCGCTAACCCAGCAGCTTTCCCAGCCGTGGCAGACGCGCCTTGCGCATGAGTTTGCGCATCTCCCACGCCTCGCCCGACAGCCGCCGCGCCTCGGCCAGCACCGCGTCGCCGACAGACTGCACAACATCGGGGTGCGTCACCGCCAACCCGATCATAAATCCGTCAGGGTCCACCCGTTCGATCCCGTGATCGGCCAACTCACCGCGTGGAAAATCTTTGGCGTTCAGCGTCATAATCGCATCCGCACTACAGCCTATGGCAGCGGCCAACACATGGACGTCACTTGGGTCCGGCAGCCACAACCGCGCCTCGACACCCTGCGGAATGTGCACCTGTGCCCTCGGAAACCGCGCCTGAATGCCTGCGATTTCACCGCGCGCGATTGTTTCGCCCTCAGGCCCGATCTTGCGCGCCGCGCGCGCCCATTCTTCCAGAATGCGCGGACTCCAGCGCGGCTCGAACAGCCCTGCCGCCGCAGCGCCCAAAATAACCTCCCGCATCACGGTCGGGTATAGAACACAGGCGTCAATCAGAACCCTCATACCCGAAAGACAAGCGCCTTCAGGTATCCGCTTTCGGCCAGTTGCGGCAGCAACGGATGGTCCGGCCCGGCAGAACCGGTGTAGATCAACTGGCTGCGCCGTCCGCCACGGCCGATCCCGCGCGCCGATGCATCGCGAAAACGTTTCAAATCAGCGGCATGCGAACATGAACACAGCACCAGATATCCACCCTTCTTGACCAGCGGAGCCGCCAGCCGCGCGACCCGTTCATACGCCCGCAGGCCCTTTTCCAAAGTCGGTTTGGACGGCGCGAACGCAGGCGGGTCACACACGACCACATCAAACTGCGCGCCTTCTGCGCCCAAGGCCTCCAGCACATCAAACGCATCGCCCTGACGTGTTTCAAACCGCTCAGCCACACCGGTGGCCTCGGCCCCCGCCTGTGCCAGCGCCAAGGCCTGCGCGGACCCGTCAACGGCCAGCGCAGACGCCGCCCCACCCGCAAGCGCGGCCAACGAAAACCCGCCAACATGGCTGAAAACATCCAGCATCCGCCCGCCCCCGGCGACATGCGCGGCCAAGTGCGCCGCAAACGCATGGTTGGGCCGCTGGTCAAGGAAAAGCCCGGTCTTCTGGCCCCCGATCACATCCGCCATATAGGTCGCGCCATTCATCTGCACCCGAACAGGTCCGCTTGGGGCATCGCCATGCACAACCGTCATGTCTTCGTCCAACCCTTCAAGGCTGCGCGCGCGCCCGGAGCCGTTCTTGATAACCGTCGAAACGCCCGTCACCTCGATCAGCGCGGCAACCAGTGGTTCGAGCATCACCTCCGCATAGGCCGCGTTGGGCTGGATCACGGCGACATCGCCAAACCGGTCGATGATGATTCCGGGTAGCCCGTCCGCTTCCGCATGGACCAGTCGATAATAGGGCGCATCATATACGACCTCGCGGTGCTGCAATGCATGGGTCAGCCTCGCGGCAAACCACGCCTGATCCACCACCGCTTCAGTGTCAAAATCCAGTATACGCACGGCAATCTTTGAAACCGGATTGATCGTGCCAAGCCCCAGCGGGCGGCGCTCTGCATCCTCGAGCTGCACAAGACTGCCCGCAGACAGCCCCTTTGTGCGTCGATCCATCACCAATTCATTGGCAAAAACCCACGGAAACCCGTGGCGGATGGCTTGCGGTTTTGCTTTGGGAAGCAGGCGAACAATAGGATAAGGGAGCTGTGTCATACAGCTCCCTTACCGTGTTAAATCAGACTTGGAAAGCGGATCAGCTGTTCACGTCGTCAGCCGTGCTTTGCCCTGTCAAACCTGTCAATTGCTGGAAGAACAGGCTGGTCAGATGCGTGGTGATCCGCACCTTTTGCGTCTGTCCGTCGTTGTCGGCTGCAAGTGCTGCATACCCGCCAAGTGCGGCTAGATCCCCGTTGATGCGGCGTGTCGGCTCGATCACGTCACCCGTCGCCGCATCGCGGATCGTCAGGTCGAACTTGATGGAATGGACACCGCCCACAGAATAGCGTGTGCGTTCGGTCAACGAATGGAAGCGCACCAGTTCAACGTCCACCGTCACGGGGGTAGACCCACTCAGCCCCGCGCCAGCGGCCTCGATGGA
>CBFHGD010000143.1:0-4259 GCA_965655275.1 Octadecabacter sp. | reverse complement strand
AAAATTGCATTTCTGTAAGATGCTGAAAGTAAACGATATTTAATCAGGTCGGCAAACTTATTCCGACGAAATTATGGCATCTGACACCAGCCCTCCAGACCTCCCGGGATATTTTCCAAGCAAAGACAAGGGGGCTAGGCGGGAATGTCGAAATCCGGTGCGGCCAGTGTGAAGCCGTCGAATGAAAAGCCCGGGCTGACGGTGCAGCTGACCAGCGTCCAGTCGCCTGTTGTGCGGGCCGCTTGCCAGGCGTCTTTGGGCACGATGCCTTGCGGGCGTTCGCCGGCGGCGAGGCCGGGTCCGAGGGTGAGTTCGGTTTTTGGGCCTTCGTCTGTGTCCGAGAGGCTCAGGATGAGTGGCGCGCCGGCGTGGTAATGCCAGATTTCGACGGCATCGACTTTGTGCCAATGGCTGGCTTCGCCGCCTTTAAGAAGGAAGTAGATGCAGGTTCCTGAGGGGCGTCCGTCGCTGGATGTGTCCACCCATGTCTGACGGTAGTAGCCGCCTTCTGGGTGCGGTGCGAGGTTGAGCGTGTCGATGATGTCTTGTGCTGTCATGCTGGCAAGCTAGGCTGGGCGGGCGCAAAGGCCAAGGGGGCGTCGCATGAAGGTTGTGATTGTCGGTGCAGGTATGATCGGGGTGTCGATCGCGTGGCAGTTGGCGCATCGCGGGGCGGAGGTGATCGTGGTTGATGGCGGTTTGCCTGCGGCCACGTCTGCGTCATTCGGGTGGATCAACGCGAGTTTTTATCACGATGAGGCGCACCACAGGTTGCGGGTGGCAAGCATGGCCGCCTACAGGCGCATGATGGTGGCCCGGCCGGATCTGCCGATTTGCATGTGTGGGGCGCTGTGGTGGGAAGAACAGGGCGCGGCGCTGCATGACATGAAAGCGAAATTGCAGGCGTTGGAGTATCGCGTTGAACATTTGAGCCACGCGCAGGCGCAAAGGATGGAGCCTGACCTGACCGGATTGCCGCAGGACTTGTTGCAGTTTCCGTCCGAGGGCGCGGCGGAGGCGGGCGCGCTGGCGGTGGCGTTGATCCGCGCGTCGGGCGCGCGGGTCGTGTCGGGTGTTCGTGTGACGGGCATTGCGGTTGAGCGCGGGGCGGTGTGCGGAGTGGAGACGCAGATCGGGCGCATAGGGGCGGATCGTGTTGTAATCGCGGCCGGAAACGGTGCGCCGGAGATTTTGAACTCAGTCGGAGTAGACTTGCCGATGCTGGTGCGCCCCGGCGTGATGGTGAAGACCAAACCCGTCAAAGCGCGCATATCGCAGATATTGGTGACCCCGCATGGCGAGGTGCGCCAATTGCCCGACGGGCGATTGATGGCCTCGGCTGTCGCCAACCATCAAGGGGATACTGCCACCGAGGTCACGGAGCAGGCCGAAGTCATTGCCGCGCGGCTGCTCGGGTGGTTGGACCCGATGATCGCCAACGAAACGCTGGGGTGGGATCAGGTGATGCTGGCCTATCGTCCTGTCCCCGCGGATGGTTTGCCGGTGATCGGACAGGCGGGGCCCGCCGGGTTGCACATCGCGGTGATGCACTCGGGCGTGACGTTGGCTGCATTTGTGGGGGAGGCCGTTGCACGAGAGGTGGACGGGGAAGCGAGCAACAGCGATATCGAACTGCTGGCGTCGTATCGACCGGACAGGTTCCAGTGAGAGGGGCGAAAGGCCCCCGTGAACGGAGACCTTTCATCGGGTTTTGACGGTTTAGCGCAGGATGGATTTTCCTGCATAGATTGCCGTTTCTTCAAGCATTTCTTCGATGCGGATCAACTGGTTATACTTCGCCAACCTGTCGGAGCGCGCGAGAGAGCCGGTTTTGATCTGGCCGCAATTTGTGGCCACGGCGAGGTCGGCAATTGTGGCGTCCTCGGTTTCGCCGGAGCGGTGTGACATGACGTTGGTGAACCCCGCGCGATGGGCCATATCCACCGCCGTGAGCGTTTCGGTCAGCGTGCCGATCTGGTTGACCTTGACGAGCATCGAGTTGGCCGAGCCGCGCTCGATTCCCATTTGCAGGCGGGCGGGGTTGGTGACAAACAAATCATCACCGACAAGTTGCACGGTGTTGCCCAAACGGTCGGTCAGGGCTTTCCAGCCGTCCCAATCGTCCTCGGACATGCCGTCTTCGATGGAGATGATCGGGTAGTCGCCGACGAGTGCGGCGAGGTAGTCTACGTTCTCCTCGGACGACAAGGATTTGCCCTCGCCAGAGAATTCATACTTGCCGTTCTTGTAATACTCTGTCGCGGCGCAATCGAGTGCGAGGTAGATATCCTCGCCCGGTTTGTAACCCGCTTTCTCGATCGATTTCAGAATGAAATCAAGAGCGTCGCGGGTGGAGCTAATGTTGGGTGCGAAGCCGCCTTCGTCACCGATTCCGGTGGACAGGCCGGCAGCAGACAGCTCGTTCTTGAGGGTGTGGAACACCTCTGAGCCCATGCGCACCGCCTCGCGGATATTGTCCGCCGCGACAGGCATGATCATGAATTCCTGAATATCGATCGGGTTGTCGGCATGTTCGCCACCATTGATGATGTTCATCATCGGCACGGGCAGAACGCGCGCAGACGTCCCGCCGATATAGCGATAGAGCGGCTGCGCGGTGAAATCGGCAGCGGCTTTTGCCACGGCGAGGGACACGCCAAGGATGGCATTTGCGCCAAGGCGACCTTTGTTGTCGGTGCCGTCCAGCTCGATCATGGCGCCGTCTATGGCGACCTGCTCGGTGGCGTCAAAACCGAGGATTGTTTCGGCGATTTCACCGTTCACGGCATTTACCGCCTCCAGCACACCTTTGCCCATGTAGCGCGCTTTGTCGCCATCGCGTTTTTCGACCGCCTCGTGCACACCGGTCGACGCACCGGATGGGACCGCTGCACGGCCCAGTGTGCCATCCTCAAGGGTCACGTCGACTTCAACTGTGGGGTTGCCGCGGCTGTCGAGGATTTCGCGGGCGTGGATGTCGATAATTGTGCTCATCGGGTATTCCTTTGGCTTGTGTTAGCGCAAACAGGGGCGAATTTATGCACCTATAGCGGGTCGGGTGACGCTTGGGAAGTGCGTCGCGCGCCGCGTTTGACTTGGGCTTCGCGCAAGAGGGTGAACAGGCCTGCGCCGATCACGATGGTGGCCCCGATCAGGGTGGGGGTATCGGGGCGTTCGCCCAGCACGAACACGCCCAGGATCAACGCGAACAACATGCGCGTGTAGCGGAACAGGGAGATGAAAGCCGCGTCGCCCGCACGGGTGGCGGCCACGATGCTGAGGTAGGCCAATAACGCGACAATCACGCAGCCCACCAACGTCGCCATATCCGCACCCGACATCAACGTCAGTGATTGATCGTTCAGCCAGACCAAAACCAGACCTGACGGGATAAGCAACAAGAAGGCGTGCAGGGACAGATGTGCGCCCGATATGTCGACAGTGAGGGCGCGCGTCGACAGGTCCCGCCCTGCAAGCCCCAACATGCCGCCAACCCCGATCAGCGTCGCCAGAGACACGCCCGCCATCGTTGGCCGTATGATCAGTAAAACGCCGATAAAGCCGATCAAAATCGCCACCCAGCGCCGCCAGCCGACCTTCTGGCCCAAGAACACCGCACCGCCGATGGCCACAACCAGCGGGGTCGCCTGAATGATCGCGGATAGCATCGTCACATCAAGCAACATCAATGCGGTGATGAACATCATTGTGCCCGCAACTTCGAAAAAGCCGCGCAGCCAGACCTGCGGGTGCAGATGTGCGGCCACAAAGACCGGCTTGCCCTTGGCGACGAACCAGAGCGCAAAGGCCAACGCACCCCCGGCGCCGATAACGCTGATGATCTGTCCGGCGGGGATGCGTGCGCCCAAGGTCTTGATCAAGACATCCTCGATTGCGAAGGCCAACATCGATAACGTCATAAAGGCCGCGCCGCGCAGGTTTTCCATTAGGGCACTTTCTTTTTCGGGACACCGTAAAGCTCAAGGCGGTGACCCTTGAGTTCGTATCCCAGCTTGTCTGCAATGCGTTCTTGCAAGGCTTCTATTTCAGCATCGATGAATTCGATCACCTCGCCCGATTGCAAATCAATCAGATGGTCATGGTGGTCGCGGTCCGCCGTTTCATAGCGCGCGCGCCCGTCGCCAAAGTCGTGTTTGTCCAGAATGCCGGCTTCTTCGAACAGTTTGACCGTGCGGTACACCGTCGCCAGTGAAATGCGCGGATCGGCGGCGGAGGCGCGGGCATATAGTGCTTCGACA
>CBFHGD010000142.1:0-4262 GCA_965655275.1 Octadecabacter sp. | reverse complement strand
TGGCAATGATCAAAGACGACGCAGCACCTGATGCCGCCTACCTTGACGGACTCGCTGCAATTTTGCGCGATGATAGGCTTGACCCTGCCTTTCGTGCCCTGGCGCTGTCCCTTCCGTCAGAAGATGACATGGCGCAGGCGTTGCATGCCGCTGGGGCGACGCCCGACCCCTTGGCGATCCACCATGCGAGCGAGGCGTTGCGCTTGGCAATCGCCCAGCACGTGCAAGATATCCTGCCGCGTGTCCATGCAGATTGCATCATTGCGGGCCCCTACTCACCCGACGCAAAATCGGCGGGCAAACGCAGCCTTGGCAACGCGGCTTTGGGGCTTTTGTCGCGGCTGGACGGCGGCGCGGCGGCGGCGAACAAACAGTTTGCACAGGCCGACAATATGACAATGCAACTGGCCGCGCTGGCCACCCTGATGCGCATCGGCAAGGGCGAGGCGCAGAGCAAGGCATTCCGCGATCAATGGCGTGATGACCGCCTTGTGATGGACAAATGGTTTGGATTGACCGTGTCGATGGCACAGCCGGACGACGCGGCTGCGACCGCCGAACGCCTGACGCAAGAGCCTGATTTTGATATGAACAACCCCAACCGCTTTCGTGCGGTGTTTGGCGCATTGGCGGGCCATTCGGCCGGATTTCATGACGCATCGGGCGCCTCCTACCGCCTCTTGGGGGATTGGCTCGCCAGATTGGACAGCGTGAACCCGCAGACAACGGCGCGCATGACCACTGCATTCGAGACATGGCGGCGCTATGATGGCGAGCGACAGAGCAAAATGCGCACCGTTCTGGAAGCTTTGGCGCAAACGCCAGACCTGTCGCGCGACACGGGCGAAATGGTTAGCCGGATACTGGGCGACGCGGATGCCGCGACATGATTTACCGGTTCGAAAGTCAGGCGCGGCAAACCTCGACCATCGTCAAGCTGTTGTTACTGTGGGGTATTACGCTTTGCCTTTGGGTCGCTTTGGACGCAACCCTCTGGATCGTCGCGGGGCTGGCCTTGTTCAGCCTGCCCGTGCTGTGGGACGTGGTGCGCAACACCACAGTTGAACTGGAGGTCTGGCCCGGACGCATTGTCTGGTCCTCCAGCCTCAAGAACGGGGACAGAGCGGACATCGACCATGTGCGCCTGAACCGGCGGTTTGACGGATCGATGAAGATCACGCTGGTACATGTGGGCGGGTCGCAAACAAGGCTGCCACCAGATGTATCACCCCCGATAGACGCGTTTGAAACCGCCCTGAAAGACGCCGGAATTGCCGTGCAGCGGCACCCGTTTTCGCTGATCGGCTAGATCAGCCTTCGTTCATTGTCGACAAGGTGGCCTGCATCGTCGGGCGGGCCTGCGGGCGCATGCTGCTGGCCACGCTCAGGGTCGCCTGGCAGTAATCTTGCTGGCGTGTCCAAGCTGCCATTTCCGCAATCTTAGCAGGGCGGGTCATCGGCCCCCAATCTGCCGCAACACCGCGCCAGCGGCTGTCGCGCACGGCGATAGCGTTGTCGCGCGGCACCGTCACATTCATGATGCGGATGGCGCAGGACAGGTTGTCCTCCGGATCCTTCAGTTCTTCGCCCGTGGTGGCACGACAGCCATACCGACGCGCCGTATCCGGGTAGATTTGCAGCAGACCAAACCAGAGGTTCCCGCCACCAACCGCCTCGGGGCGATAGGTGCTTTCGTGTTTGGACAATGCGGACATCATGCCGACCCAGAAGGCACGGCGCATGTGGGGCGGGTTGTTTGTATACCCCGGGCACCAGTTGGCGATATCACGCGGCACGGTTTCTTCGAGCTGAGAGCCATGACTGCGCAAGGCCGCAAGCGAGGCACGGGTCCAGCTGGCGGAATCACCGCGAAAATCCCAGCGCGCGTCGGGGATGTAGTTGACCCGCGCGACGGGGCGCAGCGTCGGGTTTGATGAAATCACCACCGGATAGCGCAGCATGTGAACGGGGCGGACAGGTGGTCTGATAGCGCGCAGGGCCTCTATCGCTGCGTTTTCGCGCATCGTGGCCGCGGCTTCGCGGCTAAGGGGACGTGTGTCCGTCTGTGGGCCACCCACGGGCCATTCGGCCAATGCAGCGGTGCCCAGTGTGATGGCGAGAATCCCCCCCAGGAGAGCTCGAAGTGCAAACATCGCCGCGAACATGGCGCGGGTTTGCACCCATTGCAAGAAAACAGCGCATTTCCGGCGCAGTGCGGGCCGGTTTTCGCCAAGCCGCACAAGATATTGCGCCGCATTGGGTGCGATGCGCTACGCCACCGCTTGAAGCCCGCCCGCGCGGGGGCTATTCAGCAGGCGAAACCTGTTGCGGAGCGACCCATGCTTGACCTCACCTATGACACACCCAAAGTGAAAACGATTGCCGGCGCGACCGGCGATTGGGAACTGGTGATCGGCCTTGAGGTCCACGCGCAGGTCGCCACAAAGGCCAAATTGTTCTCGGGTGCGTCGACGAAATTTGGCGCCGAGCCGAACAGCAATGTGGCGTTCGTGGATGCCGGCATGCCGGGCATGTTGCCGGTGATCAACGAAGGCTGCGTCGCGCTTGCCGTCAAGACCGGGCTGGGATTGAAGGCGCAGATCAACCTCGTCAGCGCGTTTGACCGCAAAAACTATTTCTATCCTGATCTGCCACAGGGCTATCAGATTTCGCAGCTGTATCATCCGATTGTCGGCACCGGCGAAGTGCTGGTCGAGATGGGTGACGGCACGGCACGCAATGTGCGCATCGAGCGTATCCATTTGGAGCAGGACGCGGGCAAATCTATTCACGATATGGACCCGACGATGTCGTTTGTGGATCTGAACCGCACGGGTGTGGCGCTGATGGAGATCGTCAGCTTTCCCGACATTCGCGGCCCCGAAGAAGCCGCCGCCTATGTGGTCAAACTGCGCCAGATCATGCGCTACCTCGGCACCTGTGATGGCAACATGCAAAATGGCAACCTGCGCGCGGACGTGAACGTGTCGGTTTGCCGCCCCGGTGACTACGAGAAATTCCAGGCAACGGGTGATTTCGGCGTCCTGGGCACGCGCTGCGAGATCAAGAACATGAACTCGATGCGGTTTATCCAGATGGCGATCGACTATGAAGCGCGCCGCCAGATTGCAATCATCGAAGACGGGGGCGCGATTGTTCAGGAAACGCGCCTGTATGATGCTGACAAGAACGAAACCCGGTCCATGCGATCCAAGGAAGAAGCGCATGATTACCGTTATTTCCCGGACCCGGACTTGCTCCCGCTGGAGATTGATCAGGCATGGGTCGATGGCATCGCGGCCTCCCTGCCCGAGCTTCCCGACGACAAAAAGGCCCGGTTTATTTCCGGTTTCGGCCTGTCGGATTATGACGCATCGGTGCTGACGGCAGACGTCGTAAACGCCGCGTTCTTTGAGGCTGTGGCCGAAGGAACCGACGGGAAGCTGGCGGCGAACTGGGTTATCAACGAGCTGTTCGGCCGTTTGAAAAAGGATGATCGCGACATTGCAGACAGCCCGATTTCGGCGGCGCGGGTGGGGCAAATCGTTGCCCTGATCAAAGCCGAGACGATCAGCGGCAAGATCGCCAAGGACGTGTTCGAAATTGCCTACACACAGGACCGTGACCCGACCGAAATCGTAAAGACCGAAGGCATGGAGCAGGTTACGGATACCGGAGCGATCGAATCCGCGGTGGACGAGATCATCGCCGCCAACCCCGCCCAGGTCGAAAAGGCCCAAGCCAACCCGAAACTGGCAGGCTGGTTTGTGGGTCAGGTGATGAAGGCGACAGGCGGCAAAGCCAACCCTGCGGCTGTCAACAAGCTGGTGATGCAAAAACTCGGACTCTGACTCTACGTCATGCGCATGATCCTGCCGGCCCAACGGCAGGTCACTGCCCAATAAAACCATTGGCCTTGCACAATAACATCAAAGAATCTTCATATTTTCATGTTCTAATCTAATAGAACGCAACTTGAGAATATGAGGAAAGAAAATGAGATCAGGCAATCACGGAACGGGACGGTTTGGCGGCAATCACGAGGGCAACAAAGGCCCCCACCACCGCATGACCCAGGACCGCGCGAAGCGTAGCGAGGACAAGCGCAACCAAGACGCCGATGACACCGCCGACGCAGTTGAAGACAGTAGCAGCAGCACAAGTTCCGGCTTCAGCGAGCAAACGACCGCAGAAATGTTCTACATCCTCGAAGAGGAAAAGCTCGCGGGCGATGTCTACGAGGCGTTTTTCGAGCAATATGG
>CBFHGD010000141.1:0-4378 GCA_965655275.1 Octadecabacter sp. | reverse complement strand
ATCACGTCGCGCGCACGCCCCGCCTGCCCAAGGCGCACAGCCTGAAAGCCGCGAGGAACAGGCTCGTCCCCCCACCCGTCGCTGCGAAAGGCCCCATGCACGAATCCGTCGGCGCGGTCCTTTACCACCAGCGCGCGCGCGACCCATTGGCCCAATCCGTGCTGCGAGCGGTAGGTTTTTGCGGCAGTGTCGCTCAACGGACCTTCCACCGCAGGATGAAACACCCCGACGTGATCCGGCAACCGTTGGGAAATATCACCAAATAAATCCGCCCGTTGATTGAGGCTGCGAAACGCGTCGCGGTAAGCCAACCACGGCGGGCTGGGTTCTGCCGCATGGATCATTTCTTGCAAACACAAGACGTCCGCGCCAACTGATCCCGCCCAACCGCCAAGCGCGGGCCAGACTTGCCCGCCCCATGCATTCAGGCTCACAATCCGCATTTATCCAAGGTAATCAGACCGGTGCAGGCCGTACTTCGCCATCTTTTCGTTCAGGGTGCGGCGCGGCAGGCACAGCTCCTCCATGACGTTGACGATGGTTCCCTTGTGGCGACGCATGGTGTTGTCGATCAACATCCGCTCGAACGCCTCGACGAATTCCTTGAGCGGCTTGCCCTCGGTCGTCATCGCCGGCTGGTTTTCATCTTCTTCTGTCATCAACAGCGATGCGATGGACCCCGTGCCGCGGCGGTTTTGCAGCACCGCACGTTCAGCCACATTATATAGCTGGCGCACATTGCCCGGCCACGGGGCTTGCAACAATTGTGCGGCCTCTTGCGCGCTGACATGGGGGGCGTCACAGCCGTATTCCTCGGCAAACTGCTCCCCCAGTCGCGTGAACAACGTCAGGATGTCTTCGCCACGCGTCCGCAAAGGCGGCACCGTGATGCGCAGGGCCGCCAACCGGTAAAACAAATCCGACCGCAGCACGCTTTCGCAGGTCTTGCCTTCGTCTTGCAGGTTACAAATGGCGACGATGCGGGTTTCGGCGGGTGTGCCCTGCTCGTTGATCGCGGTCAACAAACGCGCCTGATTGGTTTGGCTCAGCGCCTCGATATCCTCAAGCACCAGCGTGCCACCGCGCGCTTCTTCGATCGCGGGGATCGGGTCATCCTGTCCGGCGGGGCCAAACAACCGTTTGGCCAAGGCGTCATCTTCATAGGCCGCGCAGGAAATCAGCACGAATTTCTTGCTGGCCCGCGCGCCCACTGCGTGCAGCGCATGCGCCACAAGGGTCTTGCCCGTGCCTGTCTCGCCTTCGATCAGCACGTGGCCATCCGCCTGCCCGAGGTCCAGAATGTCTTCCTTAAGACGCTCCATCACCGGTGACGCGCCAATCAACTTCTTGATCAAGGCCCCGCCATCCGACAGCTCGCGCCGCAGCGCGCGGTTGTCCAACGTCAGACGCCGCGCAACGGTGGCGCGTTTGGCAAGCTCGGTCATCCGGTCCGGGTTGAACGGCTTTTCCAGAAAATCGAACGCCCCAATGCGCATGGCTTCCACCGCCATCGGCACATCACCATGTCCGGTGATCATGATCACCGGAAGCGTGCTGTCCACACCCTTCAGCTTCTTGAGAAACTGCATCCCGTCCATGCCAGGCATCTTGATGTCGCTGACCACAATGCCCGGATAATCCTGCCCCAACCCCTTGAGCGCGTCTTCGGCGCTGGCGAAGGTTTCGGTATCGTAACCGGACAGGGCCAACCACTGGCTGATGGACTGGCGCATGTCCTGCTCGTCGTCCACGATGGCGATTTTCATGGCTTGGGCCATAGCGTGTTACTCCGCTGCTTGTGTGTCTGCGCCCAATATGGGCAGTTCTACTTCAAATACAGCCCCACCCTTTATCGCATTGCGCGCGGTGAGGCGTCCCCCGAAGTCGTTGACGATGCCAGATGAGATAGCAAGGCCCAAACCGGTGCCGTCGCCAGGCGCTTTGGTGGTGTAAAACGGCTCGAACATCTCATCAAGGTCTTCGATCCCCGTGCCGTTGTCACGCACCGACAGGCGCGCCACATCCCCTTGGGCCAGCAGGATTTCAACGCTTGGCTCGGCGGTCATTTTTGTCGCGTCCAGCGCATTGCGCAACAGGTTGATGATGACCTGTTCCAGCCGCATGCGATCACCGTAAATCATCACCGGATGATCCGGCAGCGTTAGCGTGATCGCCACCTGACGTTGGCGCAATTGCGGTTCCATCATCGACAGCGATGACAACACCGCATCCTTGAAATCAACGGGTTCCAGCGTGTCCTTGCCTTTGCGCGCATAGGATTTCAGCTGCTTGGTGATCGCGCCCATCCGCTCGATCAGGCTATCGATCCGCTGCACCGCAACCACGGCTTCGTCGGGGCGGTCGCGCGACATCAACAGACGTGCGCCCGCAAGGTAGGTCTTCATCGCCGCAAGGGGTTGGTTCAACTCATGCGACACCGCCGCCGACATTTCCCCCAGGGCAGCCAGCTTGGACGTTTGGGCCATGGTCTGTTCGGCTACTTCAAGGTTCTTTTCCACCTTCTCTCGCTCGGCGATTTCCCGCTGGAGTCGTATGTTCAACTGGCGCAACTCCGCCGACTCCCGCTGGAACATCCGCGCCTCGATGTTTGATCGGCGCGACAGGAACCAGAACAGGCCCGCCAGCAGAATCGCGAAGCCCATAATTTCAAGCGCCAGGATCGCGTTGACCCGTTCGCGCACGGACTGGAACGTGGTGAAACTCACAACACGCCAACCCTGAAACGGTACACGGACCTCCTGGCGCATCACGCCGTCCCCGCGCAGATAGACATCAATGGGCAGCGTGGACCAAGCCGGCGCACCTCGTAGCGCGCGTTCAATGGCGGTTTGCGCCTCCAGCAACTCGATTGCTTCCGCCTCGCTGCGCCCGCGCCAGCGCGGTTCGGTCGCCAGAATTGCGCGCCCCTCGCTGTCCAGCACCATCACCGCGTCGGAAATACCGGCCCATGAGCGTTCCAGCTTGGCCAGATCAACACCAACCGACACCACACCGATGCCAAGCCCGCTGTCTTCGATGCGGCGCGAATAAGTAAAGTTGAACCCGCCTTCGGCCCCTTCATCCACCGTGAAGGTCGTGATGTTGGAGCGCAGCGCATCTACGAAAGACTTCTGGTTGCGTCTGTTTTCGCCCAGGCGTTCGCGGTTGGTCGCCGCAACGACCCGCCCGTCCGTGTCCATCAACACCAAAGACGCAGCCCCGATCTCGTCGACAAACGACAACAGTCGCGCCGTGGATTGCGTATAATCGCCCGAATTCAGCGCCCCGATCAGTGCAGGATCGCGCGACAGCAGTTGTGGCACAATAGAATTGCGCTGTAACTCGCTCAAAAGGTTGGCAGAATAAAGCGCAAGCCGGACTTCGGCCGCGCCACGCGTGCGCTCGGTGAATTGTTCGGTCAGGACGCGGTTGGACACATAAACCACCACGCAGGCAAGCGCGACAAGTCCGATAACCAGCAATCTGGTCCACCAGACAAGTGAAATCCTATGAAACCTGAACGATGTAACGCGCTTCATCCGCCCCCACAAACTTGCAGTGACTTTACCGATCCCGGCCATCCGCGTCCATATTCAGCATTACGCGGTGGCCAATTGCGCCATTAAACCGGCGAAAAGGCGCTGACCGTCGGTGTTACCATGGGCTGCCTCGAACGCGCGTTCAGGGTGCGGCATCATTCCCATGACACGGCGGTTTTCAGACAGGATTCCTGCAATATCGGCGCGGCTGCCATTGGGGTTGTCGGTATACGTAAACGCCACCCGATCCTCGCCCTGCAACCGCGCGATTGTTGCGTCATCGGCGAAATAATTGCCGTCGTGATGGGCAATCGGCACGTTGATCCCCTCGCCCGCATCATAGCCTTCGGTGTAGGCGCTGTCCGTGGTTTCAACCTTCAACTTGACCGTGCGGCAGATGTATTTCAGCCCGCTGTTGCGCAGCAACGCCCCCGGCAGCAGCCCCGTTTCGGTCAGGACCTGAAACCCGTTGCAAACCCCCAAAACATAGCCACCTGCGTTCGCGTGTTCTACAACGGCACGGCAAACCGGAGAATTGGCAGCAATCGCGCCACAACGCAGATAGTCCCCGAACGAAAACCCGCCGGGGATCGCGACCAGATCAACACCTTTGGGCAAGGCCGCATCCTTGTGCCAGACCACGGCGACATCCGCGCCGGATTTTTCCAGCGCCACAGCCATGTCCCGGTCGCAGTTGGAGCCCGGAAACTGGATCACCGCCGCCTTCATAGCAGCTCGATCCGGTAGCTTTCGATCACCATATTGGCGAGCAGCTTTTTGCACATCTCGTCGATCTGCGCCTCGGGCGTGCCGTCGGCCAGATCAAGCTCGATCACCTT
>CBFHGD010000140.1:0-4400 GCA_965655275.1 Octadecabacter sp. | reverse complement strand
GAACGACACAGACGCGGCCTGCCGGTTCCACTGGATCCGCAAAGCATATGAATGGGTCGAAGGCATCGACGCGCCGCCTGCTTTGGTGACCAATGACGCTGACATCACGCCCAACGTCATGCCCGACACAGACGGCGCATGGGCCACATCGCGCTTCGTGGACCCGAGCGACATGCGCCATGATATGGCGGTGACGATCGTGACGTTTCAGCCCGGCGGTGTGATCCCGTTTCTGGAAACCCATGTCATGGAACACGGGCTTTATGTCCTTGAAGGCAAAGCGGTCTACAACCTCAACAACGACTGGGTGGAGGTCGAGGCCGGTGATTTCATGTGGCTGCGCGCGTTCTGCCCGCAGGCCTGTTACACAGGTGGGCCGGGGCAGTTCCGCTACCTTCTGTATAAGGACGTGAACCGTCATCCCGGGCTATAGACGCACAAATGACAGCTAGCTGGGCGGCGACACGACGACGCCGCCCAATGCGCGCGTCAAACCTTCGGCTTCATGGCGCACCAGATCCCCGAATTGCGCGATCTTGGCGTCCGTCACCCGCGCCAAGGGCCCCGATATAGACAACCCCGCAATCGCTTCGCCATACACGTCAAACACAGGTGCCGCGATACAGCGCATGCCGATATTCTTCTCTTCTGCATCAAACGAATAGCCCCGTGCGCGGGTCTGTTCCAGATCGCCAAGCAAGGCGTCCGGTGTCACCAGCGTATGTTGTGTAAACTGTTCCGGCGTGCGCGCTTTCAGCATCTGGTCCACCCGTTTTTGCGGCCATTGCGCCAGCAGCGCCTTGCCGATGCCGGACGCATGCATGGGTGACAGCGTGCCCGGCGGAAAAAACGCGCGGATGGCGTGGTGGGTTTCTGATTGGCTGAGGAACAACACGTCCCCGTCCTTGGCCACGCCGAGGTTTGCGGTTTCACCCGTGGCCTCCATCAAACGGCGCAGATAGGGGCGCGCGCGTTCAACCAGCGATGTGCGGCGCAGGAATTTCGCCCCCGTCAGAAACGCGCCGGCCCCGACGGACCAGACCTGCCGCGCCTCGTCGAACTCGGTGAACCCGTGGGACTGGAACGTGGTCAACACGCGGTAGAGGGTGGCGGGGGACTGCCCCAGATCGGCGGCCAGAACGCTCAGCGTTGCCTCTTCCAGATCGCCCAGACGCGACAAGACCTGCACCGCGCGGTCCAATGACTTGATCGTGTTCTGGTCGGTTTTGTCAGCCCATGCCTTGGGGCGTCCGCGGGCGCGCTGAGCGGCTTTATCTGGAGTGATATTCACTTTTTTCCAATCTGAAAATTTATTTCAATATATGAAAAAATATAACGGCCTGACAAGGCTTCATTTTTTGCCCCCGAATTGCGCATGCACGTCGGAATCGAAAAAATTGCCGCACGGGGCGGCACCTCGTAGGCAAGAGGCACCTTCAGAGAGGAAACATCATGAGCTTTCAAAACCCCGTCTTCATACCCGGCCCGACAAACATGCCGGAAGCAATCCGTCAGGCGTGTTTCATGCCGACGATCGACCACCGCTCGCCGATGTTTGGCAAGATCCTGCATCCTGTTCTGGACGGTGTGCGCCGTGTTTTGAAATCCGAAACTGCAAAGATTTTCGTTTTCCCATCGACTGGCACGGGGGGCTGGGAAACAGCATTGTCCAACTGCCTGAATGCGGGCGACAAGGTTCTGGCGGCACGCAACGGAATGTTTTCACACCGCTGGATCGACATGTGCCAGCGTCACGGGCTGGACGTTCAGGTTGTTGAAACCCCGTGGGGCGACGGCCTGCCCGCGTCCGAATATGAGGCCATCCTGAAGGCCGACACCAACCAAGAGATCAAGGTTGTTCTGGCTACGCACAATGAAACCGCAACAGGCGTGAAGTCCGACATCGCCGCGGTGCGCAAAGCACTGGACGCGGCCAACCACCCTGCATTGTTCTTTGTGGACGGCGTGTCCTCCATCGGCTCGATGGATTTCCGGATGGATGAATGGGGCGTCGATGTTGCCGTGACCGGATCGCAAAAAGGCTTCATGCTGCCCGCTGGCCTCGCCATCGTCGGATTTTCCGAAAAAGCGATGAAAGCGACAGAGAGCGCAACGTTGCCGCGCACGTTCTTTGACGTGCATGACATGCAAAAAGGCTACGACAACAATGCCTTTCCCTACACGCCCCCTGTCGGGTTGATGAACGGCCTGAAACTGTCGCTCGAGATGATCGAGGCGGAAGGCCTCGAGAACGTCTTTGCCCGCCACACCCGCATCGCCATTGGCGTGCGCCACGCGGTCAAAGCTTGGGGTCTCGAGATGTGCGCGACCTCGCCCGACGTGTATTCTGATTCCGTATCGGCAATCAAAACGCCGGAAGGCTTCAACGCCACGGACATCGTGACGCGGGCTGCCGACACATACGGAATGGCGTTTGGTGTTGGCCTTGGCGAAGTTGCAGGCAAGGTTTTCCGCATTGGTCACCTTGGCATGCTGACGGACGCGATGATGTTGTCCGGTCTGGGTGTCGCTGAAATGGCCATGGTAGACCTTGGCCTGGACATCAAATTGGGGTCTGGTGTGGCTGCCGCACAAGAATTCTACCGTCACGGCGTATAAGCCTGAATTTCCGTTCCAGACGAGGATACAGATCCATGTATATCCCTACCTTTCAAGACATGCTGGATGCCCATGAACGCATCAAGCCCTATGTCCACCGCACGCCGGTCCTGACGTCATCGTATCTCAACGAGCTGACAGGCGCGCAGTTGTTCTTCAAATGCGAGAACTTTCAAAAGGCTGGCGCATTCAAAGTGCGCGGCGCGTCCAACGCCGTATTCGGGTTGAGCGACGAAGACGCCAAAAAAGGCGTGTGCACACATTCATCCGGCAACCACGCGCTGTCGCTGTCCTATGCGGCCGGGCGTCGGGGTATCCCGTGCAACGTGGTCATGCCGCGCACCGCACCGGACGCCAAAAAGGCCGCCGTGCGCGGCTACGGCGGTATCATCACCGAATGTGAACCCTCTACCACCAGCCGCGAAGAAGTCTTCGCACAGGTGCAGGCGCAAACGGGTGGTGATTTCGTCCACCCCTACAACGACGCGCGCGTCATTGCCGGGCAAGGCACCTGTTCACGAGAGTTTTTGGAACAGGTCGACGGTCTGGATATGATGGTTGCGCCCATTGGTGGCGGCGGCATGATTTCGGGCACCTGCCTCACATTGTCCAACATCGCGCCCGAGGTGCAGATTATCGCATCCGAGCCTGAACAGGCCGACGATGCCTTTCGCAGTTTCAAGGCGGGCCACATCATTGCCGACGACGCACCGGTGACCATCGCCGACGGTCTGAAAGTGCCTTTGAAAGAACGCACATGGCATTTCGTGTCCAACTATGTGACCGACATCCTGACCGCGTCCGAGCAGGAGATCATCGACGCCATGAAGCTAACCTGGCAACGTATGAAAATCGTGATGGAGCCGAGCTGCGCCGTGCCCTTGGCGACAATCCTCAAGAACAAAGACCGTTTTGCCGGCAAACGCGTGGGCGTGATCGTCACGGGTGGCAACGTGGACCTGGATAAATTGCCGTGGATGAAGGGTTAAATCGCCCAAGGCACCCTTACCCTTTTAACGCGTTTCCTATAGGAAACTTCTGGACAACCCCTCAACACTGTGGCGATTCCATTCGCCCCACACCTGAAACTGGAGTGAGCTATGAAAGACCTGAACATTTCCGACCTTGAAGTGGGCTTTGATGTCCCTGCCATTCCGGGCATGGACGAAGCCGATATCCAGACGCCCTGCCTGATGCTTGATCTGGACGCACTGGAACGCAATATCAAGAAGATGGGTGATTACGCCAAAGCCCACGGCATGCGCCACCGCAGCCACGGCAAAATGCACAAATCCGTCGACGTGCAAAAGCTGCAAGAAGACCTCGGCGGCGCCGTTGGCGTTTGCTGTCAGAAAGTGTCCGAAGCGGATGTGTTTGTGCGCGGTGGTATCAAAGATGTGCTGGTGTCAAACCAGGTGCGTGACCCTGCGAAAATCGACCGCCTTGCGCGCATGGCGGCAACAGATGCCAAGATCACCGTTTGCGTCGATGACGTCGCCAACGTGGCCGACCTGTCCGCCGCTGCGGTGAAGCATGGCGCGACGATCCATTGCTTTATTGAAATTGACTGTGGCGCGGGCCGCTGCGGTGTGACGACGACCCCTGCTGTTGTCGAAATCGCCAAGGCCATCGCCGCGGCCGACGGGTTGGAGTTTGACGGCATCCAGGCCTATCAGGGCGCGATGCAGCATATGGACAGCTACGAAGACCGTGCTAGCAAAACCCAGATCGCGGTCGATCAGGTCAAGGACGCGGTCAACGCGCTAACAGAGATCGGCATG
>CBFHGD010000139.1:0-4449 GCA_965655275.1 Octadecabacter sp. | reverse complement strand
ATGAGGGGGGATTTCAGCAGGCAGGCGCGTTCAAGTTCTGCTTCGTCATGGACTTCCAGCAGCACATCCATGCCCCAGTCAAACGCGGCGGCTTCCAGTTCAGCGGCTTGGGCGTCGCTGACGGAGGCGAGGATGATCAGGATTGCGTCGGCGCCCAGCGCGCGGGCCTCGGCGACCTGATAGGTGTCATACATGAAATCCTTGCGCAGGGCGGGCAGGGCCACGGCGTCCCGCGCGGTGGTCAGAAAGTCGTCCGCGCCTTGAAAGGACGGGCCGTCGGTCAGCACGCTCAAGCAGGTGGCACCGCCCAGTTCGTAGGCCTGCGCAAGCTCGGGCGGGTTGAAATCCGCGCGGATCAAGCCTTTGGAGGGGCTGGCCTTCTTGATTTCGGCAATGAGCCCGTAGCCCTCGCGCGAGGCCTCTATCAGGCGATCCGCAAAACCGCGCGTCGGGGAGGCTGCGCGCGCCGCGGCTTGCAGATCGCCCAGAGGGCGCGCGTCTTTGCAGGCAGCGATATGATCGAGCTTATAGGCTTTTATTTTGTCTAAGATATCCATGTGACAGTGTTAGCGGGGTGGCAGGGTTTGTGCAATTGCACCAGCGTTGTTTTGCGCTGTTTCAGAGCGGGGCTTTCCCCCCGTGCGCAGGCGCGCTCCCCCAGAGTTTACGGGCCAGATGAAGACCTGTTCATCATGGCGCGTATCGCCGCGAGGGTCCCGTTCGAGAGGGCGAGCGTTAACCCGAAGGCTGCCATCAGGAGCGAAACAAGCAAAAAGCCCCAAGCGGTGGCGCGGGTTTCGCCTGCGTAGAGGTCGTGGATGCCGGTGTCGTCGGGGTGAACCTGAATGTCCCACGTCGTTCCGGTCGGGTGGTTTAAGCAGAATGCCCGTGGCACAGGTCTTTCGTTCGTCACGATCTGGCCGTCGGGTTTGAACTGATAGCTCAGTAGGAAAGACGGATTATCCGGGGTTCCGGCTTCGCGTGCGTCAAAGACGGTCGCGGTCATCGGCATTGCATTTCGGGCCAGCGCACGGGTGTCGTTCGATTGAAAAGCTGTTACGACCAGAAAGTTTACCGAGAGCAACATCACGGCGCAGCCAACCCAGAAGCGGCGGGTGAAGGCCGGTCCGGGGCCCCAGTCGGTTATTTGCCCTGGGTGATGGCCGCGAGGGTTTGCAGGGCTTTCAGCGCGGCCCCTGAATCAATACTCTCGGCGGCCATTTGTACACCTGCCTTGAGGCCTTCGACCTTTCCGGCCACCAGCAAGGCGGCGGCGGCGTTCAGCAAGACGGCATCGCGGTAGGCGGAGGCTTCGCCGTTCAGCAAGGCGCGGAACGCTTTGCCGTTGTCTTCTGGTGAGCCGCCCAGGATGGCGTGGAACGGATGAACCGGCAGCCCTGCGTCTTCGGGATGGACTTCGCGGGCAGTGATCATGCCGTGTGACAGGGCGGCCACGGAGGTTGGGCCACTGATCGAAATTTCATCGGTCCCGTCCGACCCATGGACGATCCAGGCGGCTTCGCTGCCCAACTCGTTGAGGGTTTCGGCCATTGGAAAGATCAGATCGATGGCAAAGGCCCCGGTCAGTTGGCGTTTGACACTGGCGGGATTGGTCAGCGGGCCAAGGATATTGAAGATGGTCTTGCATCCGAGGTCCTGACGGGTTGGCATGACGTGTTTGATGGCAGGGTGGTGCATCGGAGCCATCATGAACCCGATACCGGCCTCGTTGATGCAGCGTTCGACCACGTCTGCCCCAACCATGACATCCACGCCCATCGCGCCCAATGCATCCGCGGCCCCCGATAGGGAAGACAGGTTGCGATTGCCGTGTTTTGCCACCGGAACACCCGCACCGGCCACGACAAATGCGGTGGCTGTTGAAATGTTGAGCGTGCCTTTGCCATCTCCGCCGGTGCCGACGATATCCATTGCGCCGTTCGGCGCGGTCACGGGCACACAGCGCGCGCGCATTGCGGTGGCGGCGGCCGCATATTCGGCAACGGATTCGCCGCGCGTACGCATTGCCATCAACAGCCCGCCAATCTGCGCGGGGGTCGCCGTGCCTTCAAACAGCGCATCAAACGCAAGTTCGGCTTGTGCGCGGCTCAGCGGGCCTTCGGAGGCGGCGTAGATCAGGGGCTTCATCATATCGCTCATGCTGGGGCCTTCATTGTCTTGAGGAAATTCGCGAGCATGGCGTGGCCGTGCTCGGATTTGATGCTTTCTGGGTGGAATTGCACGCCGTGGATCGGCAGGGTGCGGTGTTGCAGGCCCATAATGGTGCCATCATCGAGTTCAGCCGTGATGTCGAGGCAATCGGGCAGGGTGTCACGGTCTACGATCAGGGAGTGGTAGCGCGTGGCCTGAAGCGGCGAGGGCAGGCCGGCAAACACGGATTTGCCCGTGTGGTGCATGCTGCCCATTTTGCCGTGAACGATCTCATGGCAGCGCACGACGCGCCCGCCAAAGGCTTCGCCAATGGTTTGATGGCCAAGACACACGCCCAGGAGTGGCGTTTTGGTGTCTGCCGCGGCCTTGGTCAGCGCCAGACAAATCCCGGCTTGGGCTGGGTCACAGGGGCCGGGCGAGAGGACAATGCCGGATGCGCCCAAGGCCATGGCGTCAGCCACATCAATCGCGTCATTGCGGCGCACGACAACCTCGGCGCCCAGTTCACCGAAATAGTGAACAAGGTTATATGTGAAGCTGTCATAATTATCGATCAACAGAAGCATAGAATTGCCACCTTCGCGACGGGTTAAATTGGGGCTACCGTCCAGTGCATTGCCCCTTGTATAGTGCCGCCACTACATGGGCCGTGGCGCGGGGGTGCGTCAAGGCCTGCATTGATCCAAGACCGCCCGACAGAGGCGCGTCGGGGCAAAACGAGAGGGCAGTGAGCGCATGCGTGGAATGATTAGTGGAATGTTGGCCGGCGGATTGGTGTCGGTGCTGGGTCTTGGCGTCGCATCCGTGGTGACAGAGCCACCCGCCGGACACACGCCCCCTGCAGCCCCGCTGGTGCAGGCGCCTGACGTGGCGACCGTCGAGGATGTTGAACCAGCGCCAGAGGCGATCGAAACGCAAAGCGCCCCGTCGACCCCCGTCGGCAGTGTCACCATCGAGGCCCCCCAAGCGCCTGCATTGCCTGATGACACGGCCCTACAGCCCGAACTGGCGGCTGACGCAGACCCTGTCGCGCCTCGCGAGGACGCAGGGCAAGCGGATGCGCCCCGCGCAGATACCGACCCGCTTGACGAGCCCGAAGTGGTTGCAATCGAGGGGGCGATGGACGCGCCCGAGGTTGACGACACGGCGGGATTGTCTGGCGAACCGATCGACCCCGTGTTGCCAAACCCGCAATCCGTGACGCCCCCAACACCGCAGAGCGAGGCTGATTTGACGGTCTCCACAGCGCCCGCCGCGCCGCGCGTTATTGTGGTGCCGGATTCGGTTGACGCCGGAGATACTGCGCCGGATGAGGGTATGCTTGGCGACACAACCGAAGCCCACTTGGAAGGTGAAACCGCTCTGAACGAGGAGCCCGAGGATTTCTTTGTCGTCGATCTTGGGGGGGATACGCCTGTTGAGCTGGACGGCGACACGCAGTCGGATGACGGGAGCGCGCCGTCGGATGATCGCGATGACCAGATGTTGGCGGGTGTCACAGATGACGCTGAAACGCCCGTTGGTCCGCGCGTGCAGCTTCAGGGCGGGCAAAACACACTTTTGGGGGATCGCGACACAGGAGTCACAATCCGCCGCCCGACGACTGAGGCCGAAGAAGAAGCCCCGCAAGAAGAGGCCGGCGTCGAGGGCGCACCGTCCGGCGATGCCTTGGCTGATTTTGCTGCGGACGCCGGAGATGTCGGGGACAAGTCGCTTTTGTCGATTGTGTTGATTGATGACGGATCGATGTCGGCCGCGGCTGCTGCCCTGTCTGGCCTGCCGTTTCCCGTAACCATCGCGCTGGACCCGAGCATGGAAAATGTGGCCGACCTGATGGCGCAATATCGTGCTGACGGGTTCGAGGTGGCGGTGTTGGCCAAGCTGCCGGACGGCGCGCTGCCCAGCGACGTGGAAATCACGTTCGAGAGTATTTTTGCGACCCTTCCAGAGAGCATCGCCCTGCTTGATGTGGGCGACAGCGGGTTGCAGTCAGACCGTGATGTGACGGAACAGGCGATGGAAATCCTTGCAACGCAAGGGCGCGGGTTTGTGTCGACCAGTCAGGGGTTGAACATGGCGGGGCGTGCGGCTGAACAGGCCGGCGTGCGCGCGGCTGTGGTGTTTCGCGACCTTGATATTGACGGTCAGGACGCCCGCGTCGTGCGCCGCTTTGTCGATCAGGCGGCGTTTCGGGCGCGTCAGGAAAGCGGTGTGGTTTTGGTCGGGCGCGTGCGGCCCGATACGATTTCAGCGCTGATCTTGTGGGGGGCGGCCAAT
>CBFHGD010000138.1:4211-4451 GCA_965655275.1 Octadecabacter sp. | reverse complement strand
TTACCTCAAGATCGCAGGGACTTACACGCCGCTCGTTGTATTGATCGGGTCGGCATTTGCTTACGGTGTGCTGGCGATCGTCTGGGGCCTCGCCGTTGTCGGGGCGGTCGCAAAACTGTTCTTTTGGGCGCGGCCCGGGCGCTGGGGCGCGGGGCTTTATGTGGCACTTGGCTGGGTCAGCGTGGCTCTGGTGTCCTCGCTCGTGCCGCTTGTATCCGCGCCGGTGCTGGCGCTGATCGT
>CBFHGD010000138.1:0-4201 GCA_965655275.1 Octadecabacter sp. | reverse complement strand
CGGATTGATCTACTCTTTCGGCGCTGTGTTGTTCAGCCTCGACGGGGTGCGATTCCAGAATGCGATCTGGCATGGCTTCGTTCTTGTCGCCTCCGCCTGCTTTTTCGGCGCAATCGCGCTCGGCGTTCTGCCCGCAGCCTAGGCGCAACCTCAGACTGTCAGTTTCTCCGGAAAGTATGGAAATGCTGACCTGACCTGCAACTCAACTCGGCCTAACCTCATCTTATTACAGACCACCACAGCGGCAATTTCCGCCGAACCACGGGGCATTTCGCCCGACCCGATTTGAAACAGACATTTTAACGGAGGCAATTAATGCCAACCCTTCTGACCACTCTCCCTCCGGCCCTGTTCGAGGTCATCGGTATCGCGGGCTTTTGCCTTTACGTGCTGAACTATTCGCTGCTTACGCTGCATCGCCTGACATCACAGTCCAAGGCGTATTTCTGCATCAACATGGTTGCAGCCACCTGTGTGTTGCTCGGGATGACCTATTCATTCAACCTTGCCTCGGCGCTGATCCAGGGCTTCTGGATCATCATTTCGACCGTCGCTATCTTTGTGCGTCTGCGCCCCGCAGCCCGCCTTGCCTAAAAGCGCGCGGCGGTTTGGCGCACCATTTCGACGCGTTCAGCGTTGGCCGGATGCGTCCCGAGGAACCGATCACCGGGATCAGGCACGCGAAAGAAAAACTCGGCGCCACGGATCGGGTTATATCCGGCGCGCGCTGCAATAATGGTGCCAAGGCGGTCCGCCTCAAGCTCGAAATCCTTGGAGTAGGTCCGCGCGCCCACCGCCGCGCCAAGTTCTTGCGCGGTGCGGATCGTGTCGCTGCCGCCCCCCGTCACGCCCGCCAATTCACCAAACACCACCGCCCCGAGGGAGGCATTGCGGCGCTGCTGCGCCAGATGGTTTTCAATGTGATGGGCTGCTTCATGGGCCATGACAAATGCGATTTCGTCTGCGTTGCGCGCATCCGCAATCAACGCCAGCGTAAAGGCGATGATCGGGCGGCCCGCATCATCCACAGTCTGAAACGCGTTCACCGGCATGCCGGGGCGGTCATCCACCACAATCAGGAAATCACAGTTCAGCCCGCGCGACCGGTTGCGGCATTCACGCTCTGCAATCGGTTCCAGCCGCTCGACCACCTGAACAAACGCGCGCGCCGCACTGCGTTGGTCCATCGCCGTGGCGGGTTTTGGCGCCGTGGCAGGCGCAGGGGCTGGCGTTGCAACAGGAGTGGAGCTCCGCGGCACAACCTCACACCCTGCAAGGGCGAACACCAAAGCCGTCATTGTAAAGACTGCGCGCATGTCGGGTGATCCTGTTTCATTTGCCTGATTTGTGACTAATCTAGCAGGGAAATGCCCGCCTGCCAGCCCCTCTCACGCAAGCGTCACCGCTTGACGCGGGTTTGTGCCCGCTGGCAAGGTAAGACCAACAAGGCGGGGCGACAGATGTTTACAATTGAACACGAATTTGACGCGACTGTGGTCACGCTGGTCGACGACGGGCAAGCGCCCCTGCGCGAAGATATCGTGATCGCCGCGTTTGAGGATTGCGTCACCGTGACCCAAGTGGACACGCGCACCGACCTGCCCGTCACCGTGACCCTATCGATGGCGCAACTGCGCGATTTGTCCATGGCACTGGATCTTCCCGAAGGGTCCTACCGTCTAAGCCGGAACGCAGACTGAACATGCGGCTTTTCGGTATTTTTGAGCCAAAGAAGCCAAAGGAGGCGCCCAAATGAGCACCGGATTCTATTGGGACGAAAAGTGCTTTTGGCACGGCGGCGGCAATTATGCTGGCATGTTGCCCGTTGGCGGGTTGGTGCAGCCCCTGTCCAGCGGCGGCCTGCCCGAAAGCCCCGAAAGCAAACGACGCCTGAAAAACCTGATGGACGTCACCGGATTGTCGGCGCAGCTGGATTTGCGCGGCGCTGGCGAGGCCACGCGCGAGGATTTGTTGCGCGTGCACCCCGCCTCCTATCTCGACACGTTCAAGGCGGCGTCGGACGCAGGTGGCGGCGAATTGGGGCGGCGCACGCCGTTTGGCCCGGGTGGGTATGAAATGGCGGCGCTGTCGGCGGGCCTGTCCATCGCCGCGCTGGAGGCCGTGTTGAACGGCACCCACACCAACGCCTACGCCCTGTCGCGCCCCCCCGGTCACCACTGTCTGCCCGATTATCCCAACGGCTTTTGCCTGCTCGCCAACCTTGCGCTGGCCATTCAATCCGCGCGCGCCAAAGGGTTGGCCGAACGGGTCGTCGTGCTGGATTGGGACGTGCACCATGGCAACGGCACCGAGGCGATCTTCTACGATGACCCCGATGTGCTGACCATCTCGATCCATCAAGAGCGCAATTACCCGATGGACACCGGCCATTTCACCGACCGTGGCGAGGGTGCGGGCGTCGGCGCGAACCTCAACATCCCGCTCCCCCCCGGCACAGGGCATAACGGTTATATCGCCACGATGGAGCGGATCGTGCTGCCCCAAATCCGCGCCTTCAACCCTGATGTTATCGTCATTGCCTGCGGCTATGACGCCGCCGCGATTGACCCGCTGGGGCGTATGCTGGCCACGGCCGAGACGTTTCGGGTGATGACGCAGCAGGTGAAAACCGCGGCCGCTGACCTTTGCGATGGCCGCCTGATGATGGCCCATGAGGGGGGGTATTCCGAGGTCTACGTCCCCTTCTGCGGGCACCACGTGCTGGCAGAAATGGCGGGCAGCGACGTCAAAGCCCCCGATCCCTTCGGTGAGGTGTTCCCGCTGCGCCAGCCAAGTGCAGCGTTTGACCGGTTTGTCGACGCGGTTTTGGCCGAAATGGAGCAGGGACTTTAGGCGATGGGAGAGTCTTCAACAGCGCGCCGGTTCCAGCCCAACAAGGTGAACGACGTCGGCAACGCGTTGTTATACAGCGGTTGCGCGGTTGATTGGCTTTGCACTAAGGCATCAAGCCTGCCTCCTGTTTGGTGTTCAACAAAGCGTCGACTCGATGCGCCCGACACCCCGAACCGGATCTTCGCAAATGGGCGCATGGACGCCCGGTGTGCGGGACAAAGCGCCATTTCGCTGCGGCTGCGCCGGTGACTGCTTTGTCGGCGTCCATCCACACTGTAGGTCACATCATAACTTGTATGGCTACACCATTTGCCCAATTGCAAAACGCACCACGAAGGTTGCGGTCAGCGTAACTCGTCGCCCAGCAACATGGCGCGCAGGTTTTGCTCGACGGGCGGGGCTTCATGCAGGTTCAGCGCGGAATGAAGGTCGACAAGGTGGCTTTGCATCAGCTCTTCGGAGAGCGTGGCGTCGTGGTTGCCAATTGCCGAAATCAGGGCATGGTGCGCCTGGCTCTCGCACAAGGCGCTTTCGCGCCGCCAATAGAGCGCGATGATCAACGAGGAACGGGCAGTCAAGACCTCGATCATATCCGCGATGGTCTTCTGGTTTGCGATGCGTGCGATTTCGATGTGGAACTTGCCAGACAGATACAGGGCACGTCCGCGATCGCCAGCGCCAAGTGCAGCATGTTCCTCGGCGATGTGATCTTCGAGAATAGCAACATCATCCGGCGTTGCGTTCATCGCGGCGCTTCGGGCCGTTCTGGGCTCAAGCAATTCGCGCGCCTCAAAGACTTCATGGGCCTCGGTCAGACTGGGTTGCGCTACATAGGCGCCGCGGTTGCGCTTGATTTCGACGATCTGTTGATGCGAGAGCGAAGAAAGTGCTGCGCGCACAGTCGTGCGTGACACGCCATAGATATCTGACAAGTCATCTTCGCCCAGTTTGGTTCCCGGGGCCAAACGATGTTCATGCACGGCCTGAGACAACGCAGCAGAAATGGACTCTGCTGTCACATTGGCTTTCTTGGGCTTGGTCGCGCTTCGTGACATTATGCTCTCCTGAGTTACGAAATGGCAGAGTGGGATTCGAGACACAAGTCGCCACGGGGTTTTCGACAACTTCGATCTTAATTGTGTACAATATTGTGTCCAAAAATTCAGCATCAGCGACCAAGCGCGATACAAAAACAGGCAAACCTGTTCGAACCGCTGTCACGTCGGGTCAAAAACATTGCCCAGTCGGCCTCCAACCGCGCTCCTGACGTCATGCTACCGCAGGGGGTCATATGACTAAGCAGGACTTGGAATTGGTGTCGTTGACCAAGCGCTATGGCGCGACCGTA
>CBFHGD010000137.1:0-4485 GCA_965655275.1 Octadecabacter sp. | reverse complement strand
AGTGGTGCCGCCGCCCATCAGCGTGATCGGCTGGTGGCCTGTTTTCTGAAGCCAGCGCAACATCATGATCTGGATCAGCGACCCTACGTGCAGGGATTTCGCTGTCGCATCAAAGCCTATGTAAGCCGGGACAACGCCCGCTGCAAACGCATCATCCAGACCTTGATAATCCGTGCAGTCGGCAAGGAAGCCACGCTCGATCATGATGCGGATAAAGTCGGATTTTGGATGATAGGTCATGGCGTGTTCCACACTTGTTATAGGCGGGTCTTTCGGCGCACTCTATATGGGTCGCAAAGGCCAAGGGAAAGACCATGTTGAAAGATCAAATCTGGCGTGTCGTTGGTGCCATGTCCGGGACATCGCTGGACGGGGTCGATGCGTCAGAGATCGTCACGGATGGTCATGAGATATTTGAATTCGGGAACAGCGCGTTTCGCCCCTATAGCAGCGCACAGCAGACGGTTCTGCGTGCGGCCTTGGGTAAGTGGCCGGCGGACGGCGTGAGCGAGGCTGCGGAACTGGTCGAGACCGTTCATGCACAGGTGTTGTCGGGCTTTCAGGATGCGGAACTGGTTGGCTTTCATGGACAGACCCTTGCCCACGACCCGAAAGGGCGCGGGACCCATCAAGCGGGGGATGGCACTGTGCTGGCCGAAGTCCTTGGCAAACCGGTGGTGTGGGATTTTCGATCGGGCGACGTGGAAATGGGCGGTGAGGGTGCGCCGCTTGCGCCGTTCTATCATTTCGCGCTGGCCAAGAAGATGGGCGCGCGGGCGCCGATCGTGGTGTTGAACCTTGGCGGGGTCGCAAACCTCACGTGGATCGATCCGCGCCTGCCAGATCCGCACAGCGAAGGCGCATTGCTGGCGTTTGACACGGGCCCAGCCAATGCACCCGTCAATGATCTGGTTCAGGCGCGGCTGGGGCAAGCCTATGACCGGAATGGCCAATTGGCCAGGGCAGGGCAGGCAGACGGCGCAATTGTCGATGCGTTCCTGCGTCACCCGTTCTTTTTTCGCATGCCGCCAAAATCACTGGATCGCGATGCGTTCATCGGCTTGGTTGATGCTGTCGCGCCCCTGAGCGACGCCGACGCAGCCGCGACCCTGACATTGGCCTGCGCAGCGGCCGTCGCACAGGCGCTGCAAGCCTGTCCAACACCGCCTGAACGGATACTGGTGAGCGGTGGTGGGCGATTGAACCCGACATTGATGGCTATGATCGCAACAGCATGCGCCGTCCCGGTTGCGCCGATAGAAGACGCAGGATTTGACGGCGACATGTTAGAGGCACAGGCGTTTGCCTTCCTCGCCGTGCGGGTGGCCAAAGGCCTCCCCACAAGTGCCCCGGGCACCACGGGCGTGCGCGCCGCAATCGGTGGCGGGCAGATATCGCGCCCGTCCTCGCCCTAGCGCGAAACGACAAGCCTTGGTTCGGTATTTAAGAGCCAAAGAAGGGGAGCGGGGACGGGTCAGGCCCCGCACAGAGGGTCGCTCGGCGCCATATGCGAGGCCCTTCTCCGGCTACGGCCATCGGCTCCGCAGCCTGTACCGCCCATAGATTATTGCGCGTTAAGGTTAATGGGCCGTTACCTTCTTTTACCTTCTTTTACCTTCTTATACCTTCTTATACCTTCTTTGGCTCGAAAAATACCGCGGGGGGAGCGCGTTTGCGCGTGGGGGGCTGGCCCCCCGTGTGCCGTCATTTTATGCGGGAAGGTGGATGTTGAATCTCGCCCGTACCGCCGCATCAATATCCGGCGCAAACCGCGCGGCGGAGCGTGTGGCAAGGATGGCGTGTTTGCGCGCGATTGTCTTTTCGATCAGATCGGGGCGGTCGTTTTCCAGCCATTCTTTCGGGCTCATCCGGTTGCCAAGGCTGGGGTAGACGCAGTCGCGCTCCATATGGCTCAGCGTGCGATCCGTGCCAAGGTAGTGGCCGGGTCCCCCCATGCAAACCGCGCGCATCTGATCCAGCGCCAGCGTTTCATCGTCCACTTCGATGCCCCGCACACAGCGCAATGCCTGACCGATCAGGTCATCACCGAGGATAAGACTTTCATGGCAGAATCCCAAGAGCGACGCATGCATGCCAGCCGCTTCGTAAACCATGTTCAACCCTGCAAGGCCGCCCATAACGTTCGAGCACATCTGCTCCCATCCCGCCTGCATATCAGGCATCTTGGAATCCGATGCGCCCCCCGCTGCGCCGCCCGGAACACCGTAAAATGCATGCATCTGCGCGCAGCCCGCGGTCAGCAGGGCCTGTTCGCCCGATCCGACCGTCATCGACCCCGTGCGTAAATCAAGACCAAAGGGCCATGTGCCGAAGAGTGTCGGGTGGCCGGGGGCGATGGCGTTGACATAGACCACGCCCGCCAGACATTCGGCCACGGCCTGCACGATGGCACCCGCAATGGTCGAGGGCGCGGTGGCACCGGACATACCGGCAGACAGCAACAAAATGGGCATGCCGCCACGGATGCAAATCTCCATCGCTTCGCAGGATTCGGTGGCGAATTTCATCGGCGGCACGACAAAACAGTTGGACATGGAAACAAAGGGGCGTTCGCGGTATTTGTCCTCGCCGCCCGCGATTTCATACACCAGTTCAAGGCATTGCGCTGCGTGGCTCGGGTCCGAGATCGACGTGCCGACGTGTTTGGTGGTGCCCGAGCAGCAGGCGTAAATCGTGTTGAGGTCCATTTCCAGATTGTCGACAATATCGCGCGCCACCATGGGGCGTTGCAAGAAGTGGATATTGTCGAGCGTGTCTGCGATGCGCGCCGCGTCGTGCAGGTCTTGCAGGGTGCTCTCGCGAAAATTGTTGCCGTGGACATCAACCATGTTCACCGCAGCTCCGGCGGTGCCGTAGTGCACGCGGCTGCCTGACAGATCGAGGTCATGGCGCGGATCACGGCCGCATAGGGTCAAGTCTTTGCGCGAGATCGCCAGCATGTCCTCGACCAAGGCGCGCGGGAACCGGATGCGTCCGTCATAGCCAAGGATCGCACCCGCGCCCGTCAGGATTTCGACGCCTGAGGGCGGTGCATCGCACAGGCCGATTTCCTCCAGCGCGGTGAGGGCGGCTTCGTGGATGCGCAACACGTCGGCGTCGCTTAGCGGTTTATAGGTGCCGCCCGACATGCCCCCCCTGACAGGGCGCATATCATCGGCAAGCGGAGCTAAGCGGGCTGCGTGACGGGCCGCACGGCCTCCGGTGCGATTGGGGCGGGCGGTGGTGCGTGTGATGGGGGTTTCGTCGTTCATGGGCGTGGCCTTTGGTCAGAGAATTAACGCGTGGATGTATCTGGACGTCAGTGTCCTGCGTTTGGCCTGCCACGGGCCGCGCGACCGCGGCGTGCACCGATCGTGCGATCTATGCGGTTGGGGTGTGTTCGTCTGCTCACATCAGGCGCTCCATTGGGGGTAGCGTCCGGCGGGTGGGGTGGGGTTTCTACCACTTTTGCGACCAAAGGTCGTTTTTGACCCTTCAAGGGTTGGTTCACACACAGTTTCGTGAGGTTTCAAGCGCAAGCGGACAGTTGCGCATTGTTTGGCGGATTTGGGCGAAGACGCGCCAGATGTGCGGGCTGCGCACAACTTTGTTGGACCTTTCAGCGACTTATGGCGTTTGTCGTTTAAGCGGTTGCGTGTTTCGCACACGGCATCAAAGGCCGCCAACAGTATTATGAGCTACGAGAATTATGAAAGGAAAGACAATGAAACGTATTCTTCTTACGACAACCGCCGCCCTGAGCATGGCTGCGCTTGCAGGGCCTTTGATGGCCGGAAACCTGTCAGAGCCGGTTATGACCCCGTCACCCGCGCCCATGCCTGCGCCCGCACCCGTCAGCTACGGTGGCGACTGGACCGGCCTCTACGTTGGTGGATCGCTCGGATATGCGGACGTTGGCGATGATGCCGCTGTGTTTGCGGACGATTTTAATGGTCTGACCTACGGTGTGCATGCCGGTTACGATTACGACTTCGGAACATTTGTTCTGGGTGGTGAGCTTGAACTGTCCGGCTTCGATGTGACCGACAGCAACACGGCCACGTCTGTCGACAGCGTGACACGCCTGAAACTGCGTGCCGGTTATGATGCGGGCAATTTCCTGCCCTACCTCACAGCAGGTGTCGCCCAGCTGAACACAAGCGGCGCGCCTTTGGGCGACGTTGATGACACGGGCGCCTTCTACGGTCTTGGTATGGATTACAAGATGACCGACAGCATTCGTGTGGGTGGCGAAATCCTCCAGCACGACTTTGACGACTACACCGGATCCGGCATTAACGCAGATGCGTTGACAGCGGGCGTGCGGGTTGCGTTTGAATTCTAGAACGCGGCCTTTTGGCGAATGACTTTGAAACTGCGGCGCGGTGGGGCTTGAATAACCTGTCGCGCCGTTTTCGTGGGGCCTGTCAGTCACTCAGACGTCAGCAGAGCATCTATGGTGTCGCCTGAAATCGACTGCCCAAG
>CBFHGD010000136.1:0-4521 GCA_965655275.1 Octadecabacter sp. | reverse complement strand
AGCCGCCGCACGGTCCTATTTCAACAAACCGCTCAGCGCGCTTAGCCCTGCCGAGGCCGCCTTCCTCGCCGTGCATCCAAAGGCGCCTTACAGTTATCACCCCGTGCGCAACCGCGAGGTGGCGATCGAGCGCCGCGATTTCATCCTCGAAGAGATGTTCGAGAACGGATATTTGACCCAAGCGCAATTGGACGAGGCCTTGGCCGATCCGCTGCGCACAGTGCAGAACGGGGATTTCCCCAGCGCGCAAAGCGAACGCCCCGAGCGTGATTATTTCACTGCCGCCATCGTAAACGAAGTCGAAGGCCTGTTCCCGGATTACGAGATGGACAGCGCGGGCCTGGCGATCCGTGCGACGGTGGATGAGGAATTGCAGACGGCCGCGCGCGCTGCGTTGCAACGCCAGTTGGAGAGTTTTGATCGCGGTCTGGGTCGGTGGCGCGGCACGGGCGTGACGATCCCGACAGAGGCGTTGACGGTTGAGGCGGACTGGCGCGCCGCGCTGCGCTCCGCCCCTGTGATCCGCACGATTTCGCTTGAGAACCAGTGGTTTCCTGCGGTCGTGCTCGGGTTCGGCGAAGACCAGATGCAGGTCGGTATCGAAGGGTGGGAAGCGGGCGACGAGGAGCCCATCGTGCCGCTCCGTGACATTGAGTGGATGCGCGGCGGGTTCGGCGAGAATTTCGAGGTCGGCGATGTGGTGCATGTGCGCCGCATGACGCAAGACAGCGACGGGGCCTTCATCCGCTGGACGCTGCGTCAGGTGCCCGAAGTGCAGGGCGCGTTCATGGCGATGGATGTGAACACCGGTCGCGTCTTGGCGATGCAGGGCGGGTTTGGCTATGAAATCCGTATCTCGGAACTCAACCGTGCCTTTGCGGAACGCCAGCCCGGGTCGGCGTTCAAACCGTTCGTGTTCGCCGCAGCGCTGGATTCCGGCTACACCCCTGCAACGATTGTCGTGGATGCACCCATCGAGGTTGCTGCAGGGGGCGAGATATGGCGCCCGCAGAACGCATCGAACCGGTTTTATGGCCCGACGCCTTTGCGCACAGGCATCGAGCAGTCGCGCAACGTGATGACCGTGCGGTTGGCGCAAGAGGTCGGGATGCGCACGATTGCGGAATATGCCGAACGGTTCGGGGTCTATGACCGGATGAACGCCTTTTTGTCGGCGGCGCTCGGGTCCGAAGAAACGCAGCTTTACAAGCTGGTTGCAGCCTATGCGATGTTCGCCAACGGGGGCGAGCGGGTTGAACCAACATTGGTGGACCGTGTTCAGGACCGCATGGGCAATACGATTTATCGCCATGACCAACGGGTTTGTGCCGAATGTGGTGATGCCAGTCTTGAGGCAGGGCGCGCGCCGCGCATTGCCTCCAACCGCGAACGCGTGATGAACGCGGTCACCGCCTACCAGTTGACGTCGATGATGCAGGGCGTGGTGACGCGCGGCACGGCGCGGTCTTCTGTGAACCTGCCGGTGCCGATTGCCGGCAAGACGGGCACGACCAATGATGCAAAAGATGTGTGGTTCGTGGGCTTTTCATCCAACATCGTTGCGGGCTGCTACATCGGGTATGACACGCCACGCACCTTGGGGCGCGGGGCGTCGGGTGGCGGGTTGTGCGGACCTGTGTTCAACAGTTTCATGGGCACGGCCATCAACAAATACGGCGGTGGCGATTTCAACGTCCCTGAAAACTGCATGTTCATCAACATCGACCGCTTTACCGGATCGCGCCTGCCGGACGGGGCCGGTGGCGACAACGTGGTGCGCGAATGTTTCCGTCAGGGCGAAGAGCCGGTGTTTGGTATCACCTTTGATGGTGGTTTCGCCATGGCCGCTGACCTGCCGTTGTTTGACGAGGCGCGCCCGCCCGCGGCTATCAACGTGACAACGTCTGATGGCAGCACGGCGACAATCAATTCCAACGCATCTTTCGGGTCATTGTCCTCGGGCGGGCTGTATTGAGCGCGGGCAGATTGCCGACCCATCGGGGATAGGCTAGACAGGGCGCAACGCCCCAATACAGAAGTTTGACATGCGCGCAGAAATCCAGACCCTCGTTGCCGAAATCGAAAAGAGCCTGACGTTGTTGGCGCAGCGCATGGATTGGGACACCGCATCCCATCGGTTGGAAGAATTCAACGCCCGCGTTGAGGACCCGAACCTGTGGGATGATCCGGACGCGGCGCAAAAGCTTATGCGAGACCGCCAATCGCTGGTGGATGCGATTGCGGGGTATGAGACCATCAAACAAGAGCTGTCTGATCAGTGCGAGCTGATCGAGATGGGCGAGATGGAAGACGACGCCGACATCGTGAGCGAAGCGGAAGCGGCGTTGAAAGTGTTGCAGGGCAAAGCGGCCGAAAAAGAGCTTGAGGCGTTGCTGAACGGCGAAGCGGACGCCAATGATACCTTTCTCGAGATCAATTCAGGTGCCGGTGGCACCGAGGCCTGCGATTGGGCGGCGATGCTGGCGCGGATGTATGTCCGCTGGGCCGAGCGAAAGGGCTACAAGGTCGAGCTGCAATCCGAGAGCCCGGGTGAAGAAGTGGGCATCAAATCGGCGTCCTACAAGATCAGCGGGCACAACGCCTATGGCTGGTTGAAGTCTGAAAGTGGTGTGCATCGCCTTGTGCGGATTTCGCCGTTCGACAGCGCTGCGAAACGCCACACATCCTTTACCTCGGTGAAGGTTTATCCGGTGGTGGATGACAACATCGAGATCGAAGTGAACCCGTCTGATATTCGCATTGATACCTACCGGTCTTCGGGTGCGGGCGGTCAGCACGTGAACACGACAGATTCTGCCGTGCGCATCACCCATGCGCCCACGGGCATTGTTGTGACGTCTTCGGAAAAATCCCAACACCAGAACCGCGATATCGCGATGAAGGCGTTGAAAAGCCGCTTGTATCAGATCGAGTTGGACAAACGATCGGCGTTGGTCAACGAGGTGCATGAAAATGCGGGCGATGCGGGCTGGGGCAACCAAATCCGGTCCTACGTTTTGCAGCCCTACCAGATGGTCAAGGACTTACGCACGCGCCACGAGACGTCCGACACCCAAGGGGTGCTGGATGGGGACCTTGACGCGTTTATGGCCGCGACGCTGGCCATGGATGTGAGCGGCAAGAGCCGTGCGGACGCCACCGCTGAGGATTAGATAAGCAGTCGCGCGGCCGGGGCTGGCGATGCAATTCGGTATTTTTGAGCCAAAGAAGCTCGGGCGGCTTGACCTGACAGGTTTGGCGCGAAAGTCTGGGGGCGGAGGAGCCCCTATGTCAGACACGTCACTACCCCAAGCCTCGCCTGTGCCTTCCATCGGCACGCTGACCCTTCATGAACTCTGGACCTGTCTAAAGGCGGGGGTGACCGATTTTCGCGCTGCACCACAGTTCGGGTTGTTCTTTTCGGCGGTCTACGTGGTGGGTGGTTTCGTGATGTTGTGGTTGGGGGCAGGGCATGTGTCGTGGACCTTGGCAACGTCGCTCGGGTTTCCGTTGGCGGCACCGTTTGCTGCTGTCGGGCTTTACGAGGTGTCGCGCCGGCTCGAGGCGGACCAGCCGTTGGCGTGGCGCGATATCCTGGGCGTGGTCTGGCAGGAGCGCACGCGGCAGGTACCGTGAATAGGCGCGATCATCGTTTTGTATTTTCTGTTCTGGACGTTTCTGGCGCATATGATTTTTGCGCTGTTCATGGGGCTGACGACGTTGACCAATATTTCATCGTCCTGGGAGGTTTTCCTGACACCGACAGGGCTGATGATGATCGGCGTTGAACTGGCGGTCGGGGCTGTGTTGGCGTTCTTTTTGTTCTCGCTCACCGTGGTGAGTTTGCCGCTGGTGCTCGATAAGGAAATCGACTTCATCACTGCGATGTTGTTGAGCATGCAATGCGTGCGTCAGAACCTGTTTGTGATGCTTGTCTGGGCGGCGATCATTGCCGTGTTGAGCCTTGCAGCCTTGCTGCCGTGGTTTCTGGGCTTGATCGTGGTTTTGCCGGTTTTGGGTCATGCGACATGGCATGTCTATCGCCGTGCGCTGTATACGCCGGTCGGGTAGGCGCATGAAAAAAGGGGCCGACGCGGATGCGTGGCCCCCTCCCATAACTCTGTCCGGAAAGACTAGTCTTTGGACGCAGGGGCGCGCGGTGCGGCCTTTGGTGCGCCGGTGTTCAGCGGGTCGTCCTGACGCTGCACCGAGCCTTCAAAATGCGCGCCGGATTCAATCGCGATGGTCTTGTGGATGATGTCACCCTCGACCCGTGCGGTAGACGTCAGGCGGACCTTGAGGCCGCGCACAGTGCCAACGATACGGCCATTGACCACGACGTCGTCCGCCACACATTCGCCGTTCACGGTTGCGCCTTCGCCGACGGTCAGCAGGTGGGCGCGGATGTCCCCATCCACTGTGCCTTCGATCTGGATATCACCAGATGTCTTGAGGTTGCCCGTGATGTGCAGGTCCGTTGACAGCTGGGAGGCTGGCGGTTTGGCCTTGGGCGCAGAGGAT
>CBFHGD010000135.1:0-4587 GCA_965655275.1 Octadecabacter sp. | reverse complement strand
CGATCCGCGAAGGCGGCCGCACCGTCGGCGCTGGTGTTGTGTCCAAGATCATCGACTAGTCAAATGACGTAGGGTGCGCGTTCATGCGCCCCCCCACGACACGAAAACGAAAGGCCGCAGGAACCCCCTGCGGCCTTTTGCTGTGGGGGGGTGTTTAGGTGCCGGACCGGAGCAGACCCTAGTGTCACGTCATGTATAGCCTGTTCTTTTCATTGTTTCGTATACTTACGTGGTGGGCCTATCTGGGGTTGGCGGCTATGGTCGGAACACTGACCTACAACGGCTATCAGATCTACGCCGCCAAGCAGGTTGCAGCCGAGCAGGGAATCCGTGCTGGCCTGCCGCCACAGATCGGGGTGGGCAGCTTTGACCCCTATACGGTCCAGAACCCGCTGGACGAAGCCCATTTGCGGGGTGTCATCCGCGCCGACCTCGGCGTGGGGGCTCATCGGTGATGGCGCGCTGCGCAAGCCCTACATCGTTCTGGAGGACGAAAAGGGCGGCGGACCGCTCGTCGCGCTCGTGTTCACGCTCGATGAAGAATCGGCGCAATTCGTCGCAACGTCGGATGCGACAGGACGCGTGGATTTATTGGGCTTTGAAAGACGGACCGATCAAAGTGCCGTGCGCGGGCAATTGATACTGAAAAACCTGACGCGAGACGTCTACCTGATCGACCCCTATCTGGGCAATCTCGAGGCTGAATTGCGAACACGCGCTGACCGCGACGGTGTCTTTGTCCTGATCGGGGCCGCGTTGACAGCATTTCTGGGCCTTGTCGCGGCCCTCGGGTTTCGGCGCTGGCGCAGGCGGGTCGCAAACGTCAGGCCAACCCCGAACCGGGCGCAACAGAGCCGGAGCGACGAGGCGGCGGCTCAGCCCAAGCCGGTTCGAGATCGATCAAGAGTGACCCAAACGCCTTGGGGCGTCCCTCCGTCATGGTCACCGTCGCAGGCGCGGGCGGGCAACAATGGAATGGCGCCCGCAGGCAGATTGGTTCCTGACGAAAAAACCGTGGCAGAGGTGGTCGGTACAGCCTCGTCCTTCAAGAGCGTCTTCCCGGGGAGCGGATCGGGCTTCCGGTCCAAGACCGCGAACGAGATCATTCGCATCTCGTTCGGCACGCTAAGCGGCGCTGCGACACCAAAGGACGACGACTAACGCGGTTTGCACCTTGCCAAGTGGCATGGCCCTCGGTATTCCATCGCTCGGCTTAGGGGTTTAGCTCAGTTGGTAGAGCATCGGTCTCCAAAACCGAGGGTCGTGGGTTCGAGTCCCTCAGCCCCTGCCAAGCCACTTCGCAGCATGACCACGGCTTGAAATGCCGTGCGATGCGGTTTAGGTCGACAGCGATCTCGCAAAAGGACAGACCATGGCAAGAACCAACCCCGTTCAGTTTATTCAACAGACACGCGCTGAAATCGCCAAAGTCGTTTGGCCATCGCGCCGCGAGGTGACGTTGACAACAATCATGGTACTTATCATGGCGACTGTAATGGCGTTGTTCTTTACGTTGGTCGACTTGATCATCCGGTCCGGCCTTGAGGGTGTGTTGACCGCATTCTAATCCAATCGGGTCAGAACGCCCCTTGAAGTGCGGCGTTGCGCGATGTAGAGAATCCCCAGTTTTGATGGCGTGCAACGGATAAGTTGCACGCCGCTTTTATTTCCGGGACTCGCGACCTGTGCGGGCCGAACGACGAAAAGGTGTCAAAGAACATGGCGAAACGTTGGTATTCCGTCTCTGTGTTGTCGAACTTTGAAAAGAAGATCGCGGAAACCATCCGCGCTTCCGCAGAAGAACATGGTCTTCAGGACCAGATCGACGAAATTCTGGTTCCGACCGAAGAAGTGATCGAAGTGCGCCGCGGCAAGAAAGTGACAGCCGAACGTCGCTTTATGCCGGGATACGTTCTGGTCCACATGGAAATGTCGGACGAAGGCTATCACCTGATCAACTCCATCAACCGCGTCACCGGTTTCCTGGGCCCGCAGGGGCGCCCGATGCCGATGCGCGACGCCGAAGTGCAGCAGATCCTTGGCCGTGTTGAAGAAGGTCAGGAAGCGCCCCGCACGCTCATCCACTTCGAGATCGGCGAGAAGGTTAAGGTCAACGACGGCCCGTTCGAAGACTTCGACGGTATGGTCGAGGAAGTGGACGAAGAAAACCAGCGCCTCAAGGTTACAGTGTCCATCTTCGGGCGCGCGACACCGGTCGAGCTGGAATTCACGCAGGTGTCCAAGCAGGGGTAGGCGCGGTGCGCCATCCAGAAACAAGCGCCGTTCCCATCTGGGGCGGCGTTTTGCGTTTGTACGTTGGAAAAAGCTAGTCTGCACATCCCCTTTGTTCCATGATGGTGTCATTGATTTCGTTAATACGGGGCTTTTGTGGCAATTCTATCTGCTCAGGTTATCTCCAACGCACTTGAGAGCGCGTCAGAGGCGCTAGGTGAAGATGATCGACGACGGGCGGTCAGAGCATGGTTGCAGGGCGAGGGGTTCTGCAAAACCTCCATCGAGGAGTCTGATGCGGCCATCCGCGCAGCGATCGGAATGTCGGCCACGCCGCCAAGCCAGTCCGAGGCGCCTCAGGCCGCGCAGAACAATGACAGCAGCGGGCCAGAGACGGCAGTTGATAGCCCTAAGTCTTGGAGATTTCGTGCGGTGCTTCTGGTGTGTAGCGCTGTTTTGGGTTTCTTCCTCGCACCGGGGGTGATCCCGGACAGTGACCTTCCTCGGTTTGCGCTAACGGCCCTCGCAGCTTCTGTCGTTGCATTCTTGATCGGTAGCCTGTTCTGGAGCGTCAGCAGCACACCCTCAGGGCGGACGTTTTCGGGTGCCGTTATCCTTGGCCTCGCCCCTGTCTATATCTTCGGTGTTTCGGTCGTTGAAGATAGGGACGGAGGCTTTCCTTCCACCATCCTGTCCGAAAGGGGTCTAGCAGCTATCCCCACGACCGTCGCGCAAGTCTTCGGCGGGACCGGGCTGGCACAGAATGAGGGCGGCGGCGATGCATCCAACGGCCTTAGTCCGATCAATACGGAAGAAGGGGGAGGATCATCGCAAAGGGCTTTGCTGCTCCTTGAAGCAGGTATCATCCAGCGAGAGCAACGCATCAACGGTGAGACAACGACCCTTGGGGATTTGTTCTTCTGCGAACAGAAATACAGTATACATCCGTCACTTGGTGTGTTTGACGAAAGCAACTATTGTTCCATTGTCAAGGAAAGACCGCTTTATGCCATTCACCGCACCTGTGGTGGCAACCCTTATGATGATCGCGCCGTCATTCTCACCAATAGAACGGCCGTTCTTTTTCAATACGAAGTGGTTCGTAATCACGACGACTGGCAGGAAATGATGGACAGTCCGAACGTTCATATTGTTCGATCATCTGACGGGGCGATTGAACAAATGATCGAACGACGGGCCAACTACGTCCCTGAAAATGACAGGATCAGTAATACGGATCGGGTCAACGTCTTTGGGTTCAATGGCGATCAACGCACCATGCAGAGATATTGGCTCAGCCTCGACGCTCTAAGGCGGGACCTTGCGCGATTTGACTGCTTTGCCGATGACGCCCTTCCGCCGCGCTAGGCGCTTTGGCCATGCTACGCTTGCAATGGGTCCCAACCCCCGTTAAGTGCCGCCTTGGTCGCATTGCGACTCCCATGTGGGAGGCGAGGGTCACGCGTGATCCAAACCCAACCACATCCACATAACGCTACACGGGACGCGCCCTGTGGCCGGACAAAAGGAAACGACCAATGGCGAAGAAAATCGCTGGCACGATGAAGCTGCAAGTTGCAGCTGGCCAAGCCAACCCATCCCCACCCGTCGGCCCCGCATTGGGCCAACGTGGTATCAACATCATGGAATTCTGTAAGGCGTTCAACGCCAAGACAGCCGATCTCGAGCCCGGTGCGCCGTGCCCGACCGTGATCACGTATTATCAGGACAAATCCTTCTCGATGGACATCAAGACGCCACCTGCGTCCTATTTCCTCAAGAAGGCTGCCAAGGTTAAGTCCGGCGCCAAGACACCTTCGCGTGAAGTTGTCGGCACTGTGACCACCAAGCAGGTTCGTGAGATTGCAGAGGCCAAGATGAAGGACCTCAACGCAAACGACATCGAAGGCGCAATGAAAATCATTCTGGGTTCTGCCCGGTCTATGGGCATCGAGGTTAAGTAAGATGGCAAAGTACGGAAAACGCACAACCGCCGCTCGCGAAGCCTTCGCTGGCAAAGAGCTCGTCACCGTGTCCGAGGCTGTGTCCTTGGTCAAAGACAACGCCAAAGCGAAGTTCGATGAGACCATCGAAATCGCTGTTGTTCTTGGTGTTGACCCACGTCACGCCGACCAGATGGTGCGCGGCAAGATCGCCCTGCCTAACGGCACAGGCAAAACCATGCGGGTTGCTGTGTTCGCACGTGGCGACAAAGCTGACGAAGCGAAAGCCGCCGGCGCAGACATTGTCGGCGCAGAGGACCTGATGGAAATCGTGCAAAGCGGCAAGATCGAATTCGATCGCTGCATTGCGACACCTGACATGATGCCAATCGTTGGTCGTCTTGGTAAGGTT
>CBFHGD010000134.1:0-4606 GCA_965655275.1 Octadecabacter sp. | reverse complement strand
GAAATGCCCTTTGGTCCGTCCTCACCACTTCGCGCCATAACGATATACGCGTCCGAATAGCCACCACCGGAGATGAAAGATTTGGTTCCCGACAGGGCGTATCCGTCGCCCGATTGCGCGGCTTTGGTCTTGAGCGATGCGGCGTCTGATCCGCTGGCGGGTTCGGTCAGGCAGTAGGACAACACGGTGTCCATCGACAGCGCGCCGGGTAACATCCGTGCTTTCAAATCATCCGATCCGAAACTGTCGATCATCTTGGCGCACATGTTGTGGATCGACAGGAAGGCCGCGACAGACGCGCAAGACGCCGACAACGCCTCGAACACCAAAGCGGCGTCCAAACGCGACAGTCCGGACCCGCCGGCGTCCTCGGAGACGTAAAGCCCGCCAAAGCCCAGTTCAGCCAGTTTTGGCCAAAGCTCGCGGGGGATCGTGCCGTCTTTTTCCCAGTCGTGGGCGAAAGGCGCGATGTGTTCCTCGCCAAAGGCTTTGGCCATGTCAAAGATGGCTGTGTGTTCGTCAGAAAGTCCGAAATCCATGGTTATAAATCCGCGCTGAAATCTTTGATAAGGTGGTCGACGACCGCGTTCATTTTACTGGCTTGATCGCCGGGGGTTTGATCTGCCACGGCGCGCTGGCGTTGGCTGCTGGTTCCGCCGGTCACGATATCACGCAGGGCGTCAATTGCTGCGCCACATTGCAAGATTCCGGCGTCTTCTTCAACCAATTCAACCATTTCGTCGAAGAGTTCTGCATAGGGCACGATCTCTCCGCGGCCAAAATCGATGAGCCCTTCGGATATGCCGTAGCGCTGTGCGCGCCAGCGGTTTTCCTGCACCAGAAAGCTGTCGTAGCGTCGCCAGCGTTGGTTCTTTGTGCGCAGGCGCCACAACATGCGCGTCAGGCACTGAACCAGCGCCGCGAGGCCGATCGTGTGGTTGAGGCGGGGCGACACATCGCAAATGCGGGTTTCAAGTGTGGGGAACTGCGCGGAGGGGCGCAGATCCCACCATATCTTTGAGGAATCCTCGATCACGCCCAGATCGACAAGCGCCTGCACGGAGCGGGCGTATTCATCCCAGCTGTCGAGCGTCGGCGGAAGGCCGGTGCGCGGCAGATTGTCAAACACCGACAGGCGATACGACGCGAGGCCGGTGTCATCGCCCTGCCAGAACGGGGAGGACACAGACAGAGCGAGCAGGTGGGGCAGGAAGTAGCTGAGCTGGCCCATCAGGTCGGCGCGCAAGGCGTCATCATTCAGGCCGACATGAACGTGCATGCCACAAATCAACATGCGCCGCCCGACGCCGCCAAGGTCATTGCGCAACTGGTTGTAACGGTCCTTGTCCGTGTGGTGCTGGTCTTTCCAGTCAGCGGACGGGTGGCACGAAGCGGCGATGGGCGTCAGGCCGAAGTCGGCCGCACAGTCACGGATGGTGCGGCGCAGATGCGCGAGGTCGTCGAACGCCTCGGCCGCGGTCCGGCATATGCCGGTGCCGACTTCTATCTGGCATTGCAAGAATTCAGGGCTGACCTTTTCACCCAAGACGCTTTTGCACTTGGCCATCATTGCCTCCGGCACGGTGGCCAAGGCACGGGTTTCAATGTCAACGAGGAGGTATTCCTCCTCTACGCCGATGGTGAATTCTGGTTCGCTCATGCTGGCCCCCTGAGCCCCAGATTGGTGCCCCGTTTGCCAAAACGCAAATCTAAAGTCGGCGGCGCGACAATGATGTGCAATGCCTGTTCCGCCGCGGCCGGACGAACGCCGGAAGATTACATCGACGGTGTGTAGATGGACAATTGGCCAACGATCGAAGTCTGGCTGCTTGACCTAGAGGTGCAGACCTTGTCCTGGTAAGCGACCGTTAGAAATGAATGACGCCGCGCCCGAACAGGACGCGGCGTTTATTCGTGTTGCGGTGCGCTTTACAGCAAGCGGACCTGCGTGCCGGTTTGCACCACCTCAAACAGCTCTGCGATGTGTTCGTTATAAAGACCGATACAGCCCGACGAGCTTTGCCGCCCGATCTTGCGCGTATCATGGGTGCCGTGGATCAAGTAGGCGGGCCAATCAAGATACATCGCATGGGTGCCAAGCGGGTTTCCGGGGCCTGCTTCCATCATCTCGGGCAGGGATGGATCGCGTTCGCGCATGGATTGGGTCGGCGTCCACGTGGGGCCGACGCGCTTGCGCACAATTCTGGAATAGCCGCGCCGGGTGAGTTCTTCGCTCATCGGAACGGAGGAGGGATACAAACGATAGGACCCGTCAGCGCCCCAGTAATGCAAGGCGCGCGACGTGATGTCAGCCAGAATTGCGCCATTGCCGAGCGTGGCAAAGTGGTCTTGCCAGTCTTGCGTTACAAAGGACGACGCGTTGCGGTCCGGCGCGGTTTCTGCGCGGGCAATCATCGGGGTCGCAAGGGTCGCGGCGGCGCGAAGGAGGAAGGTGCGTTTCGTATACATTTCGGGCCTCATCGTGGTTATTTACAGCCTCATGCCCGTATTGTGGGTGCAAAGCAAATGAACCCCAATCACAGCGCTGTGATTAGGGTCCAAGTAGCGTTCTATCGGCTGAAATGTGCCGATGATCACAGGCCGGGTTAGTCCATTGCCTTGAAGTTGAATTCGCCGCCTTCCTTGATGCCGGACGGCCAGCGCGCTGTGACCGTCTTGGTGCGCGTGTAGAACTTGAACGCGTCCGGCCCGTGCTGGTTCAGGTCACCGAAGACGGATTTTTTCCAGCCGCCAAACGTGTGGTAGGCGAGCGGCACAGGGATCGGCACGTTGATGCCAACCATGCCGACATTGATGCGGGATGCGAAATCGCGTGCGGCGTCACCATCACGGGTGAAGATCGCGGTGCCGTTGCCCATTTCATGATCCATCGCCAGTTTGATGGCTTCTTCGTAGCTGCCAGCGCGCACGGTGGACAGAACGGGCCCGAAGATTTCCTTTTGGTAGATATCCATGTCCGGCGTGACGTTATCAAACAGGTGCGGGCCCACGAAAAAACCGTCCTCATAGCCCTGCAATTTAAAACCGCGCCCGTCCACAACCAGCTTTGCGCCAGCTTTAACACCGCCCTCTATCATATTGAGGATGTTGGCTTTTGCTGCAGCTGTCACCACAGGGCCGTAGTCAACCTCGTCGCCACCGGTGTAGGGGCCGACGCGCAGCTTTTCGATGCGTGGCACCAATTTTTCGATCAGGCGGTCCGCCGTTTCCTCGCCGACCGGAACCGCAACGGAAATCGCCATGCAGCGTTCGCCCGCCGCGCCGAAACCGGCCCCGACAAGCGCGTCGGCGGCTTGATCCAGATCGGCGTCGGGCATGATGATCATGTGGTTTTTCGCGCCGCCAAAGCACTGCACGCGCTTGCCGTTGGAACAGCCGCGACCGTAGATATATTCGGCAATCGGCGTGGATCCGACGAAACCGACCGATTGGATGACATCGTTATCGAGGATCGCATCGACCGCTTCCTTGTCGCCGTTGACGACCTGAAGAATGCCAGCGGGCAGGCCGGCTTCTTCCATCAGTTCGGCCAGCATAAGCGGCACGGACGGGTCCCGCTCGGACGGCTTCAGGATGAACGCATTACCGCAGGCAATGGCGGGGGCGAACATCCACATCGGGATCATGGCAGGAAAGTTGAACGGCGTGATTCCTGCTGTAACACCAAGAGCTTGGCGCATGGAGTAAATGTCGATGCCGGGGCCTGCGCCGTCCGTGTAGTCGCCCTTGAGCAGTTCGGGCGCGCCAATGCAGTATTCGACAACTTCGAGGCCGCGCTGCACGTCACCTTTGGCGTCAAGGATGGTTTTTCCGTGCTCGCGCGACAGCGCCTCTGCCAGTTTGTCCATATCGCGGTTCAGCAGGCCAACGAAGGCCATCAACACACGTGCGCGGCGCTGCGGGTTGGTCGCGGCCCATGCGGGTTGGGCTTTGGCGGCAATTTCAACCGCGTGATCAAGCTCGGCTGGCGAGGCCAACGGCGCGCGCGCCTGCACTTCGCCTGTGGCGGGGTTGAACACGTCTGCGAAACGGCCCGACGTGCCTTTGACGTGCGCGCCGTTGATGTAGTGCGTGAGTTCGGTGGTCATGGAAGCCTCCATTGGATTTAAATCGCTGATATCTAGGACGGTCTTGTGTGTCGGGCCCACCATAGGCTTGCATTTTCGCAAGTAACAGTGGCAGTTTGGCAAATTCATTTTGCGAAAATGTCAGGACGCGCGATGCACTGGGACGATATGAGGGTGTTTCTAGCAGTGGCGCGCGCCGAAAGCCTGTCACGGGCGGGGCCGGTGTTGCGGATGGATGCGGCGACGGTGGGGCGGCGTATTGCGCGCCTTGAGCAGAAGTTGGGCGCGGCCTTGTTTGTAAAATCACCGCAGGGCTATGCGCTGACCGATCTTGGAACGCGCATGCGGGACCACGCGATTGATGCGGAATCGTCCCTGTCGCAAGCGATGGAGGAGGCGCAGGGCGATCAGGCCGGCCTGACAGGGCAGATCCGTATCGGTGCGCCGGACGGGGCTGCCAACTATCTGTTACCACAGGTTTGTGCGGCCATCGGCGCGGAAAACACGGGGCTGGAAAT
>CBFHGD010000133.1:0-4622 GCA_965655275.1 Octadecabacter sp. | reverse complement strand
CAGCTACGTCTTTGGTCTGGATTACGCGGTGATCGGCGACAGCGCCTATTTCCCTGTAAGTTTTGGCACGCAGGCCGAGGATACTCGTCTGCGCGCGCGGGCCGGTTTGCACACACGGTTTGGCGCGGGAATTTCGTTCTTTTACGGTCTGGCCTATCTGGGCGAAGAATATGTCGGGCAGCCTGAAGGTCAGTTCGTCGGGTCACTGAAGCTAAATTTCAACTTCTAAAGAAATAGTTAACACTCGACGTTAAAGTAACTTGATCGGGGCGAATCACCTCTGTTACCTTGTTGTCAGAACCCTGCACGCAGAGGCGGGGCAAGACAGAGGCAGTAACGGGCATGAAAACGGGCTTTAAGGGCACGTTCGTCATTTCCTGGTCACAGACGGAACTCGACGGGTTCTGGTCGGCACCGCTTGAAAACTTGCGGGTCGGTACGCCGTGGTCATGGACAGGCGAAACGGTGCGGGTGGATGGACCCGCAGATATTCTTCCATTGGGCGACGCGACGGGCGAAGCCGATATTCGCAAGCGCGCGGCGCTTTCCGTGCGACGGCTGCTGAAGGCCGTGGAAATCAATACATCGCGCCTTGATCTGGTCGAGGTTGAAGGGCCGGGGTTCGAGCAGGCGTTTACGGTGACGGACGGGCGCGACACATGGACGGTCACGTTGATCGAGGGCGCGACACCTGCCGCGCGTCTGTGCATGTTTGTGGGTGAAATCCCGCCCCGCACAACTGATCTGTGGATTGTGAATCATACTGTTGATCTGGGGTCGCGCGACCAGAACGATGACCCGGCGGGCGGCGTGATTTGTTTCACCCCCGGAACGATGATGCGCACCGAAAACGGGTTGATGCGGGTCGAGGACATTGAGCAGGGCACCAAAGTCCAGACCAAAGACAACGGCTGCCAGGAGGTCTTGTGGACGGGATCGCGCCGCGTCACCGGCGCACGCCTTTATGCGATGCCGCACCTGAGCCCGATCCGTTTGCGGGCCGGATCGCTTGACAATGATGTGCCCGATGCGGGCCTGCTGGTAAGTCCGGATCATAGATTGATGGTAAAGGGCGCGCGGGCACGGGCGTTGTTCAACACCGATGAAGTTCTGGTCACGGCGCGTGATTTGATTAACGATCAGTCGATTTATGTGGACCGGTCCCTGCGGGAAGTCCGCTACATCCATATGCTGTTGCCGAGCCATGAAGTGGTGTTCGCCAATGGCGTGGAAAGCGAGAGTTTTCACCCTGCCAGTGCCGGATTGGACCATCTTGAAGACGGCGAACGAGCGCGGCTGTTTGAACAGGTCCCCGAGATTGCGGCGGATGCCAATGCATACGGGGCATATGCGCGGCGCGTGGTGTCCGCATCCGAGGCCGCGATCCTAAGGCATGACGCCGCCTGATTGCGGTGCCGGAGCCTCCGGCGGGGATATTTTCAACGCAACGACAGGGGCGCTGTTGACTCGGTTTGGTGTCGCGCGTAGAGGAGCGGCTTCATTGGTGTTGGTGGTCCCCGCAAGGGGGTGCCTGTCAGGGGTTCGCCCCAAAGGACAACGCCCTTTTCGCGCTTCTCAAACCGAGCCTTAGGTGAGGAAAAGTTGGGAAGGCCATAGATAAAGGAGATCAGCCGTGACCAAACGCACGTCTGCCAAGTACAAAATTGACCGCCGGATGGGTGAAAACATCTGGGGTCGTCCGAAATCCCCCGTCAATCGCCGTGAATATGGCCCCGGCCAGCATGGTCAGCGTCGTAAGGGTAAATTGTCCGACTTCGGCACGCAGCTGCGCGCCAAGCAGAAGTTGAAGGGCTACTACGGCGACCTGACGGAAAAGCAATTCCGCCGCATCTTTGCCGAAGCCGAGCGTGTCAAGGGCGACACCGGTGAAAACCTTATCGGTTTGCTGGAGCGTCGTCTGGACGCTGTTGTTTATCGCGCCAAGTTCGTTCCGACTGTTTTTGCAGCGCGCCAGTTCGTGAACCACGGCCACGTGCGTGTGAACGGCAAAAAGGTGAACATCGCATCTTACCGTGTCAAAGAAGGTGACGTGATCGAAGTGCGTGATCGCTCCAAGCAGAACGTTGCTGTCCTTGAGGCCATCGGCCTCGCCGAGCGTGACGTGCCTGATTACATGGATGTCGATCACTCCAAGATGACTGCGACCTTCGTGCGCACACCGAGTTTGGGTGATGTGCCGTATCCGGTGATGATGGAACCGAACCTCGTGATCGAATACTACGCACAGAACTAAGGTTTCTGCGCGACAGTTAGAAAAAGCCGCGTTTCCGAGGTGTCGGGGGCGCGGCTTTTGCGTTTTTGGAGCGGGGCGGGTGCGTTTTGGAGCGGGGCGGGTGCGTTTTGGAGCGGGGCGGGTGCGTTTTGGGGCGGGTGCGCCCCTTGCCCCGTTTTGTTTCGCGCCCCTTGCGCCATACAGTCTGGTCTTGGTGTGCCTGTCCGATTAGAAGGGCGGGATGGCAGATGGATTGGACCAAATGACAAAGATCGAACCGCAACCCGGCATCATGGATATTGCACCCTATCAGGGTGGGGCATCCCATGTGGACGGTATCGAAAACGTTCTGAAGTTGTCGTCCAACGAGAACCCTTTTGGCCCGTCCGAAGCGGCGAAGACTGCGGTGACGCGCTCGGCCCACGATTTGCACCGCTATCCGTCGCCCGATCATGCAGGATTGCGCGCGGCCATTGGTGATGTGTGGGGGCTGGACCCCGAGCGGGTGATTTGCGGTGCAGGGTCTGACGAGATCCTGACGTTGCTGTGCCAGGCCTATGCAGGTGCTGGCGACGAAGTGATTTACACAGAGCACGGGTTTGCCATGTATCGTCTTGGTGCGTTGGCGGTCGGCGCGACCCCCGTTGAGGTGGCCGAACGCGAACGGGTCGTGGATGTGGACGCGATCCTTGCGGCCTGCACCGACAAGACCAAGCTGGTGTTCATTGCCAACCCAGCCAACCCCACGGGCACGATGATTGGTGAGGCGGACGCCGCCCGCCTTGCGAAGGGGTTACCCAAGCAGGCCATACTGGTGCTGGACGGGGCCTATGCCGAATATGTCGACGGTTATGATGCAGGCAAATCGCTGGTTGAAAGCCGCGAGAACGTGGTGATGACGCGGACGTTTTCCAAGATTTACGGATTGGGCGGATTGCGGGTGGGCTATGGCTATGCCCCCGCTGCGATTGTTGGTGTGTTGAACCGGATCCGCGGGCCGTTCAACGTGTCCTCAACGGGGCTGGCCGCTGCGACAGCGGCGGTACGCGACACCGCCTATACGGAAAAATGCAGGCTGGAGAACGCCAAACAGCGTGAATGGATGGCCGGTGCGCTGGCCGAGATCGGCCTGCCATCCGACACGTCCTGCGCAAATTTCATTCTGGTGCGTTTCGCATCCGGGGACGAGGCGTTGGCGTGCAACGAACATCTGACGCGCGCGGGCATTCTGGTGCGCTACGTCGGCGGGTATAAATTACCCAACTGTTTGCGGATCACGGTAGGGGACGAGGCGTCTTGCCGCCGTGTCGTCCACGCGATTGGCCAGTTCAAAGGCGTGCGCAAAGGGGCCGAGGCATGAGTGTGATGTATGACCGAGTGGCGCTGATCGGCCTTGGTTTGATTGCGTCTTCGATGTTCTGGGCGATGAAACGCGCCGGACTTGCGGGCGAGGTTGCTGGCTATGCACGCTCCGCCGAGACGCGAGGGATAGCGCGCGACATCGGGCTCTGCGATGTGGTCTGCGATAGCGCGGCTGAGGCTGTGGAAGGCGCTGATCTTGTGGTGCTTTGTGTGCCGGTGGGCGCAATGGCGGCTGTCACGCAAGAGATCGCGTCCAGCCTGAAAGCCGGAGCTGTGGTGTCAGACGTAGGGTCCGTCAAGCGCGCGGTGATCGACGCGGTTGGTCCGCATTTGCCTGAGCATGCTGTGTTTATTCCGGCGCACCCTGTGGCGGGGACGGAACAATCCGGCCCGACGTCGGGCTTCGCGGAACTTTTCGACAATCGTTGGTGCCTGCTGACGCCGGATGGCGCGGATGCCGGCGAAGTCGCGAAACTGCGCGCCTTTTGGGAGGCGCTGGGCTCAAACGTGGATGAGATGGAGGCGGATCACCATGATCTGGTGTTGGCCGTCACCTCGCACACACCCCACCTGATTGCCTATACGATGGTCGGCGTTGCCGATGACTTGGGGCGGGTGACGGACACCGAGGTCGTCAATTTCTCCGCCGCCGGTTTTCGTGATTTCACGCGGATTGCCGCGTCCGACCCGACGATGTGGCGCGATGTGTTCTTGAACAACAAGGACGCGACACTGGAAATTCTGGGCCGCTTCACGGAAGAATTGTTTGCCTTGCAACGGGCCATCCGGCAGGGCGACGGCGACCTTCTGCACGATTATTTCACCCGCACGCGTGCCATCCGGCGCGGCATCATCGAGGCGGGGCAGGACACCGACACGCCGAATTTCGGGCGTTACCCGAAGCCATGAAGATGCTGGGTCTTTTCATAGGCGTTGTTTTCGCACTGGCATCGTGCACGCGTGACGCGCCTGATGCGCAACTTGGGCCGGGCAATGTGTGTGGTGATCCGGCGTTGGTTGGAGAGGT
>CBFHGD010000132.1:0-4638 GCA_965655275.1 Octadecabacter sp. | reverse complement strand
CATATAGGTCTTCGAACCAGATGGACCCGGAATGGCTGCCGCGCACCACGGTAACCTGGGCGATTTCTGGCTGGATGGCGACGCCACCCGCGCGTGCGAGCATGGACGCCAGCGTGCGGGTCGGGCGTTCAATCGCGTAGACGCCTTGGGCGCCAACGGCGCCGACAACCGAAACGGTGGCTCCGTCACCGGCCAAACGGCGCACTTGCACCTGCGGGTCAGGCGTTTGTTCTTCGAGTTTGTTTGTGATGATGCGACGGATCGCTTCGGGGGTGTTGCCAGCAGCCTGGATGCGGCCTGCGTAGGGCACAAAGATAAAGCCGGACCCGTCAACCTGCACTTCTTCAAGGACGGTCGCGTTCTGACCGGCGGGCACGAGCAGCGGATCGCGCACGTTTTCCCAGATGGTCAGGCCAAGCACATCACCGGCACGGATTGTGTCACTGCCAAGGTTTGCGGCATCACGAAAGCCTGCCGAAAACCCGAGGGCGGGGGTCACACTGGAGACCAAATTTACGCGGTCATCGACAAGAAGCACGAAGGCATCGCCCGCTTGCATCACGGAGCCTGCGAAAATTTCATTCTTCGTCGGGCCGGAACGGGGCAAGCCGCAGGACGCTACAACTGCAAGTGCAGCAATGACGGCCACGCTCTTGGCGAAGCGCAATCTGATGGGTTTCACTGCTCTGGTCTCCTCGACCTATTATTGTTCTGCCTCGGTTCGAATGCGGGTGAATTTGGATTCACCTCACCTTTTGCCGGTAAGGTACGGGAATCCTGTTGCAAAATCTAGCCCAAGGTTGTGGGGCAGGAAGGGTGTGGCGCGGCTGCAACCGCGCCCCCTAGGTGTGGTAGTTGTCATTTGACGACACGCAACTGCTGGCGTGGGGCAGCCTTGCCTTTGCGCAAAGCATCATAGGGGTCATGGCCGTCCAGCATCAGGTCAACGACCTGACGCATCAACTGACGCCGGCCACGTGCGGAATAGAAGCCACCGGGCACCTGACTGGTCTCAAGCAGGTAGCGGCGATAATCCTTGAAGGCGCGATTATCGGGCCTGCCGGGCTGGGCAAAGAACGCATCAACCGCCAGATCGGACACGAATTCGGGTTTGGCGTAAACGGCTTTGCCGAACACCTTGATCGGAATACCGCGGTGCAACACCTGAAGTGCGGCGGTTGAATTGACGGTCACGGCGGTGCGCGCATGATCCAGAACCTGCGCGAGTTTACCGCCACGCACGTAATGTACACGGTCGTAGACGCCGTGCTGTGTGGCAAGGCGTTTGATAGTCTTGCGCGTTGGGCTGCGCCCGTTTTCAAGCGGATGGGCCTTGAAAACAAGGTGATGATGTTTGGGCGCGCCTTTAGCGAAGCCTTCGATCACGAGGGCGAGAAACTCTTCCATCCGCGTAAACGGAGAATGCATCTGGAAGCTGGAGTCATGTTCGAGCTGTAACAGCGCGATGTGATAAGGGTAGCCGCCGTGTTTGATGCGAAAGGTGGATATGATCCGGTCCAGCGCAATCAGCGGCATCAACATCAGGCGTTTGGTATAAAGCGCGGTTTCCGCGACCAGCGGCACCTCGCGGTGGGGGCGGAAATTGCGATATTGGCCGTTTCGAAACATCACGAACCAATGATAGAGCGCGCCGTAAAAGACGTGGTGGCGCATGTCGCCCCAATGGGCCGGCGCCTCCGGCACGTCGAGGTCTGACTGCGCAAGGGCGGTGCGCATATCTTGCACGCTGGTGTCCATCAAACGGGAGTTGCCATTGGTGCCGCCGCGCTCATAGGTCACCCAGAACGGGCGCATATAGCCTTCTTCAAACACATGCACGGTCAACCCGAGGGCCTTGGCCACGGCAACGGCATCTGCGTGAATGGGGCGTGTGTCGCCATATAAAACGATATCGGTGATGGATTTTTCTGCGACGATCGCACGAAATTCGTCGGCCCATGCGTCAGGTGAGCCGCGATAGGGGATGTAGCCCTTGGCCCCGAACCAGAATGCACGATCGCCCGCGTTGAACCCGACGCGCCACACATCTGCCCCCGCAGCGCGCAGCATTTTGCCCAGCCGGTGGAAGAACGGCCCGTGGGGCCCCTGTAAGAACAGGTAGGATTTGGTCGCTTGCTCGGTCACTCTGATCCCATCGTTACGCTGTCGCGGGTTGAAATAGGGTTAACCGCGCAGTTGGGCGGAATTATGACCGCGTTCGTCCAGTCGTATCCGGCCGGACCCACCTAGCCACCTTGCCCATGGACGTTCAAGGGGCTACGTCGGGGGAAAGCAAAAGGGGATACGTCATGTTTACAGGTATCATCACGGATGTGGGTGAGGTTTTGGCGCTGGAAAACCGCGGCGACCTGCGCGCGCGGATCGGCACGGGTTACGACATTTCCGGTATCGAGATCGGCGCGTCAATTGCGTCAGACGGGGTCTGTCTGACGGTTGTGGCCAAAGGTGCGGACCCGCGCGGCTGGTATGACGTTGATATTTCGGCCGAAACGGTCAGCAAAACGTCGCTGTCGGCCTGGAGCGTTGGCAAACGCGTGAACCTGGAACGCGCCCTGAAGGTCGGCGACGAGTTGGGCGGGCATATCGTATCGGGCCATGTGGACGGGGTCGCGGTGATCACGGCTATGCAAGACGAGGGTGATAGCACCCGTGTGACGCTGGACGCGCCCGGTGATCTGGGGCGGTTCATTGCCCCCAAAGGGTCTGTCGCACTGAACGGCACATCCCTGACGGTGAACGAGGTCGACGGTGCGTCCTTTGGCATAAATTTCATCCCCCACACCAAATCGGTGACAACATGGGGCGATGCAAAGGTCGGCGACCTTGTGAACCTCGAGGTGGACACAATGGCGCGTTACGTCGCGCGCTTGCAGGACTGGGCATGAACGCGCAATCCGAACCCGACGTCGTCGCCACTCTTGAGGAAGACACCGGCGCGTTTTGCGTCGATATCTTGCGCCACCCGGAGGGGTATTTTACTTACGTCGAATATGCCCGCGACCCTGAAGACGAGGATGCATGGCATGCACGGGCGGACCAGTCGGGCCAGACCTTCAGGACCGAATATGCGGCCTACGCGGCCGCCATGCGCGACGTTGAGTGGCTGCTGGAGTGATCCCCCGCTTCATCTGGCCAGCTAAACTCTCCCCGAAGGGCCGATCTGCCACAGGCTAACCCCTTTCCAATAGGCCGCCCACGCGCTATCCCGCCCCTAGCTGCGCGCAAAGGACTGTCATGAGCAATACATTCGAAAATCCCGGCCCCGTTGAGTCCGACTGGAAAGACGCCATTTCCAGCATCGAGGAGATCATCGAGGACGCCCGCAATGGCCGCATGTTCGTGCTGGTGGACCATGAGGACCGCGAAAACGAGGGGGATCTGGTGATCCCTGCGCAAATGGCGACGCCGGATGCGATTAATTTCATGGCCACGCACGGACGCGGGTTGATTTGTTTGACACTGCCCGCCGAACGACTGGACGCGCTGGGCCTGCAATTGATGTCGACCCATAATTCATCGCGCCACGAAACAGCGTTTACCGTGTCCATCGAGGCGCGCGAGGGCGTGACGACAGGCATTTCTGCCGCCGACCGTGCACGCACGGTGTCTGTTGCGATTGATCCGACCAAAGGCGCGCAAGACATTGCCACACCGGGCCATGTGTTCCCGCTGCGTGCCCGCGCGGGCGGTGTGCTGGTGCGCGCGGGCCATACCGAGGCTGCGGTGGATATTTCGCGCCTTGCAGGGCTGAACCCGTCCGGCGTGATCTGCGAGATCATGAAAGACGACGGGGAAATGGCGCGCTTGCCGGATCTTGTGGCGTTTGCGCAGCTGCACAACCTCAAGATCGGAACGATTTCCGATTTGATCGCGTATCGCCGCCGCAACGACAACCTTGTACGGGTGCGCACCGAAGAAACCATCATGTCGGAATTTGGCGGCGAATGGCAGATGAAGATCTACGCCGACGAAACCCATGGCGACGAACATATCGTGCTGATCAAGGGCGACATCAGCGGTGAGACGCCGGTTCTGGTGCGCATGCATGCGATGGATGCGATGTTGGATGTGGTTGGCGTTGGCCCTGCAGGGCGCGCGGGCGAGTTTGGTGAAGCGATGTGGCGTGTGGCCGAAGAAGGGCGCGGCGTTGTCGTGTTGTTGCGCGACACATCGATGAAGATGGTCGCGGCGGATGATGTGTCGCCGCAGACGTTGCGTCAATACGGGCTTGGGGCGCAAATCCTCAGCTCGCTCGGCCTTGGGCAGATCGAGCTGCTGACCAATTCGCCCAAGCCCAAGATCGTGGGCCTTGATGCGTACGGGCTCGAGATTGTCGGCACCCGCAAGATTTCGGAATTGGGAGCGTAACCGTGGCCGGACCTTCGCACTACATCATGCCGCGCGCCGAATTTGACGACGCGCCCAAGCTGCTGATCGTCATTTCGCCCTATTACAAGGACATCGCAGATAACCTGCTGGCCGGTGCAAAGTCCGAGATCGAAGCCGCAGGCGGCACCCATGACACCGTCGAGGTGCCCGGTGCGCTGGAAATCCCCACCGCCATCGGCATCGCCGAACGGCTGAGCAATTTTGACGGCTACGTTGCGTTGGGCTGTG
>CBFHGD010000131.1:0-4708 GCA_965655275.1 Octadecabacter sp. | reverse complement strand
CCCGATGGACGGCACGACGGTCCTGTTTGACACGGGTCCGGCCGCCAAAGCCTACATGGATCAGGTTAACCTCCAGATCGAAGACGCCGGGGACGGGCCGGACGGGTTCGCGCGGTTCCGCATCACGCTCTGACACGGCAGGCTTGGCTGACTCTAGGTTGGCCAGGCCGCCCCACTTAGTAGCGCCTGTTTTGTCACCCGTTTTGTCGTTGACGTCCCAGCGGGCGCGCAGTATCCAAATTAACGCTGCGGGTATGGTGAAAAGGTATCACGAAAGCTTCCCAAGCTTCAGTTACGAGTTCGATTCTCGTTACCCGCTCCAAATTCTCACATAGTTCAGGAGCCTTCCCATGTCCGATATCACCCGTATCGATTCCGGTCCGCGCATGACGCAAGTCATGATCCATAATTCCGTGGCCTACCTTGCCGGACAGGTCGGCGCCGAAGGCGGCACCGTGACAGAACAAACAACCGCTGTTCTGGACCAGATTGATGCGTTGCTGGCCAAAGCGGGCACCGACAAGACACGCCTGCTGACCGCACAAATCTGGTGCGCTGACATGTCCACCGATTTTGCAGAATTGAACGCGGTCTGGGACAAATGGGTGGCACCGGGCTGTGCGCCCGCACGCTGGACCGGCGAAGCAAAGCTCGCCACGCCCGGTTTCAAAGTCGAAATCATCGTCACCGCCGCCGTATGACACCGTTTCTAACACCTTTGGACGCGGCCCGATTGCGGGCCGCGAACATCCCCGACCCCTGGACATTCGGGCTGGCAGATCGCGTGCGATTTGGCGAGCTGGATGCGTTGAACCACGTCAACAATGTCGTCTATCTGCGCTGGTACGAAACCCTGCGCGTAATCTACCTCGAAGAATACGGGATCTATGACACCGCAGGTGCAGACCCGAAGTTTGTTGTGAAAACAGTAGGGTTAGACTACAAAGCTGAAGTGATGCGCGGCGCCACCTACATCAACACTGCCAGAACAGTCGAGATGCGCAAGACCAGCTTTTCGATGGAATACGCAACCTTCGTGGACGGGCAGATCACAACCACAGGAACGGCCGTTATTGTCTTGTTGAACGATGACAACAGCAAACGCACCCTGCCCGATGCGTTGCGTCAAACCCTGATCACCCGCGACGGGGCTGTGCAGGCCTAAACGCCGTGTGTGCGTAAAAACCCGACCAATGCGCGGGTCGATCCGTCTTTACCCGATGCATCCCCACCTTCGACAACGGGCTGCAACGCCGTGGCCAGTTCCTTGCCAAGCTCGACGCCCCATTGATCGTAGGAGTTGATGCCCAAAACCACGCCTTCAACAAACACGCGGTGTTCATAAAGCGCAATTATCTGGCCCAGCATGAACGGGTCCAGTTTCGGGTAAGCGATTGTAACACTGGGGCGATTTCCGGTGAAAACACGATGACGGGCCTGCCGTTCCAACTCGGCTCCCTCGAACTGGCCGGCCACTTTGCTGCGCGCTTGCTCAAGGTCGCGTCCCCTCATCAACGCCTCGGACTGGGCCAGACAATTGGCCACCAGCAGCTGATGTTGATGGTGTAGATCATCATCATGGCCGCGCGCCGCCACAAGGAATTCACAAGGCACAACGCGGGTGCCCTGATGGATCAGTTGATAAAACGCATGCTGCCCGTTTGTGCCCGGCTCGCCCCAGACGACAGGACCCGACTGCACCTGCAAATCAGAGCCGTCCATGCGCACACCCTTGCCATTGCTCTCCATTTCAAGTTGTTGAAGATAGGCCGGTAAGCGGTTGAGATTGTTATCATAAGGCAAAACAGCCCGCGTTGCATGACCGCAAATCTGGTTATGCCAGATACCCACAAGGGCCAACATCGCCGGCAGGTTTTCGTGCCAGTCAGCCGCGCCGAAATGCCGGTCCATCGCCTGTCCGCCGCGCAAGAATGCGCGAAACGCCTCCGGCCCGATGGCAATCATCAACGACAGACCAATCGGGCCCCACATGGAGTAACGCCCACCGACCCAATCCTCGAACCCGAAGACACGGTCCTGCGCGATCCCGAAATCCGCCGTTCTGTCGTCCGACGTGCTGAGGGCCGCAAACTGCGCAGCCGGATCAGACACAGCCTGCCCCATCCATGCTTTCGCGGTGCGCGCGTTCGTCATGGTTTCGATCGTGGTGAAGGTTTTGGACGCAACAATCACCAAGGTGGTCGCCGGATCGCAGCTGCGCAACACCGCGCTGATGTCCGCAGGGTCGACGTTGGACACGAAGTGGCAGCGCGGTCCGTCGTGATAAGGGCGCAGGGCCTGAACCGCCATGGCAGGGCCAAGGTCAGACCCGCCAATCCCGATGTTGACCACATCGGTAATGGCACCACCTTGCCCCGTAAACGCACCACTGCGCACGGCCTGTGCAAAGGCCTCCATTCGCGCCAGTGTTGCCAGAACACCCGGCATCACATCGGCGCCGTCGACCATCACCGGACCACCATCAAGATTGCGCAGCGCGGTATGCAACACGGCGCGCCCTTCGGTCTCATTGATAGCGTCACCTGCAAACATCGCTGCGCGTTTGTCCGCGACGCCCGCCTGATCAAGCAGATCAATCAGCAACGCCCGCCCCTCGTCATCAATATTGGTCTTGGCATAATCCAGCCGCAGATCACCGGTCTGGGCCGTAAACGCCCCGGCACGATCCGTGTCAATCAGGGTTTCAAAGCGACGCGATTTAACCGCTTCATGATGCCCGCGCAACTTGTCCCACATCGTCTATTTCTCCGCCCAATGAACAGTTGATCCGTCCAGAACTGCCGCAATAGGCGCTTCCTGCGGGTCAAGGTGCCGGGCGCGTTCCAACGCCTCGCGTTTTTCAAGTCCGGTGATCACGATGTGACGTGACATCGCGCCGTTTATCACATTGGCCGACAAGGTTATGCGCGGTTCAGGCGCGCCCGGCGCACGCATCGCCACCAGTAAGGCATCCCCGTTCAGCGCCTCGTCCAGCTTGTCCGCGCCGGGGAAGATCGACGCCGTATGCATATCTGCGCCCATCCCAAGCAGCATAACCGACACCGGCAGCTGGCTGCGCACCCCCTCCTCAAGCGCCCCGAGGCTTTGCTCGGGTGTTTCGGTCCCCCCATAAAGCGGGACGTAAGTGGCGGCCGCCGCCGCATCTATCAGCAAACGTTCGCGCAACAGCCGCGTGTTGGAGCGTGGTGAGCTTTCGGGCACCCACCTCTCATCCGTCAGCATGACGTGCACACGTGACCAATCGAGGTGCTTGGCCGCGCAAAGCACGTCAAATATCGGACCCGGCGTGGTGCCACCGGGCACGGCGAACGACACATGGTCCTGGTGCAGCAAAGCGCTCTTCAACTCCCCGGCAAGCGTGTTGCCAAGGTCCATCATCATCATTTCAACGTCAGGATATTCAAGAAGTTTCATGTCTTACCCTCTGATATCGCGCCATTTTCGGCCCTCACGGTGCATCAACATCAACGCATCTTCCGGCCCGCTTGACCCTTGCTCGTAATGCTTGGGCACGTCATTGCGCGCCTCCCAACCTTCGATGATCGGGTCCGTCCACGCCCAAGCGGCCTCAACTTCATCACCGCGCATAAACAAGGTCTGGTTGCCGCGGATCACGTCCATGATCAACCGCTCATACGCATCCGCTGCCCCCTCGACCTCCGGCCCGAGGGCCTCTGCAAAGGTCATATCAAGCGGCACATCCATCAAACGCATCCCCCCCAAACCGGGTTCCTTGATCGTCACTTGCAACTGAATGCCCTCATTGGGCTGCAACTGGATGGACAATACATTGCGGTGGCGTTTTTCATCGCCGGGAAAAATAGAATGCCCGAGGTCTTTGAAAACGACCACGATTTCAGACGAGCGCGCCTTGAGCTTTTTTCCCGTGCGCATGTAGAACGGCACGCCTGCCCACCGCCAATTGGCAATTTCGCACCGCAGCGCGATGAAGCTTTCGGTGTGCGAACGCGGGTTTTGCGCGTCTGTTCGATAATCCGGCGCATCCCCCGCTGCATCATATTGCCCGCGCACAATGTGGTGCGGATCGATCGGCTGCAATGCGCGGATCACCTTGAGTTTTTCGTCGCGCACTGCGTCCGCCCCGAATTCGGGCGGGGCCTCCATCGCGATCAGGCACAACAGCTGCATCAGATGGTTTTGCACCATGTCACGCATCGCGCCGGACGTGTCGTAATAGGCGCCGCGCCCCCCGACACCAACGGTTTCGGCGACGGTGATTTGAATGTGATCAACGTAGTGATTGTTCCAAAGCGGTTCGAACAACATATTGCCAAACCGCACAGCCATCAGGTTCTGGACGGTTTCTTTGCCCAAGTAGTGATCGATGCGATAGATTTGTTTTTCGTCAAAGTGCCGGGCCAGCGTCGCATTCAGATCCTTGGCCGACGCCAGATCGCGGCCAAACGGTTTTTCGACAACGACGCGGCTGTCCGCGTCGGCTATTTTGAAGGTATGCAAGCGTTCCGCAAGATCGCCGAACAAGCTTGGCGCGACCGAGAAATAGAACGCATTGATCACGTCGAAGCGGATCAGGTCATGCAGGTCTTTCCAGCCGGCCTCGCCCTTGGCATCAACCGCAATATAGTGGATTTGCGCCACAAACCGGTCGATCCCGTCGGATTCCTGCGCCTCGCAGCCACCAAATTCCGCAATCGCCTCACGGATC
>CBFHGD010000130.1:0-4719 GCA_965655275.1 Octadecabacter sp. | reverse complement strand
TGTCTCTTGGAAGAACGGGGGCGGTGTTACACGCCATATTGCCCATGCTACGACAGGCGCGCAAACCGTCTGGCGGCTGAGCCGCGCAGATGTGGCGCAGGACGGCGCCTTTTCCAACTTCCCGGGGCTTGAGCGTATTCTGACCGTTGTTTCCGACACGGGTATGGCGCTGCATTCAGACGGGCAGGTTCTGGACGCGCGCCCATGGCGCCCCGTACGTTTCAGCGGCGGTTTGGACATCACCGCGCGCCTGACGGACGGCCCGTTGACGGACCTGAACCTGATGTTTGATCCCACCCTTTGTGATGGAACTGTCAAGACACTGCGTGGCGTATCACGTGGCTTGATCACGCCGCCCGCCGCGGGTCTGGCGGCCATCCACGTGCTTGCCGGACAGCCGGAACTGGGGGCCGAACGGCTGGATGTCGGGGACACTGCATTTCTGGGTGCCCCTCTGGATACCCCTGCGAATCTGACTCTTGGCGCGCAGGACGCGGTCTTGCAAATTGTCGTGACCTATCGCGATCAAAGCAGTGTGATAACGCTGTCCATCGCCGCGCGGTAGGCCGCAACAACCGTATCGCGGCGAACATGGCGACGGTCTTTCACCATGTGGCGTCCCGCCGACCACACATCCGTCACAACCCTGTCTGTCGCCGCAAAGACCAGCCCGTCCAAAACCTGATGGCTCTGTAGCGCGTATAGCGCAGGGTCGGTGCGGTCGATCGCCACCAGATCCGCAAGCTGGCCGGGCGCGATTTCACCAGCGCCACGGCCAAGCGCCTGCGCACCACCGCGCGCCGCGCCGGTGTAGAGGCCCGCGCCCACGGACCCTTCGCCAACCACCATCACATTGCGCGCGCCATCGCGCAGACGCTGAGAATACACGACTATTTTTCGTACCACCTTGGGTAGAGTGTCAAGGGGTCAGGGTTAACAAGATCTTTATTTTTCTTCCAGATATCTGCGCTTCAACCATACGACACTGATGACTCCGCCAGATTGGACTGGCTTCAAACATCTTCAAATCGCGGCCGTGCCCCACAAACGCGGGTCATGACACATCTGGATTGGGGGGGTGGCGGACAGACAGGGATTCGAACCCTGGAGACGGTCTCCCGCCTACACACTTTCCAGGCGTGCGCCTTCGACCACTCGGCCACCTGTCCGTGAGGGGCGTTTAGCCAATAAGCGGCATGCATTGCAAGGGGGGTCGCGCGCTTTGCGCCTAGTTTTTGCGCGCAGCCCACACAAGGGCTGCCAATGTGCATTCCAGCGCTGCCGCCAGAAGGATCAACGGGGACGCGATGCCCTGCATCCACGCCACCACACCCGTCAAGGCCACACCGACCCACATCAGGGCAACTCCGATGACCACACCGTCGCGCAGGCCGCTGCGTGGGGCGCTGGCCGCGAGCCATAAAATGATCGCCGGGGCAATGAACATGGGCGACGCGCGGCGCGTCAGGAATTGCACGCCCTCGTCTGCTACAACACCGTAGGTCGGGGCATAGGCCTGCGGCACGAAGGCCAGAACAACAAACAACACAGCGCAAACCAGCGCGACGCCCCGTGCCACCGGTTTGAACGTCACGTCTCCAGATGCAAATAGACGCGGCGGTTCTGCTTGCCCTTCTTTTCGATCTTGCCGAGGCGTACAGGCCCGATTTCACTGGTGTAGCGGACATGGGTGCCGCCACAAGGCTGCAGATCGGCGGTGTTTTCACCCTCACCAATGCGTACAAGCCGCACGTGCCCTGCACCTTTGGGCGGCTGGACGGACATGGTTTTGACAAGGCCGGGGTTGGCCGCCAGCTGCGCATCCGTGATCCATTCGCTGGTGACCTCGAAATCACACTCGATCAGCTTGTTGAGCGTCTCTTCAAGTGCGGCCTTATCCTCGGGGGCCTCGGGCATGTCAAAATCAAGCCGGCCCTTTTCCGCCCCGATAGATCCGCCCGTCACCGGCAGCTCGATGACAATGGACAGCAGGTGCAGCGCCGTATGCACGCGCATGTGGCGGTGGCGGCGCTCCCAGTCCAACACCTGCGTCACGGCCGCGCCAACGGGCGGCATCGGGTTGGGTTCTGCGGGCACAAGAATGATCGTTCCGGCATCGCCCTTGACGGTCGTGGCAATCTCGATCGTCCCGCCGTTCCATTTCAATATGCCGGAATCGCCGGGTTGCCCGCCCCCTGTCGCATAAAAGATCGATGCGTCCAGAATGATGCCACCTTCATCGGTGACCGCGAAAACAGACGCAGGGGCATCGCGCAAATAGGCATCATCGATAAACAGGGGCTTGGTCACGTTTTGGGCTCCGGTTTGGGGGCCGTCCTGGCGGGCTTGCGTGCGGGTTTTTGCGGTCCGAAATTCAGCGTCTCGGGGTTACGCAGCCACAGATCGCGCTGCGCGAACGGAATCTCGATCCCCTCCTCGCCAAACCGTTTTGCGATCGCATGGTTCAACTCGGATTTTACCGACAAAACATAGTTCACATCGCGCAAGATAGCGCGGATTTCGAAATCGAGGCTGTCAGCGCCGAACCCCTGGAACACCACGGACGGGGCCGGGTTCAGCAACACCATCGGATGGGCTTCGGCGATGTTTTGAAGGATGCCAGCCACCCAGTCGGTGTCCGTGCCGTAGGCCACACCAACCGGAACAATCACACGGCCCACGTTGTTGCCACGGGTCCAGTTGGTCACCTGATTGCTGATCAGATCGGCGTTGGGCACAATGACGTCCGTGCGATCAAACGTTTCGATCCGGGTCGAGCGCACGGAAATGTCGCGCACATAGCCCATTTGCCCGCCCACCTCGATCCAGTCGCCTTGCGAAATCGGACGCTCGATCAACAAGATGATACCGCTGATAAAGTTACTGACGATGTTTTGCAGGCCGAAACCGATACCGACCGACAGCGCACCGGCAATAATCGCGAGACCACTCAGATCGATGCCCGCCGTGGTAATCGCGATCACCGCGGCAAGGAAAATGCCGAGGTACCCCATGCCCGACACAATCGCGTTCTGCCCGCCCGCATCCATTTTGGTGCGCGGCAAGACCGTCGTGCGCAATGCGCCCTGCACAAGCCGCGTCACCGTGTAGCCGACAATAAACACCACCGCGAACAACAAGAAATTGGTCGGCGAAATGGTGGTTTCCCCGATCGAGAACCCTTCGCGAAACCGGGTCCACAGCTCGGTTATGTCCGTGACCTGCGCACCCCATATCACGGCCAGCACCGGCACGGACACCAACACAAGCGCAAACCCGATCAACACAGGAATCAAGGCATCCTTTGCGCCATTTTCGGATTTCGAGATAAGCGAATAGGCGTCCACTGTCAGCCGCTGCAACAAGAGCAACGCACCCAACACATAAAGCGTCATCGCCGCCGGATACGAGATCACTTCAAAGGCATTGGAATATCCGAGTGCTGCAAAAAACAGCCCCAGGACTGCCGCTGCCATCAATCCACGGCTCAGAATGGCGCGCAGGGCCACGCGGAACGAATGCGGGGCGTCTTCCTCCGTCTCGTCGATGGTGCGGCGCAACAAATGCCCGAGCCAGAACAGCGTCCAGACAAGCGCCAACCCGAACGGGAACAAAGCGACCGCAGCGGGCACGGCGTCAAAGGCGTTGACCGTCACGAACCCCTGAACCAAACCGGCGGCCATCAAGACATATCCCAAGGTCACAAACCGGCGGTGCGCGCGCGCAACCGCGTCCACAGGCAGCGCAAGCGGGTTATCCTCTGCGTCACTGGTGTTGGGCAGCAATTGCCCCGCGAGCCAGTGGGCAAGTATCGGAAACAAGCCCAAGGCCGGCAGGCTTTCCACGATCGTGCCCAACCTGCGTCCGGTCATACCGGTGGTCTGCAGGGCGACGGAGAACGCCAGCAACCCCAGATACGGGAACACGACCTGCCCCAGCGAGAACACGAATTGCAACACGCCCTGTCCGCGCCGTGTGCGCGCCAGCACCAACCCCGACAATCGCGAAAACCACACGCTCCCGCGCAAGACAAACACCACCGCTATCGCCAAAAGCACCAGAATTGCAGGCAGACTGTCGTAGAACGCGGTTTGACGGCTCGGGTTTGCAATCGTGGCATTTACTTCGGCACGGATCGACAGCACGCCCGCCTTTATCGCGCTCCACGTTCTGGTCCATCCCGTTGGGTTGAGGGGCGACTGCGACCGCTCTGTTACGCGGTCCGCCTGACGATCACGGATCAGACTGTCGATTTCGCCGATCAACCCGTCTGCTTGCGTGTGGGCTTCTTGCGCCAGAATTGCCGGTGCCTGCAGTTCGCTCAACTGCTGACTTAACGTATCGCGGCGCGCTGTCACGCGCGGGTCTTCCTCGCCGTTTTCCGGAGCATCACCAAGGGCACTCAACTGAGCACGCACGGTCTCGATCCGTGACGCGTTCAGGGACTGACGCCTCAGGAATGTATCGCGCCAACTTGCCAATTGGCTGCGCAAGTCACCCAGCACAGTGTTGGACGCGCGCCCTGCGACAATCGCGGTCTCCACGCGGTCGGTGAAATCGTCCCATTCGGCCTGATCTTCAAATGCGTCTGCAACGGCTGGCGTGTCCGCCGCGCCGTCTGCATCGCCGGTTGTGCCAACGTCCAGCGTTGCTGCGTCAGAATCCGCATCGGCAACGTCTTGTGCCCACGCAGGCGCACCGACCAGCAGCACCGCAACC
>CBFHGD010000129.1:0-4769 GCA_965655275.1 Octadecabacter sp. | reverse complement strand
TGCATCATCGGTGAAGAAGGCGAAGACATGTCCGCAGCGCCAACGCCTGCTGCTGCCGCCGAAGCCCCTGCCGCCGCCGCCCCCGCAGGCAACGCGGCCCCCGCCGCCCCTGCTGTGGCCTCCGCAAGCGCGGTCGAGTTCAAGCCATCCGATACATCCCCTGACTGGCCAGCTGGCACAGAGATGAAGTCGATGACCGTACGCGAAGCCCTGAACGAGGCCATGATCGAAGAGATGGAACGGGACGAAAACGTCTTCCTGATCGGTGAAGAAGTTGGCGAATACCAGGGTGCCTACAAGATCAGTCAGGGATTGCTGGACAAATTCGGAGAAAAGCGCGTCGTCGACACGCCGATCACCGAACTCGGCTTTACGGGTATCGCAGTGGGGGCCGCCTTCGGGGGCCTGCGCCCGATCGTGGAATTCATGACGTTCAACTTCGCCATGCAAGCGATGGACCATATCATCAACTCTGCTGCCAAGACATTGTATATGTCCGGTGGACAGATGGGTGCGCCCATGGTGTTTCGTGGGCCAAACGGTGCGGCTGCGCGCGTGGGTGCACAGCACAGCCAGGATTTCGCCGCATGGTTTTCGATGGTCCCCGGCCTGAAGGTCGTGATGCCCTATTCCGCTGCTGACGCAAAAGGCCTGATGAAAACCGCCATTCGCGACAACAACCCGATCATCTTTCTGGAAAACGAAATCCTCTATGGTCGCTCGTTCGATGTGCCTGTGATGGATGATTTCACCATTCCGTTCGGCAAGGCAAAGGTCGAAGTCGAAGGCACGGATGTGACAATCGTTTCGTTCGGCATCGGCATGACCTACGCGGTCGAAGCGGCAGAAAAACTGGCCGCTGACGGGATCTCCGCAGAGGTGATCAACCTGCGCAGCCTGCGCCCGATCGATTACGCAACGATCCTTGAAAGCGTAAAGAAAACAAACCGTTGCGTGACTGTCGAAGAGGGCTGGCCCGTCGGGTCCATCGGCAACCACCTTGGGGCGACGATCATGCAGGAGGCGTTTGATTACCTTGATGCACCGGTGATCAATTGCGCCGGCAAGGACGTGCCGATGCCTTACGCCGCCAATCTTGAACGTCACGCGCTGATCACGACAGACGAAGTCGTCGCCGCCGTGAAACAAGTCACCTACCGTTAAGGAGAACAGACAATGGCTACCGAAATTCTCATGCCCGCGCTGTCCCCCACGATGGAGGAAGGCACGCTGGCAAAATGGCTGGTCAAAGAAGGCGACACCGTTAAATCGGGCGACCTGATTGCCGAAATTGAAACTGACAAGGCGACGATGGAGTTCGAAGCCGTGGACGAAGGCGTGATCGGCAAATTGCTGGTCGCCGAGGGCACGGAAGGCGTGAAAGTGAACACGCCGATCTGCATCATCGGCGAAGAAGGCGAAGACATGAGCGCGGCGTCTGCCGCCGCCCCTGCGCCTGCTGCCGCTGCACCTGCTGAAGATGCGGCAAAGCCCGCTGACGCAGCACCGGCGGCTGCCGCTCCTGCGCCCTCTGCCCCTGTCGTCAGCGATGGCTCGCGCTTGTTCGCGACGCCACTGGCGCGCCGCATCGCCAAGGACAAAGGCCTCGATCTGGCGTCCATCAAGGGCTCCGGTCCGCATGGACGCATCATCAAGGCCGACGTCGAAAACGCGACGGCGCAACCTGCCGCTGCTACTGGTGCCGCGCCTGCTGCGTCCGCGCCTGCCGCTGCTGCGGCCTCCACAGGGCCAAGCACGGCACAGGTCACGGCCATGTATGAAGGCCGCCAGTTCGAAGAGGTCAAGCTCGACGGGATGCGCAAGATCATTGCTGCGCGCCTGACGGAAGCCAAACAGACCGTGCCGCATTTCTACCTGCGCCGCGATATCGAGCTGGACGCGCTTCTGGCGTTCCGTGGCAAGCTCAACAAAACGCTGGAACCGCGTGGCGTGAAGCTGTCGGTCAACGATTTCATCATCAAGGCCTGCGCCCTGGCGTTGCAAGACGTGCCGGAAGCCAACGCTGTTTGGGCTGGTGATCGCGTATTGCAGATGACCGCGTCTGATGTGGCTGTGGCTGTGGCAATCGAAGGTGGTTTGTTCACCCCCGTTCTGCAAGACGCTGAAATGCGCTCGCTGTCATCGCTCTCCACACAGATGAAGGACCTTGCCGCCCGTGCGCGGGACCGCAAACTTGCGCCGCATGAATATCAGGGTGGCAGCTTCGCGATTTCAAACCTCGGGATGTTTGGCATCGACAACTTTGACGCCATCATCAACCCGCCCCATTCCGGCATCCTTGCCGTGGGCGCAGGCGCGAAAAAGCCTGTCGTCGGGGCCGACGGGGAGATCAAGGTTGCGACTGTCATGTCCACCACCCTGTCCGTCGATCACCGTGTGATTGATGGCGCAATGGGGGCGAACCTGCTGAACGCGATCAAGGGGCATCTTGAAAACCCGATGGGCATGCTCGCGTAAGCCACGTTCAAGACTTGTCTTAGGGCCGCCGGATCACTCCGCGCGGCCCTTTTTCGTATCAGGGGTGTGTTTTCTTGATCTGGCGCAAGGTTTCCACGCTCCACGCACCCTATCGACAGGCAGATAACAACAAGGACGACATGTAATGGACTGGAAAGACACACTCGCGCAGACAAGCGCCATCTTGGGGCCGATGCGCGCAGAGCAGGCAGAGACGGCCAAAGGGTTTCACGCGCTGCACAATGCAGCACTGGCCGAAGGCGCGGTATCCACCAAGCACAAAGAGCTCATCGCGCTGGCGATCGGCATTTCAAAACAGTGCAACGACTGCATCGGCTATCATGTGAAGGCCGCGATCCGTGCGGGCGCAACGCGCGATGAAATCGCCGAAACTGTCAACGTCGTGGTGATGATGAACGGCGGGCCGGGCTATATGTACGGCGCCAAGGCGATGGAAGCCTACGACCAGCTGTCCTAGGCCCCGTTCAGGATCTGGTTCATGGAGATGGCGGGTTGCGAACACCCCGCCTCTCCGACCACTTTGGCGGGAACACCGGCGACGGTTTTCTTTTCCGGCACATCATGCAGAACCACAGATCCGGCGGCGATGCGCGAACACCGCCCGACCTTGATATTGCCAAGCACCTTGGCCCCCGCACCGATCAGAACGCCATCCATGATTTTGGGGTGACGGTCTTCTTCTTCCTTGCCGGTGCCGCCCAGCGTCACGGAATGCAACATCGAAACGTTATCCCCCACAACAGCCGTTTCACCAATCACGATCGAATGGGCGTGGTCGATCATCAAACCACGGCCAATGGTCGCGGCGGGGTGGATATCAACGCCGAAAATCTCGGAAATGCGCATCTGGACATAATAGCTCAGGTCCTTACGGCCCTGTTTCCAAAGCCAGTTGCCCAACCGGTAGGCTTGCACCGCCTGAAAGCCCTTAAAGAACAAAAGCGGCTGCAAGAACCGCAGGCAGGCGGGATCACGATCAAAGATCGCAACAATATCCGCGCGCGCTGCGTCCGCCAAAGACGGGTCGGCCGCAAAAGCGGCATCGGCGATTTCGCGCAGCATCTGATCGGACATTTCCTCGGACGACAGTTTCATGGAAATGCGGTAGGCGAGCGCGTTTTCAAGCGATTTATGGTGCAGAACGGAGGTATGCACAAAACCGCCAATCAGCGGTTCGTTCTGGATCGCGGCCTCGGCCTCCTCGCAAATGCGCTGCCAGACAGGGTCAACTTTCGACAGTTTCGGGTTCGTCTGGGCCATGGCACACCTCGCTTTCTCGGTCCTCCTACCTCAGATAGCGCAGAAATTCCAAGAACAAAGCCGTGATTTATGCCATCACGACGTGGAATGCCCCAAACGCGCGCGCCACTCGCTCAGGGCCGTCAGAACAACCTGCAATGCCTCGCAATAGGACGCACCGCGTGCAGGTGTCCCCGCACGCGCATGCAGGCTCGCCTGCGCACAAAGCGACCCCGTGCCCCCCTGCGGATGCGCCGTGCGGTGCCGTTTGCGCCAAAGATCGGCCACATGCGCATCTTCGATCAGGGTGCACGCGACGTCGGCCCACTCCGCATGCGGGCGCGCCAGCAAAACCCGCGCCGCCCCATCCAGATCGCTCAGCCCGACTGCGCGCATCAGAGCGTCACCGTCAGCGCCGCTGCGGGGCCTTCGCCGTAAATGCCCGAGATTTGTGCAACCTCGATCCGCGTCAGCCCTGCCCCGTCTGCCGCCTGCATCGTGGCGGTATATGTCCAGTTCGGGCTGGTGACGGTCGCGCTGCGCACAACCGCGTTGTTCTTGAGGACCCGCACGCCATACCGCTCGGATGTTTCGGAAAGCGGCACGTCTTGCGCGTCCCAACTGTCTCCGTCCAGCCGAGCACGCCTTATCCAGCTGACCGCCAGATCAGGGCCGGCAGGCCGGGTGCGCAAATGCGCCACGCGGTAGGGTCGCAGTCCCGCGCCACTGAAGGCGTCAACGCGATGCCGATAGCTGGAATCGCTGATCGGGCGGGTGCCGGGACCATATCGGAAATGCTGCTGCACACCGCGCGCAGAAGGGGGCAGCGCGATCTGTTCGGGCACGCCGTCCATCAGCACAAAGACCGATCCTACAGGCCAATCCGCCGGCATGATCCCGTCGGTGCCCGCCTGCCCGCGCAACCGCAGACGTATATCGAACGTGTAGGGGCCAACGACGTCTGTCTGGGCAAACTGGAACACCTCCCAATTGGCGCCGGACCCATCCCCGATGGCCGCGACATTAGCCCC
>CBFHGD010000128.1:0-4887 GCA_965655275.1 Octadecabacter sp. | reverse complement strand
GTTCGGAACCACGATCCATTTGCCGTCATACGTCTCAAGAATGGCCGCGCGCGCTGTCATTTTGACGATCGTGCCGGCCTCGCCTCCGTCCAGTTCTACGTAGTCACCAACTGTTGCCTGCCCTTCGAGCAGCAAGATCACCCCGGACACAAAATTCGATGCGATCTTTTGCAGGCCAAAACCGATACCGACACCCAAGGCACCCGTCAGCACCGCCAACGACGTCAGCGGGACACCGGCAATGTTCATCGCCACCAAGAACGCCGCACCAAAGATTGCAATTTCAGCGGCTTTTACCGCCAGTTGGCGCGTTGCAGGGCGCATTTCCTGCTTTTCGATGATCGCCGTGCTTTGGTCGTTGGACCAGCGCCCCAGCCAGAACACGACGGTCACCACGACAAGGAACCGCAGCAAAGCCAACAACGAAAACGACATATTGCCGAGGGGCACAATCGTGCCTTCGAGCCAGATCAGCATTGGATCAAGAAGACCCAGCGCGTAAATCGCGGCAAGCGGCACCAGCACAAAGCGACCGATGAGCTTGAGCAACGGATCGTTTAGAATATCGCGCACGAAGGCCCGCGCAGCAAGGAACAGGAATACGCGCTTACCAAAGGCGATAACTTCGCCCGAACCAAAGATCGAACGGGTGACTTGTTCGCCTATGGCTGTCAGGCCAAACGCCAGAAGCGGTAGTAGAAGCGGCAGGAACAACAGCACGAAACGGCGGGCCTTGGACAAAAGCGTCTGGCTGTCTTCGGCTGGCGTCAGCGCAGTCTTCAACCGCGGGTTCAATTTGCGCGTGATAACGACCGCCGCAAGGTAAGCCCCGACAAGCAAGGCAAGCTGCACCCAATTTGCGGGGTTGATGATCCAAGCCAACGCAAACTCGAAGGCGGGCATGATATAGCCTAGGGCGGTGTTCATAAGGTCTTCCATGCCGTTTCCCTACACCACGTCCGGCTCCGTGCAAACGGGTCTATTTATCCAATCATTGCTTTGATCGCGGTGACTTGTGCGGGGTCAGCAGAACGGGCGCGCGCGATAAGGCCCTCAACGTCAGCCTCCAGATTATCACTGATCGTGTCGATCAGCCCAAGCGAAAGAGCCTCGTCCGCGCCTATGCGTGCCCCGGTCAAAAGGATGCGTTTGGTCGCGGACAGGCCGATCAATGCGCGTAAACGTGCGGGATCAGACGGTTGCGGTAGCACACCCATTTTGATGACGGGATAAAAGAAACTGGCGGTTTGCACCGATACACGCAGGTCGCACGCCAACACCATGCCCAGCGCCCCACCTGCACACGACCCGTTCAGGGCGGCAACGCTAAGCCCTTGAAACGCAGCAACCGCAGAGGACAGGCGTTCCCAATGTGGTGAGGTCGCGAGGGTTCCGCCGCGCACATCTTCCAAATCCGCACCAGCGCTAAACACACGGCCAGCCCCCCTCATGACCAGAACACGCGCTTCCGTAGCCAAGACTGCGTCGGCCAGTTTCGCCAACATAGCTTCGGTCAAGGCATTCGCCTTGTCAGGGCGATTAATGGTCAAGGTCAGACAGCCGTCTGCATGGGTCGCGTCGATCATATCAGGCCAACCCGTTTGCGAATGTCGTCCTCGCGCAACGACACATCCTGACCGCAGAACTCATCCGCGTCCGCCGAACACATCCAGACCAGCGTTTTCGCGGGCCATTCAGGGGGAATATGAACGGACCAGTCCAATTGACTGACCGGATTGATGCCAGACGCCTTGATGTCGCGCTGCATGTCAGTGGCGACCGTTCCGGGCGACAAGCCCATGATGCGCAGGCCCTTGTCGCGGGCCTCAAGGTCAGCACAGCGTGTCAGCATATAGGCGCCTGCCTTGGACGCACAGTACGCAGACCAGGCCTCGATCGGGTTATGGGCCGCGCCGGACGAAATGGTAATAATCGTGCCTTTGCCGCGTTCGATCATAGCGGGCATAACGGCGCGCATGCCGTTAAACACCCCCTTGAGGTTGACATCAATCGTCCTGCCCCAGTCCTCGGGGTCCGCATCGGCCAGATGGCTGATCGGATCAAGCGCGCCCGCATTGCCGACGAACACATCTAGCGGGCCAAAGGCGTTTTGCGCCGTCGCAACGGCCGCCGCAACGTCTGCATAGGACGCGACATCGCAGCGAATCGCGATGGCAGCCGGGCCAATATCATTTGCCAATTCCTTGATTTGATCTTCCGAGCGCGCCAACAAAGCAACCTTGGCCCCAGCATCGGCAAACGCCCGCGCAGCGGCAGCACCGATCCCACGGCTCGCGCCCGTGATCATTACAACTTTATCCTGCATATTCATGTCATGTTCTCCTGAAAATCTGCCGAACCGAGGAGTGCAGTGTGCACATACTCATGTTTACCTGACCTTGACCCCCCAACGCGGAGTTGAAAAGGTTTGCGCGAAAGATTTTAGCAGGAAAGCGTTTTCATGACCCATATTAAGCCCCTTCGTTATACCGCTGTGATTACAGCTATCTTGTGCGGCACCACGGCTCACGCAGATGTGACCGCCCAACAAGTTTGGGACAATTGGAAAGGCCAAGCCGAAATTTACGGCCAAGGCTTCACCACCGGGGCCGAAACCATGGACGGTGATACGCTGACTGTCGAAGGCGTGAACATAGAAATGTCGGACGACGAGGCGGCAGTCAACGCGGCCATCGGCACCATTGTTCTCACCGAAAACGGCGACGGCAGCGTCAACGTAACGATGGCCGAAAGCTACCCGATCACGATCAACATAACACCGCCAGCCGGCGATCCATCCACGATCAACATGACCGTGCAGCAGACCGGAATGACCCTCGTCGTGTCCGGTGATCCGGAAGCGATGCTTTATAATGTCGCTGCCGAAAGATACGCGATGAGCATCGACACCCTTGAAGGGGAAGCCGCCGAGGCGATCGACCTGCAAGAAGCGATGTTCGCGATGATGGATCTGTCCGGCACTTATTCTGTCAGCACAGATACTCTGACGCGGATCATCTATGACCTTAGCGTCGGGGCGGTGGATATTGATGTTTCGCTGACCGAAAATGGCGGCCCGGGCACTGTGCAGGCAAACGGTGATATCGCCGACCTTACGGCATTTGCACGTGTCGTGGCACCATTGGACATGGACATGGATGCCGATGAACCACCCTTCAAAGATGGGCTAGCGCTTGAGGGCGGCTATACCTTCGGCAACATGGTGTATTCTTTTGACATCGATGCGGATGGCGAAGCTGCGTCCGGCGCCGCGTCGGTTGAGGGCGGCGAGATGAACGTGGCCTTCGATATTGATCGTATGGTCTACACGGGCGAATCCCGCGGCATCACCGTGAACGTGCTCGTGCCCGAAGAAATCCCGTTCCCCCTCGAAGCGAGCCTAGGGAAATACGGGTTCGACTTCCAGATTCCGCTGAGCCAGGGCGAAGACGGGCCGCGCGACGCGCGTATGGCGTTTAACGTCACCGATCTTGCTGTCAGCGATACCCTTTGGAACATTGCCGATCCCCGGAGTATTCTGCCCCGCGATCCAATCACAATCTCGATCGGGATAGACGCGCAGGTCACACCCTTCTTCGATCTGCTTGATCCAGAGCAACAAGAAGCCTTGGCAATGTCCGACGTTCCGGGTGAATTGAACGGTCTTCAGATCACCGACCTGACAGTGCGCGGCGCTGGGGCCGAAATAACGGGCGGCGGTGCCTTTACGTTTGATAACACCGACCTTGAATCCTTTGACGGGCTTCCGCGCCCCGAAGGGCAGGTCAATTTCGCCATCAACGGCGTGAATGGCCTTGTCGACAAGCTGGTCCAGATGGGTCTGATCCCCGAAGACGAAGCCATGATGCCGCGCATGATGCTCGGCATGTTCGCGACGCCCGTCGGCGATGATATGCTTACTTCGACGATTGAAGTGAACAGCGAGGGTCATGTGCTCGCCAATGGGCAACGGCTGCGCTAATATTCCATGTAATCACGATTATCGCGGCATCGGTTCACCCTGATGCCGCATTATTGTCAGGAGACATATTATGACGAACCGTATGGCGACAAGTTTCATCGCTCTTGCAACAGCCTTTGCAACGCCGGCCCTTGCCGATGTAACCGCCGCCGACGTGTGGTCCAACCAACAGGCACTTTACGGCGCGATGGGAGCGACGTTGAGCGGCGATCTTTCTTCGGGTCAACTGAACAATCCCGAGTTGAACATGATCCTGCCTGAAGGAATCGCCACATTCCAGATCAAGGCTGATGCAGTCATGATCGAAGACAGCGGCGATGGTACGGTCACCATCACATACCCCTCGCCTATGAACATCACGATCGCGGGTGGCGTTAACGGCGGTGCCAGCTTCACCACGCAAGCCACCATGACACATGAGGGCTACACAGTCACCGCATCCGGAACGCCGGGCGATATCGCCTACGAATCCGCCAGCGAAAACCTGCGGTTCCAATTGGGCGATGTGACAATCGAACAGGCCGGTATCGAAGAAATGTCGATGGAAGGATTTGTGGAGCTAAGCGAATTCACCGGCACGTCACGTGTGATCGAAGGCAACTTGATCAATTACACAGCATCATCCGAAGTCGGTAACAGCAACGCCGACTTTACGTTCATGATCGACAACATCGTCTCGAAAAACGTGCAGTCGACATTGCCGCTGACCTCCACGATCGAAGCGTCCTTGCCTGTTGGCGGGTCGGACGTGATGAACCTGTCCGAAGCTCTGCGCAACGGCCTGTCTTTTGTCGCCAACAGCGCAGGTGAAGGCAGCTCCTCGGAAGCAGAAACGCTGTTGGATGGTGAGATTTTAAACCGTCAGGTGACATCAACAGGGGCGCAGAATTTCGATCTTACATTCA
>CBFHGD010000127.1:0-4981 GCA_965655275.1 Octadecabacter sp. | reverse complement strand
ATACGGTTCATCGTGATGCCCAGCGTGCCGCCCCATGCATACTCAATCCGCGTGTCTTTGAGTTGCGGGTAGATTTTCAACATCGGTTTGCGCACGGTGGCGGCGATGTCGCGCGGGAATCTGTAGCCGTAGCTTTCGCCGCCACCAAACAACATGCGGTTGTCGTCGGACAGGCGGAAGTAATTGATGACGAATTTGCTGTCGGCCACAGCGTGATTGTCGCGGATCAACTCGTGGGCCAGATGGTCTGACAAAGGCTCGGTCGCGACGATGAAATTGTTGATCGGCATGACCCGTTGCGCCACCCCTTCGTTGAGCGCACCAAGGTAGCCGTTGCACCCGAGGATGACATGTTTGGCGGTGATTTGCGCGTGATCCGTGGTGACGTGACCCTGGGCGCTGACGCTTGTGACCTTGCTTTGCTCGAAGATCCGCACGCCCGCTGCCTGCACCGCGCGCGCCAGCCCCAGCGCAAAACGCAGCGGGTGGAGGTGCCCGCCGCCCATATCCAGCGTGCCGCCGTGATACGCCGAGGAGCCAACAAGCGAGCGCATCTCGTCGCGCCCGACCGGGCGGATCAGATCATAGTCATACTCGGTGTGTAATTTTTCAGCGTATTCATAGCTATGGGGCACAAACTTCGCGCGGTGATCGGCCTCGATGATCCCCTCCGCCCAGCCGCAATCAATCGTGTGATCCGCAATAAGACCGCGCACCAACGCTACGGATTCTAAGGATAAATCCCAAAGTGCACGCGCCTGAGCACGGTCTACGATCCCTTCCAGTTCGTCCTGCCCGATGCGTTGGCCCGTGCCGACCTGCCCGCCATTGCGCCCGGACGCGCCAAAGCCGACGCGCTGTGCGTCCAGCAGCACGACGTCGTAGCCCGCCTGTGCAAGGTGCAGTGCCGATGACAGACCGGAATACCCGCCCCCCACGACGCAGACATCACAACTGATACTGCCCTTGGCGGATGCAAAAGGCGCAAGCGCCGTGGCCGTCGCGGCGTAATAGGACGCGGGGTATTGCCCGACCGTGTCATTGGCGGTGAGAAGGTCCATCAGCCGACCTTATAAAGCCCTTCGGCCTTGATCAGTTCAAAGGTTTCATCAAGCGATTTGGTGGCCCGTTCGATCAGCGTATCAATTTCGTCCTTTTTGATCACCAACGGCGGCGCGATGATCATCCTGTCGCCCACATGCCGCATCACCAGCCCGTTGGCAAAACACCGCGTGCGACAGGCCAGCCCGACAGTGCCCGCGTCAGCGGCGAATTTCGCGCGGCTTTCCTTGTGCGGGGTCATGGCGATGGACCCCATCATGCCCACAATCTTCGCCTCGCCGACCAGCGGATGATCCGCCAGCGCCGTCCACTTTTCTGCCAGATACGGCGCGATCGTGTCATGCACGTTCTCGACGATTTTTTCTTCTTGCAGGATGCGCAGGTTTTCAAGGGCGACCGCGCAGGCCATCGGATGGCCGGAATAGGTGTAACCATGGTTGAAATCACCTGCCCCGCCGACGACGTCGGCAATGTCATCGCACACCAGCGACCCACCGATGGGCGCATAGCCCGACGACAGGCCCTTGGCGATGGTCATGATATGCGGGCGGATGCCGTAGTATTGCGAGCCGAACCAATGGCCTGTGCGCCCGAAGCCGCAAATAACCTCGTCCGCGATCAACAGGATTCCATGTTCGTCGCAAATGCGCTGGATTTCGGGCCAATAGGTGTGTGGCGGCACAATCACGCCGCCTGCGCCCTGCACGGGTTCGGCGATGAAGGCGGCAACGCGGTCCGCGCCCAACTCAAGGATAGCCGCTTCGAGCTGTTTGGCGCGTTCAAGGCCAAATGCCTCGGGGGTCAAATCGCCCCCCTCTGACCACCAATCAGGCTGGTCGATGTGGTGGATGCCCGGGATCACAGGCACGCCTTGTGTGTGCATGCCCGACATGCCGCCAAGGCTCCCGCCCCCAAGGGTCGAGCCGTGATAGCCGTTTTTGCGGGCGATGATGATGTTCTTTTCCGGCTGGCCCTTGATGGCCCAGTAGTGGCGCACAAGGCGGATGTTGGTGTCATTCGCCTCGCTGCCCGATCCGGCGTAAAAGACGTGGTTCAAATCCCCCGGCGCAAGTTCGGCTAGTTTTGCCGACAGCGCGATTGCAGGCACATGGGTCGTTTGAAAAAACGTATTGTAATAGGGTAGTTCCATCATCTGGCGCGCGGCGGTGTCGGCCAGCTCGCGGCGCCCGTATCCGATGTTGACGCACCACAGCCCCGACATGGCATCAAGGATCTTGTGCCCCTCGCTGTCTGTCAGCGTCACGCCATCCGCGCTGGTGATGACGCGCGCGCCCACCTGCGCCAGTTCCGCACCGGCGGTGAACGGGTGCATGTGGTGGGCGGCGTCCAGCGCCTGAAGTTCGGCCGTGGGCATGTGGTTGGAAATCACGTTCATGAGGATGGTCCTGTCATGGGGGGAGCGCGCTTGGAGCGCGGGATTTGCGGGCAGGATATGGGGCCTGTCGCGCGTGTCAAACGAAACCATGCGGCTCGGCGGAACGTGCAACGAGGATATTGCATATTCCTGAAGCGCCTCGCATAGTTATCGCCATGAACGGGAAAATCCGCCAATCTTACGACAGGGAAAACACATGAAAAATACAACCATGCTGACCGGACTCGTCGCGCTGACGATGATGGCAGGTGCTGCCAGCGCCGAAGAAGTCCGCGTCTATAACTGGTCCGATTACATCGACGAAGACCTGCTGACGCAGTTCGAAGAAGAAACCGGCATCGATCTGATCTATGACGTGTTTGATTCCAACGAAGTGCTTGAAACAAAGATGCTTTCTGGCGGGTCGGGCTATGACATCGTGGTGCCATCGGGCACTTTCTTGCAACGCCAGATCTCGGCGGGCGCATTCCAGCCGCTTGATATGGCGCAGCTTCCCAACATCGAAAACATGTGGGGCGTCGTGTCCAGCCGCACCGAGCAATACGACCCCGGCAACGCCTATTCGATCAACTACATGTGGGGCACCACCGGAATCGGAGTGAACGTTGGCCGTGTGCAGGAAATCCTTGGAGAGGACGCTCCGATCACCAGCTGGGAATTGGTCTTCGACCCCGCCAACATGGAAAAACTGGCCGACTGTGGCGTTCATTTCCTTGATGCGCCGGCCGAAATGATCCCCGCTGCGCTGAATTACATCGGTGAAGACCCCAACAGTCAGGACCCCGAGGTGATTGCGCTGGCCGAAGGCGTTTTTGCGCCGGTCCGACCCTACATCCAGAAATTCAACAGCAGCGAGTATATCAACGGTCTGGCAAATGGCGACATTTGCGTCGCCGTGGGGTGGTCCGGTGATATCTTGCAGGCCCGCGACCGTGCGGCAGAGGCCGACAACGGTGTCGAAATCGCCTACCATGCGCCAATCGAAGGCGCGCAGATGTGGTTTGACCAAATGGCCATTCCTGTTGACGCTCCGAACCCGGAAGCTGCGCATAAGTTCCTGAACTTCATCATGGACGCGCAGAACATGGCGACGGCGTCCAACTACGTCTATTATGCCAACGGCAACGAGGCGTCGCAGGAGTTTCTCGTCGAAGACGTGATCGGGGACACAGCGATTTATCCGGACGCGGAAACACTGGAAAACCTGTTTACCACCTCGCCGTATGACGCGCGTGTTCAGCGGGTTGTGACGCGCCTTTGGACCAGCATCAAATCTGGCCAGTAAGCTATTGATCCCCCCGTATCTTTTGGACGCGGGGGGATTCCCTTTTGCTAAGGATAAATAATGGCGCAGCCCAAATCTGATATCGTTTTCGCCCCCTGGAACGATCCGGCTGAAAAACCGTTGATCCAGTTCAAGAATGTCACGAAACGGTTTGGCGAATTCACTGCCATCGACAACCTGACACTAGATATCTACGCGCAGGAATTCTTTGCCCTGCTCGGTCCGTCAGGATGCGGCAAGACCACTTTGATGCGCATGCTCGGCGGGTTTGAAACCCCGACCGAAGGGCAGATTTTCCTGGATGGTGTGGACATCGGCCCTGTTCCGCCAAACGAGCGCCCCGTGAACATGATGTTCCAGTCCTATGCGTTGTTCCCGCATTTGACCGTGTGGGAGAATATTGCGTTCGGGCTGAAACGCTCTGACATGCCCAAAGACCAGATCGGGGATCGCGTTGAAAAGATGCTCAAGCTGACGCAGCTGGGCAAATTCGCCAAACGCAAGCCGCACCAGATTTCGGGGGGGCAACGCCAACGGGTCGCGCTGGCACGTTCGCTCGCCAAAGCGCCCAAGCTGCTGTTGCTGGACGAACCATTGGGGGCGCTGGACAAAAAGCTGCGCAATGAAACCCAGTTCGAGCTGATGGACATTCAGGAAACCACCGGCACCACGTTCGTGATTGTGACCCACGATCAGGAAGAAGCGATGACGGTCGCCTCGCGCGTGGCTGTCATGGTGGACGGTAATCTGGCGCAGGTCGCCACGCCGGACCAGATTTATGAAGCCCCGTCATCGACTTACGTGGCGGACTTCATCGGAGATGTGAACCTGATCGAGGGCAAGTGCGCGCCAAGCGACACCGGAATGGACGTGCATTGGGGCGATGATCACCCCCCGATCCATGTGACCACCGACACGCCCTTGCCCAAAGGCACACCCTGCCATTTCGCGATCCGGCCCGAGAAAGTCGCGATCTCGACCGAGACGCCTGACGCCGCGAATGTGGTCAGGGGCACGATCCTTGATATCGCCTACCTCGGCAATATCTCGACCTATCATGTGGAAATCGCCCCTGGCGTCGTCTTCAAGGCGCAGGCGACGAATTCGCGCCGCATCTCACGCCGCACCCTCACGTGGGAAGACGAAGTGTATCTGAGCTGGACAGACACCGCCGGTGTCGTGTTGACGGAGTAGCGCGGATGAACTGGCGCACCCGCCTTCTGATCCTGCTGCCGTAT
>CBFHGD010000126.1:0-5059 GCA_965655275.1 Octadecabacter sp. | reverse complement strand
ATATTGGCGGGTGGGGGAGATCCGACGCTTTCTGCGGATCATCTGGCGGACCTGGCGGATGCGCTAAAGACGGCTGGTGTGTCCGAGGTGACGGGGCGGTTTTTGTGTTGGCGGGGCGCGTTGCCCTACGCCGAGGAGATCGAGCCGAGCCAGTTGGACCACCTTGGCTATAATCCGGCCGTCAGTGGACTGAACCTGAATTACAATCGTGTGCATTTTGAATGGACCCGCTCTGGGGGCAATTGGCGCACGACGATGGATGCGCGCACGGAAAATCGCGTCCCGGCGGTGACCATGGCGCGGGTGCGCATTGTGGATCGCGGCGCGCCGGTATTTGCCACGGATGGCCCCGACAGTTGGAGCGTGGCACGCTCTGCGTTGGGGAATGGCGGGTCCCGCTGGATGCCTGTGCGCCAACCTGCGCTTTATGCAGGGGACGTGTTTCGCACGTTGGCGCAAGGCGCGGGCGTTAATCTGCCGGCGCCGGAGGTTGTGGATGATCTGCCCGAAGGCGGCACTGAACTTGCGACGCTTTCAAGCCCACCGCTGCGCAGGATTTTGCAGGAAATGCTGCTGTATTCCACCAATCTGACGGCAGAAATTTGCGGTCTGGCCGCGACGCAGGCAACTTTCAGAACCGCGCTGAACATTACGCCGTCCGCGGCGCAGATGACCCGTTGGATCGGCGAGCGGCACGGGATCGAAGCGGACTTCAAAGATCATTCGGGTCTGAGTGATCAAAATCGCATCAGCGCATCGGATATGGTGAAACTGCTGCGGGCTGTTGGTCCAGATGAACCGCTGCGCCCGATACTGAAACGCATTGCAATGCAGGACGCTGACAACAACCGGATTGAAGATTACCCCGTTGAAGTCAGAGCAAAAACAGGGACTTTGAACTTCGTCTCGACCTTGGCGGGCTATATCAAGACGGTCGAGGGGGAGGACCTTGCGTTTGCGATATTTGCCGCCGACACGGATCGTCGCGAGCGCGGCAAAGCTGCGGGTGACGAAGTGCCGGCCGGGTCGATAGAATGGAACCGGCGGGCCAAACGGTTGCAGCAACAATTGCTGCAACGTTGGGGGCTGGTGTATCGCGGTGCCGTTGAGGTGGAGCTAGCCGAAGACGGCTAGAGCGTCATGTGGCGTGCGCGTGATCCGCGTTCAATTGCGGCGGCGTGCAGACGGTCGATATTCAACTCGTAGCGCATTTCTTCGAGCATCCGCAGTTCCGATTGCGCGATGTCCCCGTCGGCGGCGGCCACGTCGCAGGCCATGGCGTAGGCTGTTTCATACAAACGCTCCGGTAGCGCTTCGCGGATAAGGCCGAACAGCGCATCCAACCCGTCTTCTTGTTCGAACAGTTCAAACACCGTACTTGAGATCATCGGAACCTTGTTTGAGTCGTACTCCGAGAACACCGGCAGGTTGTTGATGATATTGGTGATCTTGACCAATTCTGCAGTTCTAATGTCTTCGTCGCTGGCGGAGACTGCAATCATCACTGCACAGAGCGCGTCTTGCGCTGTCATTGCTGGGGTCTCGGACATTTTAACGCTCCTGTTGTTCGACTCACATTTATTGACGCGACGCGCGGGCTGCAATAGGACGCGCGACATGCCGCAGATCATGGGGGTCGCGGCCCGATATATCGAGAGAAATCATGAACAATTTGCGTGACGCTGGCATGACATCCAAGGCCTGGCCCTTTGTAGAGGCGCGCACGCTGCTCAAACGGGTCGAAAAATCCGGCAAGGATCATGTGTTGTTCGAGACAGGGTACGGTCCGTCCGGCCTGCCCCATATCGGCACGTTCGGTGAGGTGAGCCGCACGACGATGATCCGCCGCGCGTTCGAAGTAATTTCGGATATTCCCACACGATTGATTTGTTTTTCGGACGATCTGGACGGGATGCGCAAGGTGCCGAGCAATGTGCCCAATCCAGAAAAGCTAAAAGATTACATGCAATTGCCGCTCACGTCGGTGCCTGATCCGTTCGGAGAATATGAGAGCTTCGGCCACCACAACAACGCCATGCTGCGCCGGTTCCTGGATACGTTCGGTTTTGAATACGAGTTTATTTCCGGCAAGGAATACTACGAATCCGGCGCGTTCGACGAGGTGCTGTTGCGTGCTGCAGAACGTTACGATGATGTGATGGCCGTGATGTTGAAATCCCTGCGCGAAGAACGCCGCGAGACATATTCGATTTTCTTGCCGATGCACCCTGAAACGGGCCGTGTGATGTATGTGCCGATGAAGCAAGTGGATGCCAAGAACGGCACGGTGACGTTTGACGATGAAGACGGTCGTGAATGGACCGTGCCGGTGACCGGCGGCAACGTGAAGCTGCAATGGAAGCCCGATTTTGGCGCGCGCTGGGCCAGCCTTGGCGTTGATTTTGAGATGTATGGCAAGGATCACAGCACCAACACGCCGATCTATGACCGCATCTGCGAGATTTTGGGCGGCAAAAAGCCAGAGCATTTCAGCTATGAGCTGTTCCTAGATGATCAGGGACGCAAGATTTCCAAGACCAGCGGAAACGGCGTGTCGATCGACGAATGGCTGACCTATGCCAGCACCGAAAGCCTGTCTTATTTCATGTATCTGAAACCCAAGACGGCCAAGCGTATGCATTTTGACGTCATCCCGAAGGCGGTAGATGAGTACCACCAGCAATTGCGCGCGTATCCGATGCAGGATGCGGCGGGCAAGCTGAACAACCCCGTGTTTCACATTCACGGCGCAGATGTGCCTGAGTCCACGATGGTGGTGCCGTTCGCGATGCTGCTGAACCTTGCCTCGGTGAGTCAGGCCAACGACAAGGCGCAGCTGTGGGGGTTCATACAGCGTTATGCGCCCGACGCGTCGCCGGAAGGAAATCCCGATCTGGACGCAGCGGCAGGCTTTGCGGTGCGGTATTACAAAGACTTCGTCGAGCCGCAAAAGGTATTCCGCCTGCCAAACGAGCAGGAACGCGTGGCGTTGCAGGCATTGGTAGATGCGTTGAAATCTGACGAACTGGCCTTGGCCGTGATTGCGCAGAAAAACGCGCAGGAAGGCAAGGATACGCCGCTGCCCGAGGTTGATTGGCACAACGACGAATTCTTGCAATCCATTGTGTTTGCGGTGGGCAAGGTGCACGGGTTCGACCCGCTGCGGGCATGGTTCTCATGCCTGTACGAGGTGCTTTTGGGCGCGAGCCAGGGCCCAAGGTTCGGCGGGTTCATCGCGCTGTATGGCGTGCAAGAATCGATCGCGCTGATCGAGGCAGGCTTGGCGGGCGAGTTGGTGAAAGCCTAAGCGAATTTGACACATCTCCCTTGTGGCTTACCCTTATGCTCAGAGCTGCAAGGGAATATGCCATGTTTCGCACCACCGCATTGATAGTCGCGCTCGCCCTTGCGGGGCCAGCGCAGGCGCAAGACGGCACCATCGAAGACGTCATTACCAGCCAGTTGCGGGCGTTTAACGACCGCGATGTTGAACAGGCATGGGAATACGCCAGCCCGATGATCAAAGGTATGTTCCAGACGCCCGAGAATTTCGGCAATATGGTGCGAAACGGCTATCCGATGGTGTGGGACAATACGGATCCGCGTTTTCTGGACCGTCAGGATATGGGCAACGGCACCCGTCAGGAGGTCCGCATCCAGGGACCGGACGGGGCGTTTTATATCCTTGATTATCAAATGGTCGAAACGCCGGATGGCTGGCAGATCAATGGTGTTCAGGTCATCCCCGCGCCCTATATCGTCAGCTAGGCTGTTGCGCGATCTGCGCGCGCAGCGTGCGGTGGTGTCAGGCTCCATTTACCCAAGACAACTACCCCTTTGATCCGGTGATCCATGCGCTTGTCTGCGCTGTGGGTCTGGATTTTATGGGGCCGCATGTGCTGCCCCGAATGAGGGGTATTGAAATGAACAAGGTAATCACTGACGGGCTCGTGTTGATGCCACCACCCTTTGCTGACGGACTGAACGTTTGGTCCAGCGGCGATGGCACGCCGGGGTCGGACACCTACGCCGGATCCGGGAACGGGGCCTATGTGCCAGCGGATCAGAATTTCGCTGGCTGCCTCGAGATCATCAAGACCCAAAGCGTGACGCAGTTGCGCTACATGGGCGAAACGGCGATCCTGCCTGGTTGCTACCTGCGCATTACTGCGAAGGTGAAATGCCTGTCTGGTGCGCTGCCCGATGTGCGCATTGCGGGCTGGGCCGGCAAGGCCGGAGGCGCTGCGTTAAGCGGCGTGGTCCTGAACGGGCCATCCGTGCCGATCACCAGCTACGGCGAAGTCGTCGAGGTCAGTGCCATCGTCGGAACCGGCCCGCGTATGGGCGTCGATCTGGTCTGGCCGAATGCGAATTACGGGCATTTTGGCGTTGATTTCACGGGGCCGAACGGGGCCGTCTTGCGCATTGACGACATCGTCATCGAGGACGTGTCTGGCGTGTTCTTGCGCGACATGATGGGCGTTGTGGATGTGCGTGATTACGGCGCGGTCGGGGACGGCGTGACCGATGATGCCGCCGCATTCGAGGCTGCGGATGCCGACAGCGACGGGCGCGAGGTCCTGGTCTCTGCGGGCACGTATTTTCTTGGTTCGGATGTGACCTTGCAAAACCAGTGCCGGTTTGAAGGCACAGTTGTTATGGCCGAGACGCACCGTTTGGTGTTCCAGAAAAACTTTGACTACCCGACCTATGTGGATGCGTTTGGCGACGAAGAACTGGCGTTCAAGAAGGCGTTTCAGGCGTTGTTGAATTTTGCCGATCACGAATCTCTGGACCTTGGCGGGCGGCGTATTTCACTGTCAGGCCCGATTGATATGCAGGCGGCCGTCAGCAACAAAACGACTTACGAAACCCAGCGCGTTATCCGCAATGGTCAGCTGCAATCTATCCCCGGCCCCGCGTGGGACGATGATGTTGTGGTGGCGCAGGCGACCTATAGTGTGGCCGACCCGCTGCGCCTGACCAATGTCGCCAACATCGCGGCCATTCAGGTCGGGTCGCTTGTGACGGGCAATGGCGTGGGCCGTGAAGTCTACGT
>CBFHGD010000125.1:0-5086 GCA_965655275.1 Octadecabacter sp. | reverse complement strand
TAAGGACCGCAAGGCCAACGGGTTCCGTCACTTCTTCAACTCCTACATGACGGGCGCTGCATTGGCGCCGGTTCTGGCCAACCAGTATGGCGCCGACCGCAAGGCATACCACCTGACGGCCGACTACAACTGGGGTTACACAACCGAGGAAGCCATCCGCGCTTCCACGGAAGCTCTGGGTTGGGAAACCATCAACTCCGTCAAGACACCTCTGACGCAAACGGACTTCTCGTCCTACATCGCGCCCGTCTTGAACTCCGGTGCCGACGTTCTGGTTCTGAACCACTACGGCGGAAACATGATCAACTCCCTGACCAACGCTGTTCAGTTCGGCTTGCGCGACGCAGAAGCCAACGGTCAGAAATTCGAGATCGTCGTGCCGCTCTACTCCGAGCTGATGGCACGTGGTGCGGGCGCAAACATCGCCGGTATCCTCGGTTCCCAGAACTGGGACTGGAAGATCGAGAACGAGCTGGGTGACCGTTATTCCGGCACCAACGCATTCGTTCAGTCCTTCGGCACCAAGTTCGGCTTCCCGCCAAGCCAGGCTGCGCACACATGCTACGTGCAAACCCTGCTTTATGCGGATGCTGTCACACGTGCAGGATCGTTCGCTCCTTGTGCGGTCGGCGAAGCGCTCAAGGACTTCGAATTTGACGGCATGGGCAACGGCCCGACACTGTATCGTGGCGATGACCACCAGTGCTTCAAGGACGTTCTCGTCGTGCGCGGCAAAGAGAACCCCGAGAACGAATTCGACCTCGTTGAAATCGTCGAAGTCACGCCGGTCGATCAGGTTACATATGCACCGGATCACCCACAAATGGGCGGCGCAGACGCGACGCTCGGTGAGTGCAACAACGGCGCATAAGCCAATACGGTCAGGGCGGCCCACCACATTCGGGCCGCCCTGCCCCCTTCTTCTTATGATCTAGACGCAGGCACAGCGCCCGGCATTTTTGCGGGTGCGCGGCCCTCGCGCACACACTGACCAGAGGCAGACGCTCCATGGACCAGATAATTGTTCAAATTCTAAACGGGCTTGATAAAGGCTCCGCCTACGCGCTGATCGCGCTTGGCCTTACAATCATTTTCGGAACCCTCGGTGTGGTGAACTTTGCGCATGGCGCGCTGTTCATGCTGGGTGCGTTTTGTGCTGTGATCACATCGAAACTCCTCTCCGCATCCCACAAGATCGTCGATGAAACCCGCACGGATTTCCTGGGCAATCCACTGCAAGTGGACACGTTCTATGTTCAGGACATCTTCGGAATGAGCGCCGGTCAGGCGATCATGGACTGGTCTGTGCCCATCGCAATTCTGTTTGCAGTGCCGGTCATGGTGTTTGTAGGGTTCGCGATCGAGCGTGGCTTGATCAAACATTTCTACAAACGCCCCCACGCGGACCAGATCCTCGTGACCTTCGGCCTTGCTCTTGTGCTTCAGGAAGTCATCAAATACTTCTTCGGTGCCAATCCGATCCAGACCCCTGCCCCGCCTGCCTTTACCGGCTCGCTGGATTTTGGCGTGTTTCTTGGCTACGAAGCACAGACGATCATGTATCCTTACTGGCGTCTGGTTTATTTCTTCTTCTCCGCATTTATTATCGCCGCTGTGTTCGCCTTCTTGCAGTTCACAACCTTCGGCATGGTCGTGCGCGCAGGTATGGCGGATCGTGAAACGGTCGGCTTGCTGGGCATCGACATCGACAAACGCTTCACCTTCATGTTCGGACTTGCCGCGGCTGTCGCCGGTGTCGCGGGCGTGATGTATGCGCCGATCGTCGCGCCGAACTACCACATGGGCATGGATTTTCTGGTCCTTAGCTTCGTTGTGGTGGTTGTTGGCGGCATGGGCTCCCTGCCCGGTGCTGTCGCCGCCGGCTTCTTGCTTGGTATTCTGGAAAGTTTCGCCTCGATGCCTGCCATCGTTGACCTGCTTCCCGGCATCAACCAGATCATCATTTACCTTGTCGCAATCATCATTTTGTTGACCCGTCCGCGTGGCCTTATGGGTCGCAAGGGCGTGATGGAGGATTAATCAATGCTTGGATTAAACAAAAAAGACACCACACTCATGATGGTTGTTGCTGCCATGGTTGTGCTCGCGCCCTTCCTCCTCAACCCCTTCCCCGAAGGGTCCGCGATGGCGCAGTTCAACGCCGGATATCCCGACCTGATGCAGCGTTTTGTCATCTTCGGCATCTTCGCGATCGGCTTTAACCTGCTGTTCGGTCTGACGGGCTACCTCAGCTTCGGGCATGCGGCCTTCCTGGGTGTCGGATCTTACGCCGCGATCTGGTCGATGAAACTGGTCACCCTCAACGTGATACCGGCCATCTTTCTGGCCATCGCAATCGCCGGTGCCTTCAGCCTGCTGGTCGGGTTGGTGTCCCTGCGTCGCTCCGGGATCTACTTCTCGATCCTGACGCTGGCCTTCGCGCAGATGTCATATGCGCTGGCCTATTCGGTACTTACCCCGATCACGGGTGGTGAAACCGGCTTGCAGATCAAAAACACCGACACTCCGCTGCTTGGCGGCGTGGCAGATGGTGCAATTGGTCGGGCCAATCTGTTTGGCGCTGAGATGGGCAACAGCCGTATGCTGGAGATCGGCAACTGGGTGTTCACCTTCAACCTCGGCTACTACATCGCCGCGTTGTGTATGCTGCTCGCTTTCTATCTGTCGATCCGTATTTTCCGCTCCCCCTTCGGGATCATGTTGCGCGCGGTGAAATCCAACCAGCAGCGGATGAACTACACCGGCCTTATGCCCAAGCGCTACACACTGTCTGCCTTCGTGATCTCTGGCATGTATGCCGGACTTGCCGGAGGCCTGATGGTTGCGATGGACACACAGGTCGGCCCCGAACGTATGTTCTGGACGGCCTCGGGCGAGGTGGTGATCATGACCATCTTGGGCGGTGCGGGCACCCTGCTCGGTCCGGTCCTGGGCGCGGGCTTCATCAAATACCTCGAGAACATCGTGTCCAAAATCAACAAGGACATCCTGCACGAATGGTTCGCCTTCATGCCTGATGGTCTGGAAGACGTGATCGTGGCGATGGTCTACCCGTTCATCGGCAAAGGCTGGCACTTGACCATGGGCATCTTGTTCATGCTGGTCGTCATCTTCCTGCCCGGTGGTCTGGTCGAAGGTGGCCAACGGATCGCCAAGCTCTTCCGCCGCAATAAAGCTTCTGACGCAGCCGACGCTGCGGCCAGCAAGCCCGCAGAATAAGGAGCCTGAACAATGGCAATCCTCTCAGTCAAAGGCGTTAACAAACGCTTCGGCGGCCTTCAGGCCCTCGGTGATGTAAACCTCGACGTGGCAGAAAACTCCTGTCACGCGATCATCGGACCAAACGGCGCGGGCAAGTCTACCCTGCTCAACGTGCTGGTTGGCAAATTGATCCCTGACTCCGGATCGGTGGTGTTTGACGGGCAATCCGTGCTGGGGCGCAAGCCGCACGAGATCTGTCAGATGGGCATCAGCCGCGTGTTCCAGACACCGGAAATCTTCGGTGACCTGACGGTGATGGAAAACATGTTGATCCCCTGCTTTGCAAAACGCGACGGGGCGTTCCGGATCCACGCCATCGAAAGCGTGCGTCACGAACGCGGCATGATCGAAAAAGCCGAAGCCATGCTGGACGAAGTCAACATGCTCGACAAACGCGAAATGCACGCCGCCTCCATGTCGCGCGGTGATAAACGCCGTCTGGAAATGGCGATGTGTCTGGTGCAGGAGCCACGTTTGCTGCTGCTGGACGAACCCACAGCTGGCATGGCGCGCGCCGACACCGAGAACACGATCAAATTGCTTCAGGACATCCGCCAATCGCGCGGCATCACCATGGCAATCATCGAACACGACATGAACGTGGTGTTCTCATTGGCCGAACGCATCACCGTTCTGGCCCAAGGCACACCCTTGGTCGAAGATACGCCGGACAATATCAAAGGCCACCCCAAGGTCCGTGAAGCCTACCTCGGCGAAGCCCAAGTTTAAGGCCCCGGAATTTACCAGAATTCCGATCTTATAAGGAAACGAACATGACACACGTTGAAGACCTGCGGCCGGAAGGCAAATTCGACAAGCACCGCAACATGGCGTCCACCAGCGCCAAATTCCTCTCCGTCTGGGACATCGAAGCCTACTACGGCGAAAGCTACATCGTCCAAGGTGTCAGCTTTGATATCCATGAAGGCGAGATCCTCGCCCTGCTCGGGCGTAACGGTGCGGGCAAAACCTCGACGCTGCGCACGATTGCGCGCATGGCCAATCCCGAACTCAAGCACGGCGAAATCTGGCTGGATCACAAGCCGCTCCATGAGATGAAGTCCCATGAGGCGTCTCAGGCCGGCATCCAGCTGGTTCCCGAAGACCGCAACATCATCCAGGGTCTGACCGTGGAAGAAAACCTCAAGCTGGCGCAGATCGCACCGCCCAAAGGCTGGTCGCTTGATCGGGTGTATGACCTGTTCCCGCGTCTGCGCGAACGTCGCAGTCAGGAAGGCACAACATTGTCGGGCGGTGAACAGCAAATGCTCGCCATCGCGCGCGCCTTGTGCCGCGACATCAAAGTTCTGCTGCTGGACGAACCCTACGAGGGTCTCGCCCCTGTCATCGTGCAGGAAATTGCCAAAACGCTGGAACTGATCCGCGATCAGGGCATCACTACGATTATCGTGGAACAAAACGCCGTTGCCGCTCTCAAACTTGCGGACCGCGCCGTGATCCTCGACATCGGTAAAGTCGTCTATGACGGCTCCGCCAAAGAAGTCCTCGAGGACGAAGCCCTGCGCGCGAAATACCTCGCTATCTAATGGCGGACGCGGCGGGCCGTTGCAGCCCGCCGCGCCCTACCGTGTGAACATAGTGTTCACCGTCCAAAATCGCCCGACCAACTAAAGGGATACCCCATGTCCAAAACATACCCCCCCACCGCCGCCATCGCCAAACGCGCCCATGCAGACGCGGACACCTACGCGACAATGTATGCCGCCAGCGTCAATGATCCGGACGCATTCTGGGGCGAGCACGGCAAGCGCGTGGATTGGATCAAGCCCTATTCAGTCGTGAA
>CBFHGD010000124.1:0-5150 GCA_965655275.1 Octadecabacter sp. | reverse complement strand
CTCGAACAGTTCCTTTGGCGTGCCGATCTTCATGCGACGTCCCCCTCATAAATGGCAGTTTTGAAATGGGTATAGCCCGATGCAACGATTCACAAGTGAAACGCGGGTATGCATTGGTATGCTTGCGCTAACGCCCGCCCGAATTCAAATCCAGCGGCGGGTTTTTTCCGTGTAGCGGTAAAAATCCTGCCGGAATTTACGGCGCAGCCGGTCTTCCTCGGGCAGCACGAACCGCGTCTCAAGGATCCAGAAGAACAAAGGAACCAGCGGCAGGGCCACGGGCGCATCCCAGCGCAGGATGAACCCTGCGAGGATCAACACATCGCCAATGTAAATCGGGTTGCGCGTGCGTTTGAAGATGCCCGATTGCACAAGACGCTCGGCCTCCATGTGCGGAATGATCGTTGTTTTCTGGCGTCGCATCTCGGACACAGCCAGCAGCATCAAAATCAGCCCGCCGCCAATCAACACCGCTGCCAGAAACTGCGTGAGCGGGTGGTCAAGGCTAAGGCCGAACGGCTGGGTCTGACCAAGCCAGTATGTGACGCCCAGCGCCGCGGCGAGCCATACGGGTGGTAAATCAATCCATTTCATATTTGTGATGTGCCACAGCTCTGTGTGATCGACCAGACCTGTCAGATGACCTGCGCGATTTGTCGCGAGGCACGCACTATTGTGCTGCCCCGTCGCGCATCGTCGCCATTCTGACGGCTGAGCCCGCCTAAATGTGGCGCAACTGTGGTGTGTTCCCCTGATTGTGGCCAGTCGGGGCCGATCAGCCCCGCAATGACCTTACTTGGTGCCGCATCGGACCATATTTCCGCCGAAACTGCCGCATATTCATACCCTTGAACCCTGCCCGAAATCCGCACGCCCTGTGCGGCTCGGGTGGCCACGCATTACAGGATCGGCGGCGCCGCGTCCGCGAAAAGTTAGAACGAGTAGGAATATCTGATGCCCACACCATTGAGTCTGAACTGGTCGTCCCAAGGCGCTAACGGAACCGATATCTCCGGCGGCTTCACGCAAAACACCGGCGGCATCAATGTGGGCGTGACCTATATAGATGATGGTCTGGGCACCCAGTTCGATGTCTCTTCGGATACGCAATACGTCGGCAGCGGTGAGCCGATGTCCAGCTCCTCGTCCGTCGAACTGCGCGGCAATGCCGGCACTGGCGACACGTCCACGACACGCATCGATTTCAGCGCCGCGAGCGGGTCTGACATGAGCAGCGAAGTCGAGAATGTGATCTTCCGGATCAACGACGCCGACATCTCAAGCTGGACCGACCTTCTGACGGTGCGTGCCTATGACGCGAACGGCAACCAGATTTCCGTTTCGATGACCTATCAGGGGTCCACGGTCTCGGGCACGGACCCGTCCGTGACGGGCACCGGTACCAACTATCAGTCCAACAGCGCTCAGGGCTCTATCCTTGTCGAGATCGCCGGTCCGGTTGCCTACTTCGAAATCGACTACGGCAATGACGGCACAGGTGCGCAGGCACTTTGGGTGACGGACGTGCATTTCGACGCCATTGATCTTGACGGCACAGTCGAAGGGTCAGCCGGCAACGATGTCATCGATGATACCTATATTCTTGACCCAGACGGCGACAAAGTTGACAGCGGCGACGAGATCCTGCCGGGCTATGGCGCAGATGGCGACTTGATCGAAGCATACGGCGGCAATGACACCGTTCTGGCAGGCGCGGGGGATGACAGCGTTTATGCCGGCACCGGCAACGATTCCGTCTCTGGTGGCGATGGCGACGACACCGTGTTCCTTGAAGATGGCGACGACGAATTCGGGGACTGGTCCACCGATGACGGGAACGACACCATTTATGGCGGCGCAGGTAACGACCAGATCAACGCTGGCAACGGTGCTGACACGCTGTATGGCGGCACGGGCGATGATACTCTCATCGGCGCGTCCGGCGATGACGATATTTTTGGTGGCACCGGATCCGATCAAATTCAGATCACCGATGATCATGAAAGCGACGTCATCGAAGGCGGCGAAGACGGTGACGGCTCAGATGTTGATGAGGTGAATTTCTCCAACTACGAATCCGCCCTCGGTGTGACCGTTACAGCCACCGGCGACGAGGCCGGAACCTATGACTTTGACGGCACGGTTGGCGATGGGTCTTACATCGAAATCGAAGCCTTCGACGGCACAGATTATGACGACACGTTCAATCTGGCAGCGGACGATTCCGGCACCAATGTGGATGCAGACTCGGGTGATGATGTCATCATAACCGGCGACGGCGATGATGTTGTGGATGGCGGCCAGGGGGCCGACACGTTCAACACCGGCGCGGGCGATGACCAGATCAATCTGGGCGAGGACAGCCCCGGCGTGGCAGATGGCGACCCAGATGTCGTCATCCTGGAAGACGGGTTCGGCAACGACATCGTCACGAATTTCGACGCCCCTACCCCCGATGGCTTTGGCATGTTTACCGGCATCGACACGCTGGATGTCTCAAACCTTTACGATCTGCCCCTGGGCGATCCCGACCGCACATCGGTCATGACCAACGACGTGGTTGTCACCGACGACGGGTCCGGCAATGCGCTGTTGACCTTCCCGAACGGCGAAACGCTGACACTCGTGGGCATTGACCCCACGGACGCCGACAACCCGTTCTACCTGCATGCAATCGGCATCCCGATGCCCGATGGCACGGTCGAAGGCACCGCGGGCAATGACACGATCGACGCAACCTACACAGGTGACCCCGATGGTGACATGGTGGATGCGGATGATGCGATCCTGAGCGGTGACACGGGCGATGACGACCTGATCTATGGCTATGGCGGTGATGACAGCATCACAGCAGGTGCTGGCGATGATGAAGTCTATGGTGGCGCTGGCAACGACGCGATCAATTCCGGCACCGGAGATGACACTGTCTATGGCGGCACGGGCAACGATACCGTCACCGTAGACTCGGCCAATGGCACTGATGTGCTGGAGGGTGGCGAAGATGCCGGCAACGCGGATGTCGACACACTTGATTTTACCGACGCCAGCGGTCCGGACGGTGTAGATGTCACCATGTCCGGCGACGAAGCGGGCAGCTATAGCTATCCAACCGACGGCGGCAACGGCACCTTCAGCGAATTCGAGGAGCTTGTCCTTACCGACCAGGATGACGCATTTGACGGTCTTCTGGCCACAGGTGGAAATACCGTTGATGGCGGCGCCGGAGAAGATGTGTTGGTCGGCTCGAACGGCGATGACAGCTTTGAAGGTGGCTCAGGCGATGATGTCTTGAACGCCAACCAAGGCAACGACGCGCTTTCGGGCGGTGCGGGTAACGACACGGTCTATGGCGACGAAGGCGACGACGTGATCACGGGCGGCGCGGACAATGATGCGCTTTATGGCGGCGATGACAACGATACGATTGACGGCGGCACGGGCGACGACACTGTCGAAGGCGGGTCCGGCGACGACACGCTTGCGGGCGGCGACGGGGCCGATACGGTCATCGGCGGCGCAGATCAGGACGTGATCTATGGCGGTGCCGGCGACGTCATTGATGGATCCGGCAGTGGCGTAGATTACGACACACTGATTGTGTCCAATGTGGATTACATCGACTACGATACAGACCCTGAAAACGGTACCGTTTATTTCGACGGCGGCGGTAGCTTGACGTTTACCGATATCGAAAACGTCGTGGTCAGCGACCGTGACGGCACCGTTAGCGGCACTGCGGGCGATGATACCATAGACAGCTTTTATCTTGGCGACCCCGACGGTGATCAGGTGGATGACACCGACGCGATCCTTGTGGGCCATGAGCCAAACGACGACCTGATCGAAGCGGGCGCGGGCAACGATACGATCTATTCCGGCGCAGGCGTCGATACGGTCTATGGCGGAACAGGAAACGACACGATTGCATCGGGCGCGGGCAACGATACCAACTTCGGTGAAGCTGGCAACGACTTGATCGTTGGTCAGGGCGGCGATGACACCAGCTTTGGCGGCACGGGCGATGACATCCTGAACGGAGGTGTGGGGGATGACGCGCTGTTTGGTGGCGATGGTGCAGACCAATTCGTGCAAGAGGCCGGGTTCGGCAGCGACGTTATCGAAGGCGGCGAAGGCGGCACCGATAACGATGAAATCCGGTCTACCCAGAATATCGACATCACCGTAACGGCCACCGGTGACGAGGCTGGCTCCATCACCGACGGCACATCTACCGCGACGTTCACCGAGATCGAAGCCATCGAAACCGAGGGCGGCGACGACACGATCAACCTGGGCGCAGACAGCGCAGGCATGACCGTGGATGCGGGTGCGGGCAACGACACGATCACGGGCGGGTCGGGCGACGACTTGCTACTCAGCGGGTCGGGTGACGATCTGGTCAGCACCGGAGCGGGCAATGATACCGTTCTCTTGGGCACAGGCGACGACGAAGTGTCGCTGGGCGCTGGCAACGACACCGCCTATGGCGGCACGGGCCGCGATATCTTCCAGGTCAGTGACGCATCCGGCACCAACACCGTGGCGGGCGGCGAGGGCCTCGACGGGTCCGGTGACATCCTGAATGCGAACGACCCCGCGGACGTGACAGTAACAACCTCGGGCGACGAAGCGGGCACGCTGACAACGGGCAGCACAACCGTGTCGTTCTCTGAAATCGAGGTCATCCAGACGGACGCCGGAAACGATACTGTCGATCTCAGCAACGACAGCGTCGGCATGACGGCGTTCTCCTATGCTGGCGATGACACCGTGACTGGCGGCTCGGGGGATGACAGTATCCTTGCAGGTGCGGGCGACGACGTGCTCGACGGCAACGAAGGCGCCGACACGCTTTATGGTGGGGATGGCGAAGACGACATTACCTTCTCTGAAGGCGATACCGTAACTGGTGGATCGGGCGACGATATTTTCACCCTCGAAGATCTTGGTGAGACGTCAAACGGCACCATCACCATCGACGGTGGCGGCACAGGTGAAACCCTTGACCCCGATGGCGCGGGCCCGCTGACAGGCGGCGACACGCTGCAAATCGGCAAACTTGGCATTCTGACACAGGCTGTCCGCGACACCTTTGTAAACGACGGGACTGGCAGCTACACGGGGTCCATCACACTAGACGATGGCACGAT
>CBFHGD010000123.1:259-5212 GCA_965655275.1 Octadecabacter sp. | reverse complement strand
ATGGCTTTTGACGGACGGTACGACCAGAGCCTCTCGCGCACAGCGATGAAGGCGGAGTTATTGGACGCGGAAACCGAGCTGCGTTTGGCTTATGCATGGCGCGATCAGCGCGACGAGCAGGCGCTGCACCGGTTGATCACAGCTTACATGCGCCTGGCCATTTCCATGGCGGCGAAGTTCAAACGCTACGGCGCACCGATGAACGATTTGATCCAGGAAGCGTCGGTCGGTTTGATGAAAGCGGCGGACAAGTTTGACCCCGATCGCGGTGTGCGGTTTTCGACATATGCGGTCTGGTGGATCAAGGCGTCGATTCAGGATCACGTGATGCGCAACTGGTCGATGGTGCGCACCGGGTCCACGTCGTCGCAAAAGTCGCTGTTTTTCAACCTGCGTCGGGTTCAGGCGCGGCTGGAACGCGAGGCAAGTGCGCGCGGCGAGACGTTGGACCGCCACGAGATGCGCAAGATGATCGCGACCGAAGTCGGCGTGCCGTTGCATGATGTCGAGATGATGGAAGGCCGGCTGAGCGGGTCCGATTTTTCGCTCAACGCAACGCAGTCAACTGAAGACGAGGGGCGCGAGTGGATTGACGCGCTTGAGGATGACGGCATGCAAGCCGCTGAAACGGTTGAAAATTCCCATGATACGGAGACCCTGCGCCAGTGGTTGTTGACCGCGCTGACCAGCCTGAATGATCGCGAGCAGTTCATCGTGCGGGAGCGCAAATTGCGCGAAGATCCCCGCACGCTGGAAAGCCTCGGCACCGAGCTTGGGTTGTCAAAGGAGCGGGTGCGCCAGCTTGAGGCCGCGGCCTTTGGCAAGATGCGCAAAAGCCTTGAGGGGCAAAGCCGCGAAGTGCATCACTTCCTCAACTGATCGCACAACACGACGATGAGCCGCCCGTGATCCGGGCGGCTTTTTCGTGTCTGGCCCTTTGGGGATGATCGGCCTAGTGTTTAGCCGTTAATCGGAGGCGCGGACGCGATGGCTGGCAAGAAAATTCTATTGATTATCGGGGGCGGGATCGCCGCGTTCAAAGCGCTTGATCTGATCCGGCGGCTGCGCGAACGCGGACACGAGGTGACGCCCGTGATGACCCGCGCGGCGGCTGAATTTGTGACGCCCTTGTCGGTGTCGGCGCTGGCGGGGGAAAAAGTCTATCAGGATTTGTTCGACCTGAATGATGAATCCGAGATGGGCCATATCGAGCTGAGCCGTGCCGCCGATCTGGTGGTTGTCGCGCCTGCGACGGCGGATTTGATGGCGAAAATGGCGGGTGGTCATGCCAACGATCTGGCGTCCACGTTGTTGATGGCGACGGACAAGCGGGTGTTGATTGCGCCGTCGATGAACGTGCGCATGTGGGAGCATGCGGCAACGCAGCGCAATTTGGCGACCTTGACGCAGGATGGTATTTTGACGTGCGGCCCCAATGAGGGCGATATGGCCTGTGGTGAATTCGGATTTGGCCGGATGGCTGAACCGATGGAGATCGTCGGCGCAATTGAAGCGGCGCTGGCGGACGGGCCGCTGAATGGCAAGCATGTTCTGGTCACATCAGGCCCGACGCATGAGCCGATTGACCCTGTGCGCTATATCGCGAACCGATCGTCCGGGGCGCAGGGCACGGCGATTGCGCAGGCCTTGCTGACGCTGGGCGCGCGCGTGACGTTTGTGAGCGGACCAGCGGATGTGGCGCCGCCCATGGGCGTGGAATTGATCGCGGTGCAGACCGCGGCGCAGATGTTGGAGGCGGTGCAATCCGTGCAGGATGTGGATGCGGGTGTGTTCGCCGCAGCGGTGGCCGATTGGCGGATGGCCAATGAGGTGGATCAGAAAATAAAGAAGGATGGCAAGGGGTTACCTGTGCTCGAATTCGCCGAAAACCCCGACATTCTGGCGACTGTTTGTGCGTCTGATACGCGGCCTGCGCTGGTCGTCGGGTTTGCGGCCGAAACGCAGGACGTGGTGGAAAACGCAACGGCGAAACGGCTGCGCAAGGGATGTGACTGGATCGTGGCGAATGATGTGTCACCGGGCACGGGCATCATGGGTGGGCGCGAAAATGACGTTGTGCTGATTACGGCGCAGGGTGCGGAGGATTGGCCGCGAATGGGCAAGGATCAGGTTGCGCTGCGGCTGGCGCATAAGATCGTCGAGGCGCTGGGCTGATGGTGACGATCCGGTATGAATGGATCGACGGGTTCGATGATGCACTGGGCCTGCCACACTATGCCACGACGGGCGCGGCGGGGGCCGATGTGCGTGCGAATTTTGAGGATTGTCAGGGAGTTAGGCTAGAAGCTGGCGCGCGAATGCTGGTGCCAACGGGTCTGCGACTGGCGATCCCTGACGGATACGAAGTGCAGGTCAGGCCCCGCTCGGGGCTGGCGCTGAAACACGGGATTACGCTGCCCAACAGCCCCGGAACGATTGACAGTGACTATCGCGGGCCGCTGGGTGTCATCGTGCAGAATGGCGGCGCGGAGCCGTTTGAAATTGCCCACGGGATGCGGATTGCCCAGCTGGTCGTCGCGCCCGTGGTGCAGGCCGTGTTCGAGGTTGCGCCGTTGGACGGCACTTCACGCGGATCGGGTGGATTCGGGTCCACCGGAACGAAATAGGGGCGCGGTATGGGTTTGGTCATAGGCATGGCGGCGGCGCTTTGGGGGGTCGGCTGGGCGGCAGGGATGTCCAAGTCGGCGCGCTGGTCTTTGGTTGCGCTGTTGCTGGTCGCGGTGATCGCGCTGCACATCATTTTGCCAGATGGCCACGTGGTGCGTGAAGCGACGGGGCGCGAAGCTGCGTTGTGGATATTTGTCTTTTGTAGCGGTTTGGCGGTGTATGGATATGTTTATTTGCTGTCACGTGTGCGCGCGAAGGCCAGCGGCGCGCCGGCGTTCGACTATGAACCGCCCGCCGATGCAGGGCCGTTCAGCGACGCGGAGCTGGAGCGCTACGCGCGCCATATCGTGATGCGTGAAATCGGCGGGGCAGGGCAGCTGGCGCTGAAAAACGCCAAGGTGCTGGTCGTTGGGGCTGGGGGGCTTGGTGCGCCGGCGTTGCAATACCTTGCGGCGGCAGGGGTCGGCACGATCGGGGTGATTGACGATGACATTGTATCAAATTCCAACCTCCAACGGCAGGTGATTCATACGGATACGCGCATCGGGATGCCCAAGGTGCAGTCCGTGGTGGAGGCGGTGCGCGCGCAAAATCCGTTTGTGACGGTGAAGCCGTATAACCGCCGCATCAGCGCGGATTTCGCCACGGAACTGGTGGCGGAGTATGATCTTGTGCTGGACGGAACGGACAATTTCGACACGCGGTATCTGGTGAACAAAGCCTGCGTCACGGCAGGTGTGCCGTTGATCGCGGCGGCGTTGACCCAATGGGAGGGGCAGATCAGCCTTTATGATCCTGCCCATAGAACGCCTTGTTTTAAATGTGTTTTCCCCGAACAACCAGACGCGGCGCTGGTGCCGAGCTGTGCTGAAGGCGGGGTGCTTGGCCCGCTGCCCGGTGTGATCGGGTCGATGATGGCGGTGGAGGCGGTGAAGGCGATTTGTAGCGCGGGCGAAGGGCTGCGCGGGCGGTTGCTGATCTATGACGCGTTGTATGCGGAAACGCGGGTTATCGTCATGAACCCGCGCCCCGACTGTCCGGTTTGTGGCGCCTAGCGGCGTCTAGGGGATTGCCACTGGCGCGCGGCGCGCCATACTTTGCCGCGATATTGACCCTGACCCATCGGAGACTGCCATGAAGACCCATATGATTGCCGCCGCTGCCGCCCTGTTTGCTACAACCGCACTGGCCGACGGGCACCTGCCAAATCTGGAGGGGCGCGAGATTGTCATCGCGACTGAAAACGCCTACCCGCCGCTGCAATTCATGGACGCGGATGGCAACGCGGTGGGCTGGGAATATGACGCGATGGTGGAAGTGGCCAAGCGGCTGAACGCCACGATCACCTATGAGACGATTTCATGGGATGCGATGATCCCTGCGGTGTCCGAAGGCCAGTTCGATATGGGCATGACGGGCATCACCATCCGCGAAGATCGCGCTGAAGTTGTTGATTTTTCAGACAGTTACATGACGTCGGAAATGGCGATGCTGGTGCACGGCGATGAAGAACGGTTCATGGATGCCGCCAGCTTTGCGGCGGATGCGGACCTGTTGGTCGCCGCGCAACCGGGCACCACGCCGTTTTATGTGGCCGTTTATGACGTGCTGGACGGGGATGAGGCCAACCCGCGCGTGCAGTTGTTTGAAACATTCGGCGCAGGCGTTGCGGCATTGCGCAACGGCGACGTTGACCTGGTGCTGACAGACGGCGTCGCGGCGGCAGGGTACGTCGAGGCGAGCGATGGCGGGCTGAAGGTTGTGGGCGAAAAGCTGGGCACCGAGGACTTCGGGTTCATCTTCCCCAAAGGCTCCGATCTGGTGGAGCCGATCAACGCCGCGATTGCCGATATGCAGGCAGATGGCACGATGGATGCGCTCAATACCTACTGGTTCCTTGAGTATAAGTTGGGTCAGTAACGCGGCGCGCCGGTGACGCCTTATGATGTCGCCTGAACAGGATCGGGATTTCCCGTATTGGCTGCTCATCGTGTTGGCGGTGGGCGGCTATTTCTTTTGGCAGGTCGTCGCGGATGATTTGTATTCGGACGTTCTGGCGACGCTGTCCAAGGGCATCAGGATCACGTTGTTTGTGACGTTTGTAGGCTTCGCTATGGCAGCGTCCATCGGGCTGGGGCTGGCCTTGATGTCGATGAGTGGCTGGATTGCGGTGCGCCAGACCGCGCGGCTGTATATTGAAGTGGTGCGCGGTGTGCCGATCATCGTGCTGCTGTTATATGTGGCGTTTGTTTTGGCGCCCGCGATGGTGCTGGCGTTCAACTGGCTTACGGGTTGGGTCGGGTTCGACCCTATCCGCAACCGTGA
>CBFHGD010000123.1:0-249 GCA_965655275.1 Octadecabacter sp. | reverse complement strand
CGATTATCGCGCTGACGATCGGTTATTCGGCCTTTATCGCCGAGGTGTTTCGCGCCGGATTGCAAAGCATCGAAAAAGGCCAGATCGAGGCGGCGGAGGCGTTGGGTCTGTCGCGCTGGCACCGGTTCCGGTTTATTGTATTCCCGCAAGCGTTCCGCCGGATATTGCCGCCCCTTGGCAATGATTTCATCGCGATGGTGAAAGACAGCTCGCTGGTGTCTGTGCTGGGGGTGTTGGACGTGACGCAGG
>CBFHGD010000122.1:5049-5281 GCA_965655275.1 Octadecabacter sp. | reverse complement strand
CGACAGGGTAATCGGCGTTGATCGTGATCCTGACGTATTCAAAATGGCACAATGGGCGGTCGCTGACCCCCGAATTGAGCTCGTAGAAGATACATTTTCCAACCTTGACGCGATCGCATCAGATTTAGACGGGGTCGTGCTGGACCTTGGTGTGTCATCCATGCAGATCGATCAGGCCGAGCGTGGGTTTTCGTTTATGAAAGAGGGTCCGCTGGATATGCGGATGGGACAG
>CBFHGD010000122.1:0-5039 GCA_965655275.1 Octadecabacter sp. | reverse complement strand
TGGGACAGGAGGGACAAAGTGCAGCTGATATTATCAATGAATCGGACGAAACCGATCTTGCTGACATTCTATTTACGTATGGGGAAGAGCGCGCGTCACGGCGTATTGCGCGAAAAATCGTCACCGAGCGCGAGCGTGATCCAATCACCACCACCCTGCGCCTTGCAAAGCTGATCGAAGGGTGCCTGCCGCGGTCAAAACCCGGCCAAAGCCATCCCGCGACGCGCAGTTTTCAAGCGATCCGCATCGCGGTGAACGACGAATATGGCCAGCTTGTTCAAGGGCTTGAGGCGGCGGAGCGTGCGCTGAAGCCCGGCGGATACCTCGCCGTAGTGACGTTTCATTCCGTGGAAGACCGCATGGTGAAACGGTTCTTGCAGCAACGTGCGGGCGGGCAAGGCAATGCCAATCGTTACGCGCCCGTGCTGGAGGCAGACGTGCCTGCCTTTGACGTCATTACCAAGAAAGCCGTCGGGCCGGACGAGCAAGAAGTGGCGCAAAACCCGCGCGCCCGTTCTGCAAAGTTGCGCGTCGCGCGGCGCACCGACGCCCCCGCGGCCGCAGTTGACCGCACGAAACTTGGTATGCCTGTTCTAAGAAAGTCCCGCTAATGCGTTCTGTTTTATACCTTTTATCTAGTTTTATGGTCATGGGACTTGCCTATTGGGCCTATCATGAAAACTACGACACCCAAGCCTCCCTGCGCGAAGTGCGCGACCTGCATCGCCAGATCGGTGTCGCCCATGAAAGATTGAATGTTCTTGAGGCGGAGTGGGCCTATCTTAACCGCCCCGACCGTTTGCGCGATCTAGCCGAGCTCAACTTTGACCGTCTGGGCCTGTTGCCGCTGATGCCGGACGCCTTCGGGCGCATCGAACAGGTGGCTTACCCGACCCAGATCGTGTTCGACATCTCCAATTCCATCGAAGTTTCTTCCGACAACGCACCAGAGGTCAGCCAATGATCCGCACGCCGCTTCGCCCGCTTGCCCGTATCCTCAAGGCCCGTGCGCAGGGGGAAAACCCCGACGCGATCGAGGCTGAAAACATCCGACTGCGCCATGAGGACGACCGCGACCGCGCCCGCACCCGCGCCGAAGGGCGTCTGTTGGTTATGGGCGTTGCGTTTTTCTGTGCGTTTCTGGTGATTGGCGCGCGCATGGGCATGCTGGCAGGCACTGTTCCCGAAGAACCCACCGCGCAGGCTGCCGGTTCCCCGATTATCGGGCAGCGCGCTGATATCGTTGATAGAAACGGCCGTGTTCTGGCCACGAACCTCGACACGCACAGCCTTTATGCGCAAATTCCCGACATGATCGACCCGGCTAAGGCCGCAACCGATCTGGCCGCGATCTTCCCCGAGCTGGACGCCGAGGAGTTGCTGAAAGATTTCACCGGAGAGCGTCGTTTCCTATGGATCCGCCGCGAAATTTCGCCCGAACAGATGCAGGCCGTCCATGACATTGGCGACCCCGGCCTGCTGTTTGGCCCGCGTGAAATGCGCCTCTATCCCAACGGATCGGTTGCCGCGCACATCCTTGGCGGCGCGACCTACGGGCGCGAGGGCGTAAATTCCGCCGAAGTGATCGGCATTGCCGGCGTCGAAAAGTTCTTTGACGACTTTCTGCGGGATCCGGCCAACGAAGGCGCACCGCTGGAATTGTCCATCGACCTCACCGTGCAGGCGGCCAGCGAACGGGTGCTTCAGGGCGGGATGATGTTGATGTCCGCCAAAGGCGCGTCGTCGGTGTTGATGGACGTGCACACAGGCGAGATTATCTCGATGGTCAGCCTGCCGGATTTCGACCCAAACGACCGCCCGCGCGTGTTGCTTGAAGGCGACCAGTCCGACAGCCCGTTGTTCAACCGCGCGGTGCAGGGTGTCTACGAGCTGGGGTCGGTGTTCAAGATCTTTACCGTGGCGCAGGGTGTCGAACTTGGCCTGATCAACGCCAACACGATGATCGACACGCAAGGCCCTTTGCAGTGGGGCCGTTTCCGCATCCGCGACTTCCATGATTACGGAGCAACCTTGTCGGCCACCGACGTGATCGTAAAATCCTCCAACATCGGCACAGCGCGCATCGCATTGATGATCGGTGCCGCGCGCCAGCGTGATTTCCTCGGCTCGCTGGGCTTTCTTGTCCACACCAACGTTGAAATGGTCGAGGCCCCGACGGGGGACCCGTTGTTGCCGCCGAACTGGTCGGAAATTTCAACGATGACAATCTCTTACGGGCACGGGCTTAGTTCGTCTCCTGTCCATCTTGCCACCGCGTACGCCAGCCTTTTGAATGGCGGCTACCGGGTGGAGCCGACGTTGGAGCGCCAGAACGGGCCGCAATACGGCGAACGTGTTGTGTCCGAACAGGTCTCCACAATTGCGCGCGACATGTTGCGCGCAGTCGTAACCGAAGGCACCGCGTCGTTCGGGGATGTCGAAGGCTATGAGGTGGGCGGCAAAACCGGCACCGCCGACAAACCGCGCCCCACGGGGGGCTATTATGACGACCGCACCATCGCGACATTCGCATCTGTCTTTCCGGCCTCTGACCCGCGCTATGTGTTGATCGTGACACTGGATGAACCCAGCGTCGAAGCCCTGGGCGAGCAGCGCCGCACTGCCGGTTGGACCGCCGTTCCCGTGGCCGCCGAAATGATCCGCCGCGTCGCCCCTCTTTTGGGGATGCGACCAGACGTTGAAACCCTGACGCCAACAGGTGTAACACTGACCTCGAATTAACAGAGGTCGGACATGAGCAGCGCTGCCGGACATAAAACATCATCCCTTGCGAGCCTTGGCTTGCATGCACAAGGCGGGCAGGAGGCGCATATTACGGGCCTCACTGTGGACAGCCGCGAGGTGCGTGACGGCACGCTGTTCTTCGCACTTCCCGGCAGCAAAGTGCATGGCGCCGCGTTCATCCAATACGCGCTTCGCATGGGCGCATCCGCCGTGCTGACCGACGCGCAGGGCGCGGAAATTGCAGCTGATGAACTGGGCGAAAGCGACGCAGCGCTTATCATTGCCGAAGACCCGCGTCAGGCGCTGGCGCAAACTGCATCGCTGTGGTTTGGCGCGCATCCCCAAACCGTCATCGCAGTGACGGGGACCAACGGCAAAACCTCTGTGTCGACATTTGCCCGCCAGATCTGGGTGGAAATGGATCTGCCCGCTGTTAACCTTGGCACCACGGGCATCGAGGGCGCATGGACCTTTCCGCTCAAGCACACAACGCCCGAACCTATCACCCTTCACCGCGCGCTGGCGCAGGCCAGAGCAGAAGGCGTGACCCATGTGGCGATGGAAGCCTCATCGCACGGGCTGGATCAACGGCGCCTTGACGGTGTCGTTCTGGCCGCCGCAGGGTTCACCAATTTCACGCAAGACCACCTTGATTATCACCAGACATTCGAGGCGTATTTCGACGCCAAGATGGGCCTGTTCACCCGTTTGCTGCCCGAAGACGGAGTTGCGGTTATCAACCTTGATGACCCCAAGGGGGCAGAGGTTGTGGCGCTGGCGCAGGCGCGCGGCATCGAGACGATCACCGTGGGTTGCCACCCCGACGCGCGTTTGCGCCTGACTGCACAGCGCTTTGATGCCACGGGCCAGGAGCTGTTGTTTGATTGGCAACGCGCGACGCACTCCGCCCGCCTGAACCTGATCGGGGGCTTTCAGGGCGACAACGTGTTGCTGGCCGCCGGCCTTGTGATTGCCGCGGGCGGTGACCCCGAAGAAGTGTTTGACACGCTGCCCTACCTGAGCACCGTGCGCGGCCGGATGCAGCACGCCGGCACCCGAAAAAACGGCGGGTCGGTCTTTGTGGATTACGCCCACACGCCGGACGCCGTGGCGACCGCGCTTCAGGCGATGCGCCCGCATGTTATGGGGAAACTGGTGGCCATCGTCGGCGCTGGCGGGGATCGCGATGCAGGCAAACGTCCGCTTATGGGGCAGGCAGCGGCGGACAACGCGGACGTTGTCTTCGTCACCGATGACAACCCGCGCTCCGAAGATCCCGCAACCATCCGCGCCGCCGTGATGGGCGGGTGTGCGGACGCGATCGAGGTCGGGGACCGCGCCGAAGCCATCCTGCGCGGTGTCGATGCCCTTGGCCCCGGGGATGCGCTGCTTATCGCGGGCAAGGGACATGAGAGCGGACAGGTCATCGGCGATGATGTGCTGCCTTTTGACGATGTGGAGCAGGCAAGCGTGGCGATTGGCGCGCTGGACGGAGATCTCTGAATGGCCCTTTGGACTTCACAAGACGCCACTGTCGCCACGGGTGGAACGACGCGCGGCACATGGCGCGCCGACGGCGTGTCCATCGACACCCGCACGATCGAGCCGGGTGATTTGTTTGTTGCGCTCAAGGCGGAGCGCGACGGCCATGATTTTGTCAAGATGGCCTTAGACAAGGGCGCAGCAGCGGCACTTGTCACCCATCGCCCCGATGATGTGCCCGAAGACGCGCCGCTGTTGATTGTGCCCGACGTGCTGACCGCGCTTGAGGCGCTGGGGCAGGCGGCGCGTGCGCGCACCTCCGCGCGCGTGCTGGCGATCACCGGATCGGTCGGCAAGACATCAGCCAAGGAAATGGCGCGCACCGTATTGGCGCGTCAGGGCAGGACCCATGCCGCCGAAGCGTCCTACAACAACCACTGGGGTGTGCCGCTGACACTGGCGCGCATGCCCGCCGATACGGATTTCGCGGTGATCGAAATTGGCATGAACGCACCCGGCGAAATCGCGCCGCTGTCGCGGATGGCGCAACCCCATGTGGCCATGGTGACCACGGTCGCAGCCGCACATTTGGAAGCCTTTGACGACATCACGGGCATTGCGCGCGAAAAGGCCTCTATCGTTGACGGGCTTGTTGCGGGGGGGATCGCCGTGCTGAACGCGGACACCGAAACCAGCGCGACCCTGCAAAACTATGCCAGTAAGCGCGAGGTTGCACAGGTGCTGTTCGGACAAATGGCACAGGCATGGCAGCTTGGGCATGTGGCGTTGTCGGAAGGTCAGACCCTCGTGCA
>CBFHGD010000121.1:0-5424 GCA_965655275.1 Octadecabacter sp. | reverse complement strand
CGCGCGCGCGCCAAGCGCACGGGTCGCCACGTGATGCAACGTCCCGCTCGTCTCCTCAAGATAGGTCAACAGATCATCGCGCGACCCGATCACCTCCCGGTGGGCCTCCTTGCGGCGGGCCTCAACGCAGGCTTGCAACAGACCAGCGCCCTCAGCATCCAACACCCCCGACAGCATATCTGTCACCTCATGACGACGCACAGGCCCACCGCTTGCGATCTCGTCCAAAACATCGGCCCACCATTGCAACCGCATCTCGGCAATCAACGGCTCGTCCGACACCCAAGGCGCACGCGCGACCTCGACATTGAAAGCATAGATCGGAAACAGCACGCGGCGCGCCTCGACCGGCGCCGCCATCGTTGCCAGAAACCGGTCAGGGTCGCCCTTCTGGACGATCGCAGCGCAGGCTTGAAAGCTCACACCACCGCCCCGTCGCGCACCAGTTTCCAGCGGATCGCATCCAGCAGGGCATCAAAACTTGCGTCCACTATGTTGGCGCTGACGCCGACGGTGGACCACGTGCGCCCCTGCCCGTCCTCGCTGTCGATGATGACGCGGGTCACCGCCTCGGTGCCGCCATTGGTGATGCGCACCTTGAAATCCGTCAGGCGAATGTCCGCGACATGCGCGCCGTAGCGCCCGAGGTCTTTCATCAATGCACGGCTGAGCGCGTTCACAGGGCCGCGGTCCGACCCGTCCGGCCCAAGGCTTTCAGAGACCGACAGGGTCTTTTCCCCGTCAACCTTCACCACCACGACAGCCTCCGACAGCGACACCATTTCATTGCGCTTGTTGCGCCGCCGCTCAACCGTCACGCGGTAGCGTTTCACCTCGAAAAACTCGGGCATCAGGCCCAGCTCCTCGCGCGCCAGCACCTCGAAAGACGCCTGCGCGGAATCGTAGGAATAGCCGGCCGCCTCACGGTCTTTCACGCGGTCCAGAATGCGTTGCAAGGCGGCGTCGCCCTTGGGCACGTCCAGCCCCATATGCATCAGCCGTTCGCGCAGGTTGGATTGCCCCGCCTGATTGGACATCGGGATGATACGCGCATTGCCGACCAGCGCGGGGTCGATGTGTTCATACGTCGTGGGATCCTTGGCGATGGCGCTGGCGTGCAACCCTGCCTTATGCGCAAACGCCGAACTGCCGACATAGGCTGCCTGTTTATGCGGCACCCGGTTGAGGATTTCATCCAGCAGCCGCGACGCTTTGCGCAACCCCTTCAACGCCTCCATGCTGACCCCTGTTTCGAACTGGCTGGCATAGGGTTGTTTGAGCAGTAACGTCGGGATCAGCGTCGTCAGGTTGGCGTTGCCGCACCTCTCGCCCAGCCCGTTCAGCGTGCCTTGTATCTGGCGCGCGCCGACCGCCACCGCAACAAGGCTGTTGGCCACCGCGTTTTCGGTGTCGTTGTGCGTGTGAATACCGATGTGATCGCCCGGCACGCCTGCATCGATCAATGCCTTGGTCGCGGCGCACACGTCGTGGGGCAACGCGCCGCCATTGGTGTCACACAACACGACCCACCGCGCACCGGCCTCATAGGCGGTTTTTGCAGCGCGGATCGCATAGGCGGGGTTGGCCTTATAGCCGTCAAAGAAATGTTCGGCGTCAAACAATGCCTCGCGCCCCTGCGTCACGATATGGCCCACGGAGGCCTCGATGTTCTCGACGTTTTCGTCCAGCGAAATCCCCAGCGCCGTTTCTACATGGAAATCATGGGTCTTGCCGACCAGACACACCGCCTGCGTGCCCGCATTCATCACCGCAGCCAGAACGTCATCGTTTTCGGCGGACCGCCCGCTACGTTTGGTCATGCCGAACGCCGTAATCATGGCGCGGATCTTGGGCGCACTTTCAAAAAACTCGCTGTCCGTCGGGTTGGCCCCGGGCCAGCCGCCTTCGATGTAATCCACCCCAAGCTGGTCCAGCACAGCAGCCACCGCATGCTTTTCATCGGTCGAAAACTGCACACCCTGTGTCTGCTGCCCGTCGCGCAAAGTGGTGTCGTAAAGGTAAAGGCGTTCTTTGCTCATGGTCTTAGCCCTTCCAAAACCGCAGGGTCAAAATCAGGACCCAACTGCCAACTTGCCGCGCCTGCGACATCTGTTACCTGCACGCCCGCCGCGTTCAACACATCCCGCAACCTGTCTGCTTCGCTCCAGTCTTTATCGGCCCTTGCCGCACCACGCGCGGCAATCAATTGCTCAATCACCGGCGCAATCCACTCGGCAAGCGCAGGCCCGCCCTGCGGTGCGGCGTCCAGCACGGCCCAGTCGTTCACCAGACCAAGTGTTTCCAGCGCATGGGCCAGCGGCACCAAACCTGTGGCCGTGCGCGCCTTGGCCAGCACGTGCATACGCGCCAAAGCCCCCGGCGTGTTCAGATCATTGCCCAGAACGCCCATCAATTCCGCGTCCCAAACCCAATCACCCGACGCTTTCAGCGTGGCAACCATCGCAGCCGAAAACCCGTGCTTGCGCAAGACATCAAGCCACTCCGTAAGTGTCTTGGCCGCCTCCGCCTGCTTTACTTCGGTCCAATCCATCGGTTTGCGGTAATGGGTCATCAAGAACACGAGGCGGATCACCTCGCCCGGCACCCCGCGATCCAGCAGGTCCCGCACGGTAAAGAAATTGCCCAAGGACTTGGACATCTTCTTGCCCTCGACCTGCAACATCTCGTTGTGCATCCAGACATTGGCAAACCCGTGGCCGGCACAGGTGGACTGCGCAATCTCGTTTTCGTGGTGCGGGAATTGCAAATCATTGCCACCCCCATGGATGTCAAACGTCTCGCCCAGCAAATCCAGCGCCATGGCAGAACATTCGATGTGCCACCCCGGACGTCCACGCCCCCACGGGCTGTCCCAGCCCGGCTGATTCTCGCTTGACGGTTTCCACAACACGAAATCCAGTGGATCTTCCTTGTAGGGCGCGACTTCAACCCGCGCCCCAGCGATCATGTCATCAACAGACCGCCCCGACAGGGCACCGTAGTCTTTGTAAGACCGGACCCGAAACAACGCATGCCCTTCGGCTTCGTAGGCATGCCCCTTGGCGATCAAATCCTCGATCATCGCGATCATCTGCGCGACGTATTGTGTGGCGCGCGGCATATGCGTAGGCTCGAGCGCGCCCACAGCCGCCATGTCATCCAGATACCACTGTGTCGTTTGCGCGGTGATCTCACCGATGCTGCGCCCGCTTTCGGCTGCGCGCGCGTTGATCTTGTCGTCCACGTCGGTGAAATTGCGCACATAGGTCACATGATCCGCGCCATAGGTGTGGCGCAGCAGGCGAAACAGCACGTCAAATACGATAACAGGGCGCGCATTTCCAAGGTGGGCGCGATCATACACCGTTGGTCCGCAGACATACATGCGCACGTTTTGCGGGTCGATCGGAGTGAACTCGGCCTTTTTGCGGGCTTTCGTGTTGTAAAGTTGGATAGCCATAATGCGCCTCTTACGGGGGGTTGCCCGCGGACTTAGCAAGTTCAGCGATGGGAAGAAACGTGAAACAGCAGCCCGCGACTTAACTCAGCAGGGAATAATGCAGCAGATGATGCAAATGCGGTTCATGGATCGTGCATAGCCGCCAGATCGTGCAGAGGTCAACGCACCATTTCGACAAGCCTGCGCAGGGTGTTGAGGTTGCGCGCCGTTGTTTCTGCGCCACAGCCTGATCCACAACTGCCAAACGCGACCGTCAGTACGAAGTCCGATCACGGCCACTCCAGCACGCTCGCAACCCGCCTGCCGCCACGCCTGTCCACGCACGAAAACCCCCATTCCGAGATTGACACTCTGGCGCGGCGCTGGTCACGTGCAGCCATGAAAATGTCACATCGCATCACACACCTGACCCCCGGCGGCTCTGATGGCTGGGAGGTCTTTGCCAAAGCCCGCTCCATGATCGCCGAAGGGCAATCCATCACCGAACTGACGATCGGTGAACATGACATCCGGACCCACCCCAGCATCCTTGAAGCGATGCACGCCAGCGCAATGGACGGTCACACCGGCTACGCCTCCGTCCCCGGCACCAGCGCACTGCGCGCAACTGTCGCTGATCGCATCCAGACCCGCACCGGCGTGCCTACCACCCTCGACAATATCGTCATCACGCCGGGGGGGCAGTCGGCCCTCTTTGCTGCCCATCACGCCGTCTGCGATGAAGGCGATACGGCCCTTTATATCGAACCCTATTATGCCACCTATCCGGGCACGATCCGCGCAATCGGCGCTGTCCCGCAAGCGGTGCCCGCCTCTGCCGACAACGGCTTTCAGCCCCGCGCGCGCGATATCGCCAAATACGCGGAGGGCGCAAAATCCCTTCTGGTGAACACCCCCAACAACCCGACAGGTGCGGTCTACAGTGCGGCCACAACACAAGGTATTGCAGAGGTCTGCATGGACCATGACCTCTGGCTGATCTCGGACGAAGTGTACGACACTCAAGTCTGGGAAGGTGAACACATCAGCCCGCGCGCGCTTCCGGGCATGGCAGATCGCACTTTGGTTGTCGGGTCCATGTCCAAAAGCCACGCGATGACCGGGTCGCGTGTCGGATGGGTGTGCGGCCCTGCCAGCGTGATCGCAAACCTCGTCAACCTCTCCACCCACACGACATACGGCGTGCCGGGATACATTCAGGACGCGGCCCATTTTGCCCTGACCCAAGGTGCGCCTCTGGAAGATGAGGTCGCCGCCCCCTTCGCACGCCGCCGCGACATCACGGATCGCCTCTTGGCGGGCCAGAACATCGTCAAACTCAGCCCCAGCCAGGGCGCGATGTATGCCATGCTTGATATCCGCGCCACCGGCATGTCAGGCGATGCCTTCGCCAATGCCCTGCTTGACACACACGCCATCGCCACCATGCCCGGTGAAAGCTTCGGACAGGCGGCCGCTGGCCATATCCGTGTTGCCATGACGATCGACGATGCGCGCTACGAAACCGCCCTGCAAACCCTACTCGGCTTCGCGGCCAACCACGCGACCTGACACACACCGCATTGGCCTTCTTTGGCTCGTAAATACCGCGGGGAGTCCGAAGGACGGGGCAGCGCCCCACTCTTGCCGCGATTTTGCGCTGCGGATCGGATTGGCGAAGCCAATTCGAAGAACAAAGGATGACACCATGACCAGCTTTCGCGACCTTCATGTGCCCGGCCAGCCCTTCATCCTCGCCAATGCGTGGGACATCGGGTCAGCCAAAGTCCTCAAATCCCTTGGGGCGCAGGCGATTGCCACCTCCTCGGCCGCACATGCCTTCACGCTGGGTCGCTCAGACGGGCTTGGCGTATCGCGCGACGAGGCCCTGGCCCACGCCCAAGACCTTGTCGCAGCCACAGGCCTGCCCGTGCAGGGCGATTTCGAAAACGGCTGGGGGGACGACCCCGACACCTGCGCGCAAA
>CBFHGD010000120.1:0-5453 GCA_965655275.1 Octadecabacter sp. | reverse complement strand
GACCGTCTGGTTGCGCAATTGCGCCCGCAGGACGCGGCGAAGCCGACCTCGAACAGCCCCGTCGCAGGCAAAACTGTCGTTTTCACCGGAACGCTGGAAAAGATGACGCGGGCGGAGGCGAAGGCGCGGGCGGAAAATCTGGGCGCGAAGGTCAGCGGGTCGGTCAGCGCCAAAACGGATCTGCTCGTCGCGGGGCCGGGGGCGGGATCAAAGGCAAAAAAGGCGGCCGAACTGGGCATTGAAACACTGGATGAGGACGGCTGGCTGACGCTGATACAAGGCGCATGAGCGCGCCTGCCGGTAGACCGGAGGTGTTGTGGCCGCTGTTTGGCGGCCTAGAAACGCTGGACGGTATTGGCCCGAAATCAGCCGAGGCACTGGGTGCCGCACATATCGGAAAGCCGCGCGATTTGCTGTTCACCTTGCCCCATTCGGGTGTGGACAGGCGGCGGCGTGCGTCGATCCTCGAGGTTCAGGCGCCCGCGGTCTGCACGGTTGAGGTTACGGTGGGCGAACATACTGCGCCGTCCCAGCGCGGCAGGCCCTACCGCGTGACGGTCGAAGACGCGCAGACGACCTTCCAACTGGTGTTTTTCCGCAGCCACGGGGACTATTTGCGCAAGCAGCTGCCGACGGGCCAGCGTCGGGTGGTGTCCGGCAAGGTCGAATTATTCGACGGGGTCGGCCAGATGGTGCACCCCGATCATATTTTGACGCCGGATGAGGCTGCGCAGATCCCGTTGTTCGAGCCGGTGTATCCGCTGACAGGGACCATCACGCAAAAGGCAATGTTCAAGGCCACGGCAGATTTGTTGGGCGCGCTGCCCGATTTGCCGGAATGGATTGACCCCGCGTTGCGCGCGCGCGAGGGCTGGCCGGAGTGGGACGTGGCGTTACAACAGGCGCATCGCCCGCTGTCGTCGGCTGAACTGTCACCAACGGCGGCCGCCCGCCAACGTCTGGCTTACGACGAGGTTCTGGCGCATCAGCTGACGTTGGCCTTGGCGCGCGCGCAGCAACGCCGCGGCAAGGGGCGGATAACGGCGGGGGATGGTGAAAAACAGCGTAAAGTCTTGGCTTCGTTAGAGTTTTCTCCGACGGGCGCGCAAACGCGGGCGGTGGACGAGATTGCGGCAGATATGGCGCAGCCCCACCGCATGAACCGGCTGTTGCAGGGCGATGTGGGGTCGGGCAAGACCTTGGTCGCGCTTATGGCGTTGCTGAACGCGGTTGAAGCCGGCGGGCAGGGTGTGATGATGGCGCCGACAGAAATCCTGGCGCGTCAACACCTTGAGGGATTGCGCCCCTTGGCCGAGGACGCGGGCGTGGTGCTGGAGCTGCTGACGGGGCGCGACAAAGGGGCGGAGCGAAAGGCAAAGCTGGTGGCGTTGGCGGCGGGTGATATTCAAATCCTCGTCGGGACGCATGCGGTGTTCCAGAAGGATGTGGTGTTCAATGATCTGCGGCTGGCGATCATCGACGAACAGCACCGGTTTGGCGTCGCACAGCGGATGGAGTTGGGCGCCAAGGGCACGTCGGTCGATGTGCTGGTGATGACAGCAACGCCGATTCCGCGCAGCCTTGCCTTGGCACAATACGGCGACATGGATGTGAGTGTGCTGGACGAAAAACCGCCCGGTCGCACGCCAGTGACGACCGCCTTGGTGGCGACGTCCAAAATGGATGCGGTGGTGGACCGGTTGCGCGCAGCGGTGGCTGAAGGGCGGCAATGTTATTGGGTGTGCCCGCTGGTTGAGGAATCCGAGGTCAGCGACATGACCGCGGCTGAAGAGCGGTTCAAACGCCTGCGCGCCGCGTTGGGCGAGGGTGTTGTCGGGCTGGTGCACGGGCAGATGCCGCCTGCTGACAAGGACGCGGCGATGGCGCGATTTGTGTCCGGTGATACGAAGGTTCTGGTGGCCACGACGGTGATCGAGGTCGGGGTGAATGTGCCCAATGCCTCCATCATGGTGATCGAGCGCGCGGAATCCTTCGGGCTGGCGCAGTTGCACCAGTTGCGCGGGCGGGTCGGGCGTGGATCGGCAAAATCGACCTGTCTGCTGATGTATCAGGCGCCGCTGACAGAAAGCGGGCGACAGCGGTTGGAGATCATGCGCGAGACGGAAGACGGGTTCCGGATATCGGAAGAAGACCTCGCCATGCGCGGGGCGGGGGATGTGATTGGCACCGCGCAATCGGGGTTACCACGGTTTCGCATTGCGGACCTCGAGCGTCAGACCGCGCTGATGGCGTTGGCCCAAACGGACGCGCGCAAGCTGCTGATAGACGACCCAACGCTGGAAGGAGAACGCGGCAAGGCCGCGCGTGTTCTTTTATGGCTTATGGAACAGGACAAAGCTATTCGTTTGATTTCAGTAGGTTAGGGAGAGATTGAACATTTTGTTCGCTTTTGTTCCTAAAAAGTTCTTGCATTGCGCTTTGGTTAATGAGAACAAAGGGGCAACAAGGAGATCAGCATAGAGGAGCAACACAATGGCCAAAGAAATCAAAGGTGTCATCGTCCGGTCATCCGACACGATCATCGCCGATGCCCTCGGAATGGCCGCCCTTGTTGTGATGCTTTTCGCGGCGTTGAGCCTGCCGAACCTCTTTTAAACCAACGACCTGTCTGCCTACGCGTTTCGTGCCGGTAATGCCAGATCCACTGTCCCAACTTTGATCTGCTGACGTCCGACACTGCCTGTCTATACCGTCCGGGAGCCTGCCTTTCCCGAAATCAACCGGTCCCACACGAAACGTATATCTGCCGCCGCTTTCCACTGTCCCGGAAAGCGGCGGTTTTTTCTTGTCGGAGAGAGGTTACGCGGTTTTGGCGTCGCGGGCGTCGGCAAGCGCGTCCAGCGTGGCATCAAACGCCAACAGGATCGACGCGTGGCGGTTCTTGAATTCGGCGGCAGGGCCCAAGACCTCAAGTCCATCAAACGGGGGCAGCGGCACGGGGCCGCCTGATTTCAACATATCATGCAGCTGGTCGCGCCCGTTGCGCACCTCGTCTTCGCTGCACCCGATGATGTTGCGCCCAACCACTGCGGCCGCGGCCTGACCCAATGCGCAGGCCTTCACGTCCTGCCCGAAGCCGGTGATGACGTTGTTTGCAAGGTTCACATCCACCGTCACCGTCGACCCACAGAGCGGCGAGCGTCGTTTTGCCGATCCGTCAGGTGCGTCCAGACGCGTGCGATGAGGGATATCTGCCGCCAGCCCGAGAATGCGGCTGGAATAGAGATTGATCAGATCGCTGTCACTGCTCATGAATTTGCCTTTACCGCTGTCCCCCCCTAAATAGGGCTGCGCGCACGACTTGCCAAAGGAAAAGACACCATGCCCTTCGATCCCGCAACTTTGACGTATGATTCCAACGGGTTGATCCCGTGCATCGCCCAGGATGAGTTGACCGGTGAGGTGTTGATGATGGCGTGGATGAATGCGCAGGCGGTCGCGCAGACATTGAAGAGCAAACGCGTCACCTACTGGTCGCGGTCCCGTCAGGCGCTTTGGGTTAAGGGGGAAACGTCTGGTCACGTGCAGGCGTTGGTGGATTTGCGCATAGATTGTGACCGCGATTGCCTGCTTGCCATTGTGCGCCAGACGGGGCCGGCGTGCCACACCAACCGGCGGGTCTGTTTTTACACGTCCGTGGCGACGGGTGAGGAAACCGAGCTGATGGCGCCTGAGGTCGACTAACGGATTGAGTTTATTTGGCCAGATGAAGCGGGGCGCGTTAGAGCTCGACCATCTGGCGGATGTCCTCGGGGCTGGCGCCGTCCGCGCGATATTTGGCGATGGCGCGGGCGTCGTCGCGTTTGGCAAGCCGTTTGCCCTGATCGTCGCGGATGAGCTTGTGGTGATGATAGGTCGGCGTGGGAAGGTTTAGAAGCCGCTGTAGGATGACATGGATTTTCGTGGCTTCGAACAGATCCTGCCCACGCACCACATGGGTGATGCCTTGGGCCGCGTCATCCAGAACGACGGATAGATGGTAGGACGTGCCCATGTCGCGGCGCGCCAGAACGATGTCACCGATGGTGTCGATTGCATCTTGGGTGGTGAATTCGATCAGGCCGGACTCACCGTTCGGGCCCGCGCCGGTTTCACTGAACGAAAAGACATTGCTGCCCGTTAGGGGGCTGCCCTTCTTGCGCGCGACCGCCTCCATCAACAGCCGGATCGCGGTGTCTTCCGGGAAGGGAACGGTGCTTGATTGGCTGGTCCTGGCGCGGCATGTGCCCGGGTAGATCATCCCGTCCGGGCCGGTCAGGATCAACGCGCCTTCCTGCGGTGCCGCAACCGCCGCCAGCACATCGCGGCGCGTGCATGAACAGGCAAAAGCGTAGCCGTGGTTCCAAAGCCAACGCAGTTTGTCATCATATACAGATTGACGGTCCGATTGGCGCATCACGGGGGTCGGCCACCATAGGCCAAGCCAACGCAGGTCTTCATATATCTGCGCTTCCCATTCGGGGCGGGCCCGGGTTTGATCGATATCTTCGATACGCAACAGAAAATCGCCACCGTGTTCCATCGCCATGTCATGCGCGAGGAGCGCGGAATAGGCGTGGCCGAGGTGCAGCGGGCCGGTCGGGGACGGCGCAAAACGGGTGATCATGAACGGCGCAGGATGATGACATCCGATCCGGTGACCTGTTCGCTCAGATGGGGGCCGTGGGCGCGAAACATCTGGCTGGCGGTGCCGTTGGTCAGCAGGGTGTCGAGCGCGTCCATATAGGTTTGGTCGGCCAGCGTCGGGTCATTGTAGCTGAACGCCAACAGGCCACCTGGTGCCAGCGCGTCCATGAGCACCGCTAGCAGATCGGGCGGTGCCGCGCCGAGCGAGATCACGCCTGTTGCGACGATGATGGCGTAATCGCCTGCGGCCACGTCGGCCTTACCCGGCGTGCCGAGCCACAAGGTGCGATACAGGGATTTTGCCTGTGCATGGGCCAGCATTTGCGGGGAAATGTCCGTACCATCGATGGTGGTGAACCCGTGGCGGTGCAGGGCCGCACCGGACAGGCCGGTGCCACATCCAAAATCAAGGACAGGTTGGCCAAGATCGGGGCTTAGCCCCAGCAAGGCCTGTGCAATCCGGTCGGGCGTTGCGTAGGCCAGCGCTGTCACGTCGTCTTCATAGGTGTCGGCCCAGTTCGCGTAGATGTCTTGCGTCTCCTGCACGCTGCGCGGGGTCCAGAGTTTGGGTATTTTGGTTTGATCGGCCATGGCCCCAGCCTAGCCGCGCGGATTATGCGAGGTCCAGCACGGATTGTCCCAGCCAGGCCTGCCAATCGGCCTTGGCACGGTCCGTGTAGGCTTTGTAGCGGTCTTTGCGGCCGCGGCGGCCGGATTTGAGGCCTTCGACGGGTGGAAACAGGCCGAAATTCACGTTCATGGGCTGGAAGGTTTTGGCCTCCGCACCGCCGGTGATGTGTGTAACA
>CBFHGD010000119.1:0-5617 GCA_965655275.1 Octadecabacter sp. | reverse complement strand
ACGGCAAACCCGCCGGAACGCTTTATACCCAATCAGGCGGGCGGGCGCTGGCCCATCTGCGGTTTGACCGCGCGACGGATGACATGCAGGCCGACACAGCAACCCTGCGCCGTCTTTAACGTCTGGCCGCCCTATTGAGCTTAGGCGCGTTCAGCATATTCCATCGTTTCGGTGTTCACGACGATGTCTTCGTCCTGCCCCACAAACGGGGGCACCATAACGCGCACGCCGTTGTCCAGAATGGCCGGTTTGAACGAATTCGCAGCCGTCTGCCCCTTCACAACGGGTTCGGTCTCGACAATTTTGCAGACAACCTTTTGCGGCAGCCGGGCATTCAGCGCCTCTGACTCATGAAATTCGACCACAGCGATCATGCCGTCTTGCAGGAACGGGCGGCGATCGCCCAGCAGTTCCGCAGGTAATTCGATCTGCTCATAGGTTTCGGTGTCCATGAAGGTCAGCATTCCATCGGATTCATAAAGGAATTGTTGATCTTTTTGCTCCAAACGAACCTTCTCGACCTTATCGGCGGACCGGAAACGTTCGTTCAACTTCGATCCGTTGCGCAGGTTGCGCATTTCGACCTGCGCAAACGCGCCACCTTTACCGGGTTTTACATGGTCCGTTTTCACTGCGACCCAAAGGCCACCATTATGTTCCAACACGTTGCCGATGCGGATTTCGTTGCCGTTGATTTTTGCCATGGTTCAAATGTGTCCGAAAAGTGTCAAAAGGTTGAAGGTTCGATGTCCGACCCTATATCTTGGGCTGACATAGCACACAAGCCAACCAGATACTGTTTACAAACGGGGATAGGTATGCATAAAATGCATGCCAGCCATGCAAAAAGAAGGTCCCCGAATCGAATAGGAAAGGGCATATTGCCACTCAGTCCGGTTGCAAGATCAAAAACAACTGACTGGCCCTACGCCCAGTAACCTGACTGGCCACACGCCTAATTACAAGGACCGAATATGCGAGATTTCGTCGACGGCACAGCGTTTAATAACGAACAAGGCAACCGGGCACGCAAGCTATTTGCGGCTGTGGTTCTGGCTGCATTGGATGACGCCATTGCCGATGACAAGAAATATGGCAACGGACCAGAGCAGATCGCGCGTTGGGCGCGGTCCCGCGATGGTCGCGAAGTCCTGTCTTGCGCTGGCATTGATCCCAACGAACGCGTGGTGACGGGCCTTATGGACTTCGTTGGCAAAGGTGTGCGCACCTCTGTCGCGCTGTCGCGCGAAGAAAGCGAACGTCGCGCCGTTGCCGAAGCCGCCGAACAGGAAGTTCGCGCCGCTTAAGCCCGTTTGACCACATCGAAAAAGACTGCCAAAAACGCGGCCCTCTGCTCGGGGCCGCGTTTTTCATGGGCTACCCTTGTGAAAAGATGAATATCCAGAAGAAGACCGGCGCGGCCTCTGCCAGTCCAACCACCGTAATCACGGTGCGCATTGGCCAACGGACAAACCGCCGCCACAACACCGCGCACATCAACAGCGACGCCCCGATTTCAACAGGCCCGATGATCCCCGCATGATGATCGCGGTCCCAATAGCTGACAGGGCTGGAAAAAACCCAATTGGTGATCGGCCAGAAATGCGCCCGCCCGTCATCGTGGTGCAGCAGAAAGTCCAACCCCAGATGCAAGGTGGCCGCGCCACATAGGGCAATCGCCCAGCCCGACCGTGCAGCGATGGCCAGCGCCAATCCGAACCCCCAAAGCACCATGGAATTGTCGACGCGAAAGATGCTTTGCCACGCGTCCGAAAAATACATCTCTCCGAAAATCACCTGCGGGTCAGCACCCAGCACAAACAACTGCCAGCCTGCCAGCAGATATAGCGACAGATCGGGGATCAACGCCCCCCCGAAAGCCGCTGCTGTCACCTTGGGTCCATCTGCCTTGCCAAACGCCGTGAGGCCGAAAATCAGATGCGCAGGTGTGTTCATGGTGCTGTTCCAAACACCCCGTCGCAAAGCCAGGCCCGGAACGCGGCCGGTGCGGTCTCAAATTCACGATTTCCGGGCTTAACGTGCACCGGCCGGATTCCGGTCAATCAAACTCTTGGCTTGAAAGGATGCGGTAAATCTCACGGCGGACCAGCTTGCGCACATTACGTGTGATCCGTTCGCCCATCGGACCGGCCAGTTCTTCACGCACAACCTCAGACACCAAGGCGCGCAACGCCACCTCGTCGAGCTGCGCACCATCGACATCCAGCAAATCGTCCAGATCGTCATCCAGATCATCGTCGGCGTATACGTCCGCGCTTGCGGGGCCCTGCCCGTCGTCCTGTGCGTCGTTCGGCGTGTCTGTTTGTGATGAATTTTGTGGCGCTTGCGTCTCATCCATGCGGTGTTCGAAGGCGATCGGCTCTCCCGGCACATCACCGATGTCCGTTTGCATGTCTGACCCCATGTCTGAATAGTCACTATCAGGATCAACCGCTTGCGCGTCTTCTACGCCATGGGACCGCCGTGCAGTCGCGCCGGGCCACATGATCGTTTCCCCCATGGCTTCGCTGCCATCGGGTTCATAATCTTCGAAGTCCGAGCTAACTGCCGCTTCAAGTTCGGCGATCGTAGCGACCAGTTTGGACCGGTCGGTCGTTTCAGCAGGCGCGTCTTGTGCGACCGGCGCGTCCGTTGCGGTGTGATCCTGAAGCGGTGCGTCTTCAAGCGTATCCGCAGCCGAAAGGTCCCCGACCTCCAACTCCGCGTCATCTGCCTCATCCGTAGAATCGGCCACGTCGACATCAGCCATGTCGTCGTCAGCCTCGGCCAGAATGGCACCCGTCAACTCTAAAGGGGTCGCCCCGGATTGCGATCCGTCCGGTGCATCGTTGGCCTCATCACCATCAACCACCAAGAACGCGGGCGTCAGCACCAGACGTTCGGGGCGGTCCTGATTTGATTCGGTAGCTGCGGGCCCTGACTCAGGAGCGGGGTCCTGCGTAGCCTGCTGGGCAGGCTCTCCTTCGGGCGTTGGCGCGGAATCGGTCGTAAAATCGCGCGTATGTGCCTTCTCTCCATCGCTCACAAGCCTGCGGATGGAGGATAAAACATCCTCGATTTCGACATTCGTAACGGGGTCGGACATTGTTTATCCTGCTTTCGCCTCAGGCCTCCAGCTTAACCCGCAAGGCGTTACCAAACAACCGATAGTCGGGATTTGATCTATTCTCCGATAGATTGCAAAACGCGATCAAGGGCGCGCCCTTGGTCTGACAAGCCCGCGGGCGCTTCTCTCACAAGGTTGTAATAGGCTGCCGGGTCATAGGTTTGCACACCAAGGTTCAGGTGGTCCGCGGTCAGCAAGCCCATGGTCGACAGCACACGGTAGCTGGCAACGACCTCATCGGCTTGCGCTGAAATCATGTTGGCTTGCGCGTCAAGCAGCTCCTGCTCCGCGTTCAGCACATCCAGCGTGGTGCGCGCGCCGAGCGTTGCCTCCTCGCGCACGCCGCGAAACGCGGTGCGCGCGGCGCGAATTTGCAAATCGGATGCTTCGCGGCTGGCCTGCGCCACGCGGAGCACCGCAAAGGCGTTGCCGACATTCTGGTTCACCCCTTGGGTCGTGATCAGCAAACCGGAGCGCGACGCATCGCGACGCGCCTGCGCCTGACGGATGAGGGATTGCAACTGCCCCCCCTGGTAAATTGTGCCGCCATAGGTCAACCCGAGGCTTTGCGCGTTGTCCCCGTTCTCATCAAGAGACACGGATCCGTTCAGGCTCAACCGCGGGTTCAACGCCGCCTCTGCGCGGCGGATGTTCAGCTCGGCCGCTGTTACGCCATGCTGGGCGCCAATGATATCGGGATGGCGGCGCACAGCGAAGGCGCGCGAATCTTCAAGGCCACGCTGCAACGCGACGGGCGGCACAACATCCAGACGTCCTGGTGCACGGCCCACGGCCGCGCGAAATTCCTCGTTGGCTTGGGCAAGCTGCCCTTCGGCGGCCGCCAAAAGGCTGCGCGCGGCGGCAAGGCGTGCTTCGGCCAATGACACATCCGTGCGCGTCACTTCGCCAACGTCAAACCGGTCCCGCGCGGCGCGCAGTTCCTGGCTGATCACCCCGACGTTGCTGCGACGCAAGGCCAGAAACTCGGACGTGCGGCGCACGTTCATGTAGGCATCTACGGCGCGGAGCAAAACCTGCTGCTCCACCTGAACAAGCCCCTGACGCGTTTGCAGCACCAATTCCTTTTGCGCCTCTGTCGCCAGTTCGCTGGCCCCACCGTCATGCAACAAAAGGCTCGCACTGATCGCGACAGATCCTGTCAGATTATCGGTAATCGCAGAGGACGGGATCGCGGATGAATCCGAATATACCGCCTGTGCCTGCCATGAAATGACCGGACGCAGCGCGGCCAATGACTGTCCCACATCTTCATCAGCAGCCCGCAACACCGCGCGGTTCTGATCCAGAAGCCCCGAGTTGTGATAGGCATCGCGCAACGCATCCGCCAGGGATTCGGCGCGCGCAGGCGACACTGCCATCAGAAACGACACACAGATTGCGACAAACAGGCGGCTCGGGGTCATCTCAAGTTCCTTTATACAGTCACGAATTACCGGCACGAAATACGGTCACGAAACGCAGACATTCCTAAAACGAAAACTCTACGTCCTTACTGAACCCCGGCAACACCGGAGCACTGGCGTTGAACGACATGCGCCAATTCATCACGCCGTCAATCTTGCTACCAATCCGCACAACGCCAAGGGCGCCTTCTGCAAAAATGGCGACAATCTGCCCGCCCTCTTTGATCTGCGCGATCAGTGTATCAGAAATCTGTTCAACTGCGCCTTGTAAAATAATCACATCGTAGGGGCCGTTCTTGGCGGCACCCTCATCCAACGGGCCTTCAAAAACAGCCGCGTTATCAACACCTTGCGCCGAAAGAATGGCTTGGGCTTCCCGGGCGCGGTCCGCATCATCCTCAACAGCGACGACAAAATCCGCCATTTGCGCAAGAACGGCCGTCGAATATCCAAGGCCGCACCCCAGATCCAGCACCACATCCGATGGCTGCACATCAACCGCGTCCAGCATTTTGGCCAGCGTGCGCGGCTCAAGTAAAACACGTCCGCCACCAATGGCGATATTCTCACCGATATAGGCCGCCTCGCGCTGCTCATCCGGCACATACTCTTCACGCGGAACATGTAGCAACGCGTCGATAATCGGGAATTTTGTAACATCAGAGGGGCGCACTTGCGTGTCCACCATCATCGTTCTGCGGGTTTGGTAATCGGCCACGAGCTAAACTCTTTCGTTCAGAATCTACGCCGCCTTAATGCCACAGCCCCCGCCCCCCCGCAACGCTCGTTTCCCCTGAAATCGCGGCACTGCCCCCGCGCATCACGCAATGATCGAAAAACCCCCATTGAACCGCCCCGCGTTCACAGCTAAATGCACCCCAGACCACAGGCGGCGAGTTGGCGGAGTGGTTACGCAGCGGATTGCAAATCCGTGTACACCGGTTCGATTCCGGTACTCGCCTCCATTTAAAAACAATCACTTACATCACTCCTTGCCGTGTTTGAGGCCCCGCGTTTACAGGGGCGTTTACATTTTTGTGTCTTGAGACAGTGATTTTGCTCGATT
>CBFHGD010000118.1:0-5659 GCA_965655275.1 Octadecabacter sp. | reverse complement strand
ATCACCATTCAAAATACCGTCTTTAATACCGCCAACGGCAAGAGTACGCGTCACAAACCGGAACGCACCACCCAAAGCATCCAATGCATAAAGCGCCGTCACCGCCTTAGTTACGCTTGCGGGCGGCAGCGCCACCTCCGCATCGATCTGCTCCAAAACCTCGCCGGTGCGCGCATCGCTCAGGACGCAGCCAACTGTGCCGTCCAAATCGGCCTGTGCGATGATCTGCTCGATGGTGGCACGGGTGCGCGGCGCAATCCGCGGGATGGGGCTCGACACCGGCGCGGCTGTGGCCGCAGATTGCCCGGCGCGCGCCAACGGGCGCATCGAATTCAGGGGTGCCTCGGCCAACGCCGCTGTTGCGACACCCGACATAAGCCCGCCCAATAGAGCTCTGCGTGTTAACATCTTGGACATCTTATGAGCTTACCCGCACAAAACCACCCTCACAACGCCTCGCCGGACCATTCACCGGCTGCGCGGATCGCAGTGGATGACATTTGCGACATCGGCAAGTTCACGAAGGACCATCGTGGCGCCATCGCCCGCCCCAAGAGCCGCGATTCCCGCCCGCTCAACCGGTCCGCGCGGTAAATCTGCGCCGCTTTTGACGTGCGCGCCGAAATCCGGTCCCCCGGCCGCGCCAAAACACCAACGGGCACCCGCGCCATAATGTCATGCCAATCCTGCCAGCGATGAAACTGCGCCAGATTATCGGCCCCCATCAGCCAGACAAACCGCACTCCGGGGTAGGCCGCTTGCAACGCCGCAATGGTCTGCGCGGTGTAGCGCGTGCTCAATCGCGTTTCGATATCCGTAACGTCGACCTTCGGGTGCTGCATGATGGCGCGCGCGGCAGACAACCTGTCACCCATCGGCGCAGGTTGACGTTTTTTCAAAGGGTTGGCGGGACTGACCAACCACCAGATCCGATCCAACCCGAACCGCGCAAGGGCAGCTTTTGTGATATTAACATGCCCGTCGTGGGCGGGGTCAAACGACCCGCCCAATAGCCCCACAACCTGACCGGCGCGGGCAAATGGCACACCATGACGCAACATGGACCACCCTCTACGCATCACCCGACGTAAAGGCAATTGGCGGTAGTTTTCTGCGCAGCCTTAACGAAGGAAAAACCCCTCTGGCCTAAAAGGGCTCTGCTGAACAATCGGGCGGAATAAACGCGTGGCGGGCTTTGTCGTTATATTTCTTGGGCTGTGCGCCATCGCACTCATCCTCACGCCACTAGTCTGGCGGCTGCTGCGCGAGAACGGTGAACTGCAACACTGCGTCCAATCCGCCCGCCTCGACGTTATAAAGACGTTGCAAAAATCCGAATTCTACCAAATGGCGTGCGAAACCGCGTCCGATGGCCTTGTTATTCAAGACATGAGCGGGCGGATCATTTGGGCAAATCCGGCCTACGGCCGCATTCACGGCCACCCTACCGAAGACCTCATCGGGCGCAACCCGCTCGAATTCGTATTTCCCGACGGGGTTGGCCCAACCGCTGAGGAGATTACAGCCTTCAGGTACGATTCCAATGACCCTGCCAACACCCGCTTGCAGCTCTTTGAAAATCAGCATGCCGACGGCCATATGTTCTGGAACCAAATCAATGTTGCCTTCAAACGGTTTGCGGACGGGCGCGAAAACGCGATCCTTGTGTGCCGGGATGTCACTGAACAGGTCGCACAGGAAAAGCACCTTCTCGACATCCGTGAACGGCTGGAACATGAAGCCACCCATGATGCGCTCACCGGGGTCCAGAACCGCGCCGCATTTCTGTCTTTCGTCAACGACGCGCTCAATGACCCCAACCATGCGCCCGTCGGCCTGCTGCATATCGACCTCGACAATTTCAAGGCCGTGAACGACACACACGGCCATTCGGCTGGCGATGCCGTTCTGGTGCACACCGCGCGTGCGCTGAAATCGAACATCAGGTCCAGCGATATCGTCGCGCGGGTCGGGGGCGACGAATTTGTCGTCGTGTGCCGCGACATGACCACGCTGCTTAACCTCGAAATTCTGGCCAAGGATCTGTCGGTCGCCATTGCCGCCCCGTTTGATTGGACGGGCCGCAGCCTGCACTGCGCGGCCAGCATCGGCGCTGCCCTGTCCAGTGACCTGACGACCACCCCCGAAAGCCTGCTCGTGCAAGCAGACTTCGCGCTCTATGAGGCCAAGCGCGGCGGGCGTAACCAGGTCGCGCTTTACGACGAAGACCTTCACGATCGACACGCCTGCCAGATCCAGCGCGCGGGTGACTTGACCGATGCCATCGACACCGGCGCGATTGATTATCACTTCCAACCAACGCTCTGCCTGACAACCGGCCGCATCATGAGCATGGAAACGCTCGTGCGTTGGGATCATCCTGTTGACGGCATCATTCCCCCGGACGACTTCTTGCCGATGGTCAAAGACCTCGGGTTGATGGGTCCGCTTGACCTGTTGTCGATGACCGCTGCGCTCCAAGAAAAACACGCCCTGAACCAAGCGGGGTTTTCAAACATCGGCATCGCGTTCAACGCCTCGCCAGAATTGCTGTCACATCCCGATTTTGTCAGCCGACTGGTCTGGGGCGTCGAGGCGGGCGGGCTGCGCCGTGATCAAATCACCATCGAAGTCCTCGAAACCACCGATTTTGGTGAAGCGACGGAAACATCATCCCACGCCGCCGCCATCCGCGACCTACGCCACGCAGGGTTTCAGGTGCATCTGGACGATTTTGGCGCGGGTTTCGCCGGGCTCGCCCACCTTGCAGAACTGGACGTCACCGGCGTCAAGATCGACCGGGGCCTGATCACCAACCTGTTGGTCGACGAAACCAGTCGCAAAATCGTGCGCAAAATCGTCGAGCTCGCCAATGATCTTGGCCTCACCGTAATCGCCGAAGGGGTCGAGGATTTGAAAACAGCCAACAACCTGCGCGCCATGGGCTGTAACCTAATTCAAGGCTACTGGCTCAGCCGCCCCAAACCTTCCGGTGAAATCCACCGTTGGCTGGCAGACAGACAGCGTCGCGTTGACCCGCGCAGCGCGTGACGCCCCTGCCCCCATTGCACCGCCTTGCGCGCCCGCGTATTCACCCCCCAACAGTGATCAAACGCAGGAGCGCGCATCATGGCGGCCTATCAATATGTCTACTTCATGGATGGCGTCTCAAAGACCTATCCCGGCGGTAAAAAAGTATTTGAAAACATCCGCTTGAACTTCCTCCCCGGCGTCAAAATCGGCGTCGTGGGCGTCAACGGCACGGGTAAATCCACGCTTATGCGGATCATGGCCGGTCAGGACAAGGACTTTCAGGGCGAGGCTTGGGCCGCCGAAGGCGCCACAGTCGGCTATCTTCCACAGGAGCCTGAACTGGACGCAAACCTGACCGTGCGCGAAAACGTCATGTTGGGTGTCGCTAGCAAAAAGGCCATTCTGGATCGCTACAATGAACTGGCGATGAATTATTCCGACGAAACTGCGGATGAAATGGCCCAGCTTCAGGATGAAATCGACGCCCAGAACCTTTGGGACCTTGATGCGCAAATCGACGTTTCCATGGAGGCCTTGCGCTGCCCGGCTGATGACGCCGACGTCACGACGCTCTCTGGCGGCGAAAAACGCCGCGTCGCGCTGTGCAAACTTCTGCTGGATGCGCCGGACATGTTGCTGCTGGACGAACCGACAAACCACCTCGACGCTGAAACAATCGCGTGGCTGCAACAGCACCTCATTGATTACAAAGGCACAATCCTGATCGTGACGCACGACCGCTACTTCCTCGACGCGATAACAGGTTGGATTTTGGAACTCGACCGCGGGTCGGGCATCCCGCATGAGGGTAACTATTCAAGCTGGCTGGAAGCCAAGGCGAAACGGTTGGAAAAAGAGGCGCGCGACGACAAGTCCAAACAGCGCACGTTGGAACGCGAACTGGAATGGATGCGCCAGGGCGCCAAGGCGCGTCAGGCCAAATCCAAGGCCCGTATTTCGGCCTACAACGACCTCGCCAATCAGTCCGAACGCGAGAAAATGGGCCGCGCCCAGATCATCATTCCCAATGGCCCTCGCCTTGGTGACAAGGTGATCGAAGTCGACGGTCTCACCAAGCACATGGGTGACAAGCTGCTGATCGAAGACCTCAGCTTTGAACTCCCGCCCGGCGGCATCGTCGGCGTGATCGGGCCCAACGGCGCGGGTAAATCCACGTTGTTCTCCATGCTCACGGGGCAGGCAGAACCGGATTCCGGCACAGTGACCTACGGCGACACGGTGCAATTGTCCTACGTCGACCAGTCCCGCGACGCGCTGGACGGCGATGTGACCGTCTGGGAGGAGATCACCGGCGGCGCGGAGGTTATCAAACTGGGCGACGCGGAAATGAACTCGCGCGCCTATTGCTCGGCGTTCAACTTCAAAGGCGGCGACCAGCAGAAAAAGGTCGGCATCCTGTCGGGCGGTGAGCGCAACCGCGTCCACATGGCCAAGCTCTTGAAATCAGGCGGAAACGTCTTGCTTCTTGACGAACCGACCAACGATCTGGACGTCGAAACCCTGCGCGCCCTCGAAGACGCGCTCGTCGATTTCGCAGGCTGCGCCGTGGTCATCTCCCACGACCGCTTCTTCCTCGACCGTATTTGCACGCACATGCTGGCCTTCGAAGGCGAAGCGCACGTTGAGTGGTTCCAAGGCAACTTTGAAGATTATGAGGAAGACAAGAAAAAGCGTTTGGGTGCTGATGCGATGGAGCCTAAACGGATGAAGCATAAGAAGTTCGCGAGGTAGTTTTGGCAGGTAAGGATCAACATCATGTTTGGCAGATGATCCAACGTGGTTTCGGCACCCAGCGTGGAAAATACCATCATATTTGGGTGTTCACGAAGGACAAAACACCTAAGCAAACAACTACTCGGAAATATGGTTCAGAGCCCAACTTTCTTACAACTGATACTGATCGTAGTGCAGATGAGGTGCTAACAGACTTCGAAAACGCAACTCAAGGTTTTATCCACGATTTGCGCCAGAAAGAGCATGGCGAGCTTGTTTCATCTAATGACATGGCACCGTTTATCTCCCACCTTGAAATGAGGTCAATGTTCTTGCGGCAGGAGCTGTCTCGCCTCAGTGACAGACTCTTCGAAGGAATTCAGGGCATCTTTTCTACAGAGGCACGCACTCAGGCATTGTTAGCTAAGCATCTTAAGAACAACCCAGACCTTTTCGAAAAGGAACTTGATAAGCTTAATGTTCAAGGTTCTGATCGAGATCTCGCGGCTGCCTATGCAGAACACGCCCTTCCGGAACTTATCCGGGATACAGCGGCTAGAATGGCTGGGATGGTACACAGTGTCTTTTCCGCTGACCTCCTGCAAACGGCCAACTTGGTCAAGAATTCTCACATAAAAAGTATTGTCCAAGGCTTTACGGAAATAGAACGAACAACCTCTCACGCTGAATTTGAATACTCGATTGTTAAGGAACAAGACGGTCTGATTTTACCGGACACTGGACTAGCATTTCTGAAACCAAAGGGTATGGTTCCAATCTCCCAGAAAGACGACGGAATCTATGAGGTTGTAGTCCCCATTGACTGCCAAACCTATGTTTATGGGCACAAGGGGCGTGCAACCAAACGGCCCCGTGCCCTTGTAAATAAGAT
>CBFHGD010000117.1:0-5700 GCA_965655275.1 Octadecabacter sp. | reverse complement strand
GTCGTCGCGGCCCGGGACGGGGTGAATGGCAAACCGCACCTTGGGGGCGCTCGCTGGGCCGAAGGTTTCAATATCAAATGCATGCAGGGCAGACGTGCGCGCACCGGTGTCGACCTTGGCTTTGATCGTGGGCAAGCCGAGGTCGGGCAGGCCGAACCACTCCTCCCAGCCAAGGCGGATGATATTGTCATCGCTCATGCGTCGTCCCCTTTTCATTTACCCGCGTGCCAGCCTAAAAGCGGTGCGAAGGTATGAGGCTCTAATGACAAACACATTTACGTTCCAGTTGCAAAAGACAGATGGGGCTGCGCGCACCGGTGTTATTTCCACGCCGCGCGGTGATATCAGAACGCCTGCGTTTATGCCCGTTGGCACGGCTGCCACGGTGAAGGCGATGATGCCCGAAAGCGTGCGCGAAACCGGTGCGGATATTTTGCTCGGGAATACATACCATTTGATGCTGCGCCCTACGGCGGAACGGATCGCCAAGCTGGGCGGTTTGCACAAGTTCATGAACTGGTCGCGCCCGATCTTGACGGATTCGGGCGGGTTTCAGGTGATGAGCCTTTCGGGGATGCGCAAACTGACCGAAGACGGCGTGGTGTTTCAGAGCCATTATGACGGATCAAAGCATAATCTGACGCCCGAACGTTCGATGGAGATTCAGGCGCTGCTCGGCTCCGATATTGTGATGTGTTTTGATGAATGTCCCGCGCTGCCGGCAGATCGGAAGCGGCTGGAAGACAGCATGCAAATGTCGATGCGGTGGGCGAAACGCTCAAAGGATGCGTTCGGGGACCGGCCGGGCCACGCGTTGTTCGGTATTCAGCAGGGCGGGCTTGAGCAAGACTTGCGCAAGCAATCGGCGGATGCGTTGATCGACATCGGTTTTGATGGCTATGCGGTGGGCGGGCTCGCCGTGGGTGAAGGGCAGGACGCGATGTTTGACTGTCTTGATTTTGCGCCGGGTCAGTTGCCCGTGGACAAGCCGCGGTATCTGATGGGCGTGGGCAAGCCCGATGATATTGTGGGGGCAGTGAAACGCGGGATCGACATGATGGATTGCGTTTTGCCAAGCCGTTCCGGGCGCACGGGGCAGGTGTTTACGCGCCACGGCGTTGTGAACATCAAGAACGCGCGCCACGCCGATGACCCGCGACCACTGGATGAAAACTGCCGCTGTCCGACCTGTCGGAATTATTCACGCGCCTATTTGCATCATGTGTTCCGGTCCCAGGAAATGATCAGCGGTATGCTTTTGACCTGGCATAACCTCACGTATTTTCAGGATATTATGCAGGGGATGCGGGATGCGATTGCGGCGGGCACCTTTGCGGCGTGGGAAAGTGATTTCCATGCCGGCCGCGCGCAGGGGGATATTGATCCGCTTTAGGATCGCGCCTGGTTGTGAATAAACATCCAGACTTTCTGCAGGTTATCCCCAGAAATGACCGATTGCCGCCTTGCAGCGTCCTTTATAGGCGGGCAAGGTCACGCAAACCTGAAATGGTTTTGGTTGAAAGCGGGCGAAAGACCCCCATTTGTTAAAACCAAGACCGGAGATTGGTGCGTTGCCTCAAAGAGGGACCGCCAGTCTTGCCAAAAAAGGAAAAGAGCATGCAAGATAAATTAAGCCCCTCATACCCCGTACTGCCGTTGCGCGACATTGTGGTGTTCCCGCATATGGTTGTGCCGCTGTTCGTGGGGCGGGAAAAGTCCGTCAGCGCCCTTGAAGAGGTGATGGCCGACGACAAGCAAATCCTGTTGTCCAGCCAGATCGACCCCGGCGTGGACGACCCGGACGAGGCTGGCATCTACAAGGCCGGCGTGTTGGCCAACGTGCTGCAACTGCTGAAACTGCCCGACGGCACTGTAAAGGTGCTGGTCGAAGGGATCGCGCGGGTGCGGATCACGGGGTTCATCGACAATCCGAAATACTTTGAGGCCAGCGCAGAATACCTGACCGAGATGCCGGGCGATATGACGACGATCGAGGCGTTGACGCGCACCGTCGCCAAGGAATTCGAGCGGTATTCGAAGGTGAAAAAGAACGTGCCTGAAGAGGCGCTGTCCGCTGTTTCTGAAGCCAGCGAGCCTGCGAAACTTGCCGATCTGGTGTCAGGCCACCTCGGAATCGAAGTGAACCAACGTCAGGAATTGCTGGAAACGCTGTCGGTCTCCGAACGGCTTGAGAAGGTCTACGGGCTGATGCAGGGCGAAATGTCTGTGTTGCAGGTCGAGAAAAAGATCAAGACCCGCGTGAAGTCGCAGATGGAACGCACCCAGCGTGAATACTACCTGAACGAACAGATGAAGGCGATCCAGCGCGAGTTGGGCGACGGCGAAGAGGGCGAAGGCGAGGTCGCCGAGCTTGAGGCGAAAATCGCCGAAACCAAGCTGTCCAAGGAAGCGAAAGAAAAGGTCGACGCGGAGCTTAAGAAGCTCAAGAACATGTCGCCGATGTCTGCGGAAGCCACCGTTGTGCGCAACTATCTGGACTGGATCCTTTCGATCCCGTGGGGCAAGAAATCCCGCGTCAAGAAAGACCTTGGCAAAGCCGAGGCCATTCTGGATGGCGACCACTACGGCCTTGAAAAGGTTAAGGAACGTATCGTTGAATACCTTGCCGTGCAGCAGCGCAGCCAGAAGCTGAAGGGGCCGATCATGTGCCTTGTCGGCCCTCCTGGTGTGGGTAAGACATCGCTCGGTAAATCCGTGGCGAAGGCAACGGGGCGCGAGTTTATTCGCATCTCGCTCGGTGGTGTGCGCGATGAGAGCGAAATTCGTGGTCACCGCCGCACCTATATCGGCTCCATGCCGGGCAAGATCATTCAGGCGCTGAAAAAGGCGAAAACCACGAACCCGCTGATCTTGCTCGATGAAATCGACAAGATGGGGCAGGATTTCCGTGGCGACCCTGCGTCCGCCATGCTTGAGGTGCTGGACCCTGAACAGAACTCCACGTTCGTGGATCACTACCTCGAGGTCGAATACGACCTGTCCAACGTGATGTTCCTGACGACAAGCAACTCCTACAACATGCCCGGCCCGTTGCTGGACCGGATGGAGATTATCCCGCTGTCGGGTTATACCGAGGACGAAAAGCGCGAAATCGCCAAGCAGCACCTTCTTGAGAAGGTTATGAAAAACCATGGGCTTAACAGTAAGGAATTCGTGCTTGAGGATTCCGCGCTGACGGCGATGATCCGCTACTACACCCGCGAGGCGGGCGTGCGGAACCTTGAGCGCGAGATCGCGAAAGTGGCGCGCAAGGCCGTGACCAAGATCGTCAAGAAGGAAGCCGAAAAGGTTGTCGTCAACGAAGACAATATCGACGAGTTCCTTGGCGTGAAAAAGCACCGCTATGGTCTTGCCGAAGACAGCGATCAGGTCGGTGTCGTGACGGGCCTGGCCTACACGTCGGTCGGGGGTGAGCTTCTTAATATCGAGGCGCTGCGCCTGCCCGGTAAGGGCCGGATGAAGACGACGGGTACGCTCGGGGATGTGATGAAGGAAAGCATTGATGCGGCGTCGTCGTATGTGCGCTCCATTTCGCCACAGCTCGGTGTGAAACCGCCCAGCTTCGACAAGCTCGACATCCACGTGCACGTGCCCGATGGCGCAACGCCCAAAGATGGCCCAAGCGCGGGGCTGGCAATGGTCACGTCTATCGTGTCTGTGTTGACGAAGATCCCCGTGCGCAAGGACATTGCCATGACCGGCGAGGTTTCGTTGCGCGGCAATGCGATGCCGATTGGCGGATTGAAGGAGAAGTTGTTGGCGGCCCTTCGCGGGGGCATCAAGACGGTGTTGATCCCCGAGGAGAACGTCAAAGACCTCGCCGATATTCCCGACAACGTCAAAGAGGGCTTGAAAATTATCCCTGTGACCCACGCGTCCGAGGTTCTCAAGCACGCGCTGACACGTCAGCCCGAGCCGATCGAGTGGGATCAAGAGGCTGAAGACGCCGCCGCCGCCGAAGCCGCCTTACGCGGTAAGGAAGGCGGGACAGGGGCCGTTGCGCATTAAGCCGGACAAATCGACGTAAGAAAGGGCGCTGCGGGAAACCCCAGCGCCCTTTTTCGTGGCCAAGAATTCGCAGCAAGCCGCGTGTTGGCAAAAAAACCTGTTAGCTGTTACTGGCCAGCGCGACCATCATCGCAAAGATGATCAGCGGTATCATCGGCGTCGCGCTGGATGCGGCCTGCGTTTCTTCCATGACAACTGCAGGCTCCATGACAGGTTGTGCCATGTTTCCAGCGCTCGCAGATGTCGCGATGCCAACTACGATGGCCGTGGCGACAAGTGTGGATTTCGTCATAATCTAGTCCCCCTTCGTGTAAGCTGCCAGTTTCGCAGCTATGCCGGTAAGGTCAAGGCGCAGGGCCGCCGGGGGCGTGCATCGCATACCACAGGCGGCAGAAATCGTTATTATTCCTGTGGGAATGGGCCAGATTTGCCGCTATTGTTTCGGAAAAAGGCACAATCCCGTGCACAGACCGGAGAAAAAAATGGCAACGCGCAGCACCAAGACGGCGGCCAAGACACCCAAAGCCGCGACCAAGCCCGCCAAGGCAAAGACAACCGCACCCGTTAAATCCGCACCCGTCGCGCCGACGGCAACGGTGGTTGAGGCCATGAAGCCCGTGGTTGCAGGGGCCCCCGTCAAAAAGCCGGAACTGATCGAACGGGTGATGACCGAAACCGGCATGAAGAAAAAAGATGTAAAACCTGTGGTCGAGGCGATGTTGACGGTCCTGGGGCGTGCGCTGTCGGACGGTGAAGAACTGGTCGTGCCGCCGTTGGGCAAGGTCATGGTCAAACGCGCGAAAGATCTGCCTAACGCACGGATCATGAACATTAAATTACGCCACCCGACGGGCGACAAAACCGCGCCCAAAGACCCGCTTGCGCAAGCCGCAGAGTAACGGTATTGCGGCATCGGTCGGGTGATTAGCTCAGTGGTAGAGCGCTTCGTTCACATCGAAGATGTCAGGAGTTCAAATCTCTTATCACCCACCATTAGCCTACGTTAAGGAGGCTAATGGTGGCGTGCGAGGCAGCGTTTTTCTTGAGAAACGCGTTCGCGCCCCTCAGAGTTTGCCACAATCTATATGCCCTAGGCAGCAGGCGCCCCGACAGAATTGCTTTGGGTCGCTTGCAACACGGCATCCGCCGCGAGCTCGGCAGTCGCAGCCGCCAGCGTGAACCCCAAATGTCCGTGCCCGGTGTTGTAAAACACGCCGGACGCTTTGCCCGGGCCAACACGCGGCATCATGCTGGGCATCATCGGGCGCAGGCCCGCCCAAGGCACGGCATGCTCGGTGCTGACGTCGGGAAACAGGTTTTCCACCCATTTGACCAGCGGTTCGATCCGGTCGTTGCGGATATCTTTGTTGTAGCCGTTGAATTCGGCTGTGCCCGCGACCCGGAACCGGTTTTGCCCGAGGCGCGATGTGACGATCTTGGCCTTGTCATCGAGCAGGGACACCCAAGGGGCCGCGGCGCGGCTGTCATCGTCGTCCATGTTCACGGTGATCGAATAGCCTTTGACGGGGTAGATATTTACGCGATCCCAGACCTGTGCGGCCAGCGCGCGGCTGCGCACACCAGCGCAGATCACGATGCCGTCGAAATTATCGGACTGGTTGCCGTTGGTGTTGCGCCAGCCGACGTCAACGCCGGGATTGCGGCAGGTCA
>CBFHGD010000116.1:0-5781 GCA_965655275.1 Octadecabacter sp. | reverse complement strand
TCCATGTTTCAAATCCCGCCTCTGCGTCGCGCGTTCGTAACACAGCTCTGAACGGCCGCATTTGCGCTAGGTCAAACCTCTATTGCGCGGCCATCGGGATGCGGGCCAGCTCGCATTGCGCCCAAAGATCCTCAAGCGCGTCGATCAGCCGGTCGATATCAGCAGCCGAATGAACAGGCGACGGCGTAATCCGCAACCGCTCCGTACCCTTTGGCACCGTTGGATAGTTGATCGGCTGGATGTAAATCCCGTAATCGCGCATCAGGATATCGGACAGGTATTTGCATTTCACAGGGTCACCCACCATCACCGGAATGATGTGGCTGTCATTGTCCGTATGCGGAATGCCGATGGCATCCAGCCGCGCACGCACCTGGGCCACGCGGGTCTGGTGCACCGCACGCTCCGCTCCGCTGGATTTAAGGTGGCGCACAGACGCAGCAGCCCCCGCCGCCACCGCAGGCGGCAATGCAGTGGTAAAGATGAAGCCGCTGGAAAAGGAGCGCACGAAATCACACAGCGCAGTGGACGCAGTAATATAGCCACCCATCACACCGAACGCCTTGCCCAGCGTGCCCTCAATGACCGTCAAACGGTCCATCAAACCGCGCGCCTCCGCGACGCCGCCACCGCGCGGCCCATAAAGGCCGACCGCGTGGACCTCATCAAGGTAGGTCATGGCGTTGTATTTGTCCGCGAGGTCACAAATCGCCTCGATCGGGGCGATATCACCGTCCATCGAATAGACGCTTTCGAACGCGATCAACTTGGGGCGATCCAGAGGTTGTGCCGCCAGCAATTCTTCCAGATGCGCGACATCGTTATGGCGCCAAATCTCGCGTTCGGCCTTCGAGTGACGGATGCCTTCGATCATACTGGCGTGGTTGAGCGCGTCCGATAGCACCAGACAGTCAGGGATGCGTGACGCCAACGTGCCCAGCGCAGCCCAATTCGAGACATAGCCGGACGTAAACAGCAACGCCGCTTCTTTGCCATGCAAATCCGCCAGTTCCGCTTCGAGCAGCACGTGATTATGCGTCGTGCCGGAAATGTTGCGCGTGCCGCCCGCCCCTGCACCGACGGCATCGATCGCACCATGCATCGCGGCCAGCACATCGGGGTGTTGCCCCATGCCGAGGTAATCATTCGAACACCAGATCGTCACGTCACGGGTGGTATCCCCGTCACGGTTCACGGCGTTCGGAAAATCCCCGCGCTTACGCTCCAAATCAGCGAAAACGCGGTAATTTCCTTCATCGCGCAACGCATTCAGCTGCGCGTCAAAAAACTCGGCATAGTTCATAGGGGTCTTATCCTCCGAGGGCCTCTTGTACGATGTCATCGAGCAAGGATTGCACCGCCTGCATTTCACCTTCGGGGTAGTTCCGATAACCGATCATGACTTCGCCGTCACGCTCCGCGACGAAAATCCCGTAGGGGCAATGGGCGATGTTCATCGGATCCACCTCCATCACCTGACGCGACAACGCGGCCGAACAAAACAGGAAGATATCAGCGGCTGCAAATATCTCCACATCGCTACCCACGTCCTCGGCCGTGCGGTTCAGCATTTCTCCGGTGTGGCTTACGTAGTCAATCACCAGCCCCTTATCTACAATCGCGCTTTCAACAGAAAACGTCGCGTCCTCGAACGTGCCGTCAAATGAATAAGTCGTGGACCCTTCCGCCATAGCAGACGCGCCCATTACGCTAAGGGCGACCGCGATAATGAAATGTTTCATGTTATCTCCTCCAGTAAGATGCGCGATTATACCAAGCGAGTCAGTGCGGGGCCCTGATGCAAATCAAGACCCCGCGTTTTTCACTAGCCAAACATGTCGGCGATAATGCCGTCATACCAACCCACGGACTCCTCGAACGTCGCCTGACGCACCTCGGATGTTTCACCTGTTGAGCTGATAAATCCGTCCACTTTGGCGATCTTTTCGTCCGTGGCCTCATAAGTAGCCCCGACCTTTACGCCGTTATTGGTATCGATCAGCGACCAGCACGTGTTGGCGAACCGTGCGGGGAACACCGTGGACCCAGTCAGCGCGCCGCGCACTGCATTGGCGCAGACTTTGGCCTGCGAGTTGGCCGAAAAGCCCGATTTAGGCATGTCACCCTGCGCGCTGGCATCACCCAGCACAAAGATGTTCTCGTCCATTTTGGAGGACATGTCAGCCGCGTTCACGGGGGCCCAGTTGCCTTCCGTAATGCCCGCAATATCGGCAATCCGGCCAGCTTTCATCGCCGGAATGACGTTGCACACATCCACATTCGTGACACTGCCATCAATGCTCAGGGTCATCGCTTCCGGGTCAACCTCGACGTTCGCGCCACCAAAGTCCGGCCCGACCCGCTCGATCATACCGGCGTAATGGGTGTTCCACCCTTCCTCGAACAAGCCCTGTTTCGAGAAGTTTTCCTTGGGGTCTGCGATCAGGATCTTTGCAGTCGGATTAATCTCTTTGAGGAGATGGGCGACCATGCTTACCCGCTCATACGGCCCAGGGGGGCACCGGAACGGGTTGGGCGGCGCGACCATCGCGTAGGTGCCGCCCTGGGGCATGGACTCGATCTGGGCCTTCAGCAATTCGGACTGCGAGCCTGCCTTATAGGCATGTGGCATCTTGTTTTGTGCAGACACATCCCAACCCGGCACGGCACCGTCCACAAAATCAATTCCGGGTGACAGGATGAGGCGGTCATAGGGCAGCGTGTAGCCCCCTGCCGTTGTCACTGTTTTTGCGTCGCGGTCCACGCCAGTCGCCCAATCATGCACGACGTTAATGCCGTATTCAGCCGCCAAACCGCCGTATGAATGGCCGATGCTTTCGATCGTGCGGAAGCCGCCGAGGTAGAGATTGGAGAAGAAACAGGTGTAATACTGGCGCGTCGGTTCGATCAGCGTTACGTCGATCGCGCCTTCGCTGTCTTTGGCCAGATAGCGTGCCACGGTCGCACCGCCTGCACCGCCACCAACGACAACAACTTTCGGACGGCCCTGTGCTAGCACCATGGGTGCAGCAAGAACACCCGTTGCAGCCACAGCCGATCCCATGAATGAGCGTCTGTTAAATTTCATGACTTCCTCCCTAATTGGACACCGATTATTCGAGGTCCTGAAAATACGCAGCCAAGGCCGCGATCTCGTCGTTTGACAGCCTCTGCGCCATCATCTGCATCACCGGATGCGCGCGTACGCCATCTTTGTAAGCGTGCATGGCCGTCACGAAATTCTCGCTCGGCCAGTTGGTTATGCTAGGTATTCCGGTCGCCGCGCCGCTGGATTGGTGGCACGACGTGCACTCCCCCGACAGGTATTCACCATAGGCCGGATCGCCCACAATCGCCAGAATTTCCGGCGCCACTTCATGGTCAACCGCCACACTGGTCGGCGCGGCCTCGGGGATATTTTGCGGATTGTCCGAATAAACCCGCAGGTAAGAAATCAGATCATTGCGGTCCTGCGGATCAGCCAGACCACGAAAACTCATCCGTGTGTTGGACACAAGCGCACGGGGGTTTTCGATATAAGCATCCAGTGATGCGTAGTCCCAAACCAGCCCGTTTGACGCCGCCCGTTCGAGCCCGCTGGAATAACGGAATCCCGCGACGTTCGCCGCCGCGCGGTCAAATATTCTGTTGAGGTTGGGACCAATTCCATCCTTGGCCCCCGCACCGATTTCGTGACAGGCCGAGCATTGCGCATAAATCTCTGCCCCGCGGTCCGGATCGCCCCCCGCCTCGGAAAACGCGGCCGTCGCCCCGCATGTCAGGGCGACAGCCGTTATAATCTGAAGCGGTTTGCGGATCATTGCATACCTACGCTCTCGATATAGGCAATCAAACCGGCCACATCATCTTCGTTGCGCAATCCGCGAAACGACATCTTGGTGCCCGGCATCGCGCCGCGCGGGTCCATCAGATATGCTGTCAGATTCTCGACCGTCCAGATTTCACCAGCCTCCGCTGCGTCGTTGAACACGTTGGAATACCGGAAGCCTTCGACCGTGCCCATCGTGTTTCCCAAAACACCGTTGAGCACCGGACCCGTCGCATTGCGCGCGCCCTCACCCACTTTGTGACACGCACTGCACTGACGGAACGTGCCTTCGCCCGCTTCGATCAACGCCGGATCGAGCGCCGCTTCGACAACTTCGGCGTCTTGCGTCTCGTCAACAGCCATGTCGTTTACGACCGGCGCTTCTTCGACGATCGCTTCAACAACGTCCGCTTCTTGTGTCGTTTCCTCTGGCGTCACGTCCACAACGGAGGCGCGCATGGTGATTTCCACGGACTCCTTGCAATCGGTCATGCAGGGCTCGACGCTCCATTGCGCATATTCAGTCTCCGCGCGATCATCGAGCACAAACCCGTCAGCGTTGGGCATTTCGACCTCAAGGAAGTTCTCGTTCGACAAAACGAAATCGTCTCCAACCATGTTATTGGAATACATGATGTAGGCCACAATCGCGTAGGTCTCATCCGGCGTCAGCGTGCCCGCGCTACCAAATGGCATGGAGCGGTTGATGTAGTCATACGCCGTCGACAAATGTTCCCAGTAAGACCCGACGGTCTTGACCGGATCTTCGCGGTCAAGCGTGCCAAACCCGCCCGCCAAAACGGGCCAGTTGCCGACGCCTTCCGCAAAGTCACCATGACACGACGCGCATTGATCGACGAATACTTCTTCCCCGGTCCAGACATCGCCACTGCCGACAGGCAAACCGCGGCCGTCCGGAAGCACATCAACATCCCAAGCTGCAATTTCTTCGGGCAGGGCCACGCGTCCCAGACCAAACCCGCCTTCAGGGGCCGTCAACGCCGCGCCGTCCATGACTTCGGCTGTTACATCCTCAGCCGGGGCCTCGGCCTCTTGCGCGTTTGCCGCTTGAACCAGCGTGCCACGGACCGGCGCCGGAATATCAACGACAAACTGGTCCGCCAGAACATACGCCAGCGTCAACATGGACGCGGCACCAGCACTCGCCGGTGCAAAAATCTTAAGAAACTTCGACATTCTCGGCGATCCCTTCTTCGTTCACAAACCATGTCTGGATGCAGTTGTTGTGATAAACTGAGTTCTCTCCGCGCATCTCGCGCAGTTGGTCTTTGGTCGGCTGCACATAACCGGTCTCATCAATCGCGCGCGATTGCAGCAGCATCGGGCTGCCGTCCCACTCCATATCGAGGTAGAACCGCGTCAGCGCTTTCGTATCGCCCTGCTTGCCGAGACGGGCAGTCTGCCAGTTGGCCCCGCCATCAATAGACACATCGACCCGCGTGATTTGGCCGTGACCGGACCACGCAAGGCCGGAAATCACCAGTGGCCCTGTGCCATGGGTGATCGGCATCTGCGGGCTCGGCGAGGTGACCACGGATTTCGCATCCATGACCCATGTCCACTTGCGCGCAATGCCATCTTCATGAAGATCGGTGTACTTAGACGTTTCTTCGCGGCTTTCTGTTGCAGCGTCGGTGACTTCGATCCGGCGGATCCATTTGACCCACATGTTGCCTTCCCAGCCGGGAACAACGAGGCGCACCGGATAGCCATGTTCCATTCGCAGGGCCTCACCGTTGGCCTTGAACGCCACCAAGACATCATCGAGCGCCTTTTCCATCGGGATGGAACGGCCATTGGATGAAGCATCAGCCCCTTCCACGTAGACCCATTTGTCGGACAGGTCGCCAGCCGCTTCGAGGCCGGCTTCGCCAAGCAGCGTCCGCAGGGACACGCCCGTGTATTCCATGTTATGGATCATGCCGTGGGTG
>CBFHGD010000115.1:0-5848 GCA_965655275.1 Octadecabacter sp. | reverse complement strand
ACAAATCGCCGTCCAGACCTTCAAAGAAGAACGATACGTCCACGCCCAGCGAATGGGCAATGTCCCAAAGTCTTGACGCGCTGACGCGGTTCATGCCGGTTTCATACTTCTGGATCTGCTGGAACTTGATCCCGACCTGGTCTGCCAACTGCTGTTGCGTTGTGCCACTCACCCAACGGCGGTGGCGAATTCGCTTTCCAACATGAACGTCGACTGGATGCTTCATCGGTTTTCCTAACTTACTACTCTTGGCCCGCGGTTGCCGGGATTCTCCGGATTGGCGAGGCGCCTGATCAATTTGCAGGTTTTACTGCGATCTGTCGGTAATGGCCGCTTGGCCCGAAAACACGCAAGGGTTGCATGGCCAATGCTATCCTTTAGGACAGGTTCAGCGGGTCCCAGACTGTCGAAAAGGATAGTTTCGGCAGAAAATCGCTGAACAAGGGACGCGTTGATATCGCGCGACTCAGCCCGTAATGACTGATTCAGAACGAAATTTAATCCGGAAAGCTGATCATGCGCGCCTATCACGTCTTGGACACGACAACCCCCCCCACCCTGACGGACCTGCCAACCCCAACGCCCGCAAAAGGCGAGGTGCTGCTGCAAATCGACGCCTGCGGGTTAAACTTTGCCGATCTGTTGATGGCCAAGGGCACCTATCAGGACACGCCCTCCGCCCCGTTCACATTGGGAATGGAGGTCTGTGGCACGGTCACGGCCCATGGGCCCGACGTAACCACACCCGCAATCGGGACGCGCGTTGCGGTCTTTGGTGGCATGGGTGGTCTGGCCGAATACGGCACCTTTCCTGCCGCACTCTGCCTAGAAATCCCGTCCAGCATGTCCGCCGGGGACGCGGCAGGGTTTCAGGTGGCCTATGGCACATCCCACCTCGCACTCACGCGGCGCGCAAAACTTCAGCGCGGCGAAACGCTCCTGGTGCTCGGCGCGGCCGGCGGTGTCGGGCTGACGGCGGTCGAGATCGGCAAGGCGCTTGGCGCGACCGTCATTGCTGTCGCGCGCGGGCCGCAAAAACTGGCCATCGCCCAAGCTGCGGGCGCGGATCATGTGTTTGACGCCAGCGTTGATCTAACGGCTGAAGTGCGCGCCTTGGGCGGTGCGGATGTGGTCTATGACCCTGTAGGCGGCGATAGTTTCATGGCCGCAATGCGGGCCACCAACCGCGAAGGCCGCATCCTGTGCATCGGGTTCGCTAGCGGGGATGTGCCGCAAATTCCGGCCAATCACCTGTTGGTCAAGAACATCGACGTCATGGGGTTTTACTGGGGCGGATACCTAAAATTCAACCCGAAGGCATTGTCCGACAGCCTCGCTGAATTGCTGGACTGGTATGCCAAAGGCCGCCTGAAACCGCACGTCAGCCATGTGTTGCCCCTCGAACAGGCCGCCGACGCGTTAGAGCTGTTGCGCAGCCGCAAGAGCACCGGAAAAGTGATCGTCACACCCTGACCCCACCCCCCGGCCCAGACTTCAAGCCCTGCGGCGCTGCGTATTCTGGGGTTCCCATTCGGATAGATACGAATGACGTATCAGGTCATGCAACGCCAGCTGCACGGGGTCGTCTTTCGCTTGCATATACAAGACGATTTGCGTCTCGCCGGGGTCTGGCAGGTCCGCTTCCGCCGGGATCGGTGCGGTCTGGCGCGGATAGACCCCCTTGATGACCGCGTGCACAGCAAGATCGGCGCTGACCACAGCGTCGACCGCACTATCGAAATCGGTCTCCACCACCATGTCCCATTCGAACGCGGCGTCATCCATCAGCTTCAAGACGCCTCCCCGAAAAATACAGTTCGAACAAAACGCGACAGGCAACGGGCGCTGCCGCCACGCCGTGCCCCCCACCGCCCCGACCCAGACCAGCGGGAGCGTCACCAAAGATTCGCCGCCCAGACCGGGTTGGGCCTCGGTGGTCAGGATCGCATCACATTCCCCGCGCGCAAACATGCCGCGCAATGCCTTGGACGGGGCTGAGACCAGCCGGATTTGCATGCGCGGAAAATCCTTGGCGAACTGGCGCAAGACTGGAGGGATATAGGGATAGATAATGTCGTGGGGCACGCCCAACGTAATTTCACCCTCGAAATCCTGCGCCGTCATCCGCTGCAAGGCCTCATCGTTCAGCGCCAGCATTCGGCGCGCATATGACAACAATTGTTCACCCTGCGGTGTGACCGAAATCTGGCGCGATGAGCGGTCCAGCAGCGGCACATCGAGGCTTTCTTCTAGCCGTTTCAGCTGCATCGACACTGCCGATTGCGTCAGGTTCAAAAGCCCCGCCGCCTTGGTCACGCCGCCCGCATCCGCCACCGTCGCGAACGAGCGCAAGGCCGTCATATCCAGATTTCTTGCCATATCACTATCCTTGATAGTTCATCTTTCAATCATTCATTTTCATTATCACCCGAATTGAACGATATATCAACATAACGAATACAAAACCGCATTCACATCACGAAAGGCCACGACATGACTCTCTCCCTCAGCACCGTCCGCGTCGCGCAACGCTCCGCCCCTCGCACATCCCTCACGGCGATCATCGCGACATCGTTCACCGTCTGGAAGCAACGCCGCGAATTGGCCGCCCTTGCGCCACACCAGCTCAAGGACATGGGAATTTCACGCCAGAATGCAGCACTCGAAGCGGCTCGTCCGCTGTGGGATTTGCCCCGCCAGACGCGCTGCTAGCGCACCCGCGCCGCTCTGATGCGACATTCCTGACAATTTTGCGCGGAAATCGGCAGTCACCGGTCCGGTTTCGCTTGAAATACAGGGGAAGCGTGCCAATATCCTATCCCAAGGGAGTGCCGGCAGCCACCGGCCCCGTACGTATGACACGTTCAACCTTGGAGGGATTTCATGGCTGACTATAGAACACCGCACGCGACCGCCACACCCGGCGTCCGTTCTGCGGCCATCGACGAGGGCCTTCGCGCCCATATGAATAAGGTCTACGGCACAATGTCCGGCGGCATGGCCATCACCGCGCTTGCGGCATGGGCCATTGCAGGGCTTGCCGTAACAAGCGATCCGGCTGGCGCATCCGTCATCCTGCGCGAAGGCACATACCTGACCGGCCTTGGCGAAATGCTCTACACAACGCCGCTGCGTTGGGTCGTCATGTTTGCGCCGCTGGCGTTCATCATCTTTGGCTGGGGTTCGGTTATGCGCCGCGGCTCTGCGGCGACCGTGTCTTTTGCGTTCTTCGCGTTCGCGGCCCTGATGGGCATCTCGATGAGCTCGATCTTCCTTGTCTACACGTCGGTATCGATCGTGCAGACCTTCCTGGTGACCTCAATCGCCTTCGCCAGCCTGAGCCTGTATGGCTACACAACCAAACGCGACCTCAGCGGGATGGGCACCTTCCTGATGATGGGTGTCGTCGGCTTGATCGTCGCAATGGTGATCAACCTGTTCTTGCAATCAGGTCCGATGATGTTGGCGATCTCCGCCATTGGCCTGCTGCTGTTTGCTGCGCTGACCGCTTATTATACGCAGTCGATCAAGGCAGAGTATGTGGCACACGCCTCAGTCGGCGATCAGGACTGGCTGGACAAAGCGGCCATTGATGGCGCGCTCAGCCTCTACATCAGCTTCCTGAACATGTTCCAGTTTCTGCTGATGTTCATGGGTCAACAAGAATAGCCCAGCTACATTTCATCAACGGGGCCGTCGCAGACACCAATCTGCGGCGGCCCTTTTCGTTTCTGCCTCCCCGCGCGCGCGATGCACCGCACTCAGCGGCGATATATCGCTTGCCGACGCGCCGATCGGTGAACATCATTTCCTCTAACATCTTCGGGCGGTTAGCCTACGGGCCAGTGATGGCGTCATTTTTACGCCAGCCAAAGTGCAACTTGGGGCCAATGTCGTGAAACTCATGCAATCCTTCTTTGGTGCCTCTGCGTCGCTTGACCCCATCAACCGCGCCCTGAACGACGCGCCCATCGCCGGCCCTTGCGGCCCATGGCAGGTGATTGCGACGCGCGCCGTCGGTGGGCTGACGGGCCTCGGATTTGATCGCAAGAGCGAAGATATGCTGGTGACATCCATCAACGGACAAAGCGTCATGTCGGGGGAAAGCGGGGACATCCTCTATCGCAACCGCGACGATGACGGGCTGGACAGATCAGCCCTGAAAGGCACGCGGCTGGACCACCCCGCCGACGAAAGGTTCGATATGGCGGGCGTGTTTGGCGGCGGCTTGCGCACCACGACCGACGATGGCTGGACGGTGGAGCGGATCGGCGCGAACTGCGTCCTGCAACCGCCCGGTGCGTCCATCCATTTTCTGGCGCCCCGCTGGGCCGACCACCGCAAGGATACAACGTTTCACCTGCTGGATCGCAGCGGTGAGGATGTCCGCGCGTTCGGCTTTTCATGGACAGGGCGCACGCTGGTCGTGGCCACCCCAAGCACACTGTCGATCTGGGGGCGTCCTGCCCCGCTGACGCTTTAGGAGACCCGCAAAAGAAAACGGGCCGCCCGATGGGGCGACCCGCTTCAAATCCGGTAAAGGCGATCTTACTTGATCTTGCCTTCTTTGTATTCAACGTGCTTGCGGATGACGGGGTCATACTTGTTGACGACCATCTTCTCGGTCATCGTGCGCGCGTTCTTTTTGGTCACGTAGAAGTGGCCGGTGCCTGCAGTGGAGTTCAGGCGGATTTTGATCGTGGTTGGCTTCGCCATGGGTTCTCTCCAATTTCGCGCAGCATTGGGCCACGCGTGAATACATCTGAAGCCCGCCTTCTAAGGGGTTGAGCGCCCGAGTCAACAGCAATCCGCGCCCTAGACGCCCTCGGACGAATTCGCCCACAGGTTTAGCCCCTTTTCGCCGGCAAACTTATCAATCTTGGACAGCTCCGCGGCCGTAAATCCGAAGTTTTCAACAGCGCCAGCGCACTCCGCGATCTGGCTGGCCTTGGATGCGCCAATCAGCGCCGTCGTGATGCCGCCGTCGCGCAACACCCAGGAAATTGCCATTTGAGCAAGGGTTTGCCCCCGTTCCATCGCAATCTCGTTCAACCCGTTGAGCGCTGTAATCATCTCATCCGTGATCACCCCCGCATCCAGTGAGCTGTCTTGCGCCGCGCGGCTGTCTTCGGGGATGCCGCCAAGGTATTTCTTGCTCAGCAACCCTTGGGCCAGTGGCGTAAACGCGATGGACCCCACGCCAAGGTCGCGCAGCGTGTCCTTCAGCCCGTCCCGTTCGACCCAGCGGTTCAGCATATTATATGCGGGCTGGTGAATCAGGCAGGGCGTGCCCAGATCGTTCAGAATCGCGACGGCGTCGCGGGTGCGTTGCGAATTGTAGGACGATATCCCGACATAAAGCGCACGACCCGACCGCACGATATGATCCAGCGCGCCCATGGTTTCCTCCAGCGGGGTGTCGGGGTCGAAACGGTGGGAATAGAAGATATCGACGTAATTCAGCCCCATCCGTTTCAGCGATTGGTCGCAGGACGCGATCAGGTTTTTGCGGCTGCCCCATTCGCCGTAGGGTCCATCCCACATGTGATAGCCCGCCTTGGAACTGATGATCAGTTCGTCGCGATAGCCTGCAAGATCCGTCGCCAGAATATCGCCAAACGCCTCCTCCGCGCTGCCCGCTGGTGGGCCGTAATTATTGGCGAGGTCGAAATGCGTGATGCCATAATCAAACGCCGTGCGACACATCTCGCGTTTGCTGTCATGTGGCGTCGCCCCGCCGAAGTTGTGCCAAAGCCCGAACGACACGGCAGGCAATTTCAGGCCGGAGTGTCCGCACCGGCGGTAGGACATGCGGGAATAGCGGTCGGCGGCGGGGGTATAGGTCATC
>CBFHGD010000114.1:0-5870 GCA_965655275.1 Octadecabacter sp. | reverse complement strand
CAAATAGGCGAAATAGGCGCCGCAGCCTTCCAGCGTCCAACCATTGGCCGCAAGACGGAGAAATTGCGCCTCGATCGCGGCGCGCCGGTCCAGGATTTCTAGGCGCTCGCCCGCCAGCCAACCGGCCAAATTTTGCATGCCCCAGAGGGCCGCGTGCTGGCCCAGCTGGTTGGGGCAAATGGTGACGGTATCGAGGAACTTTTCAACTTCGGCCAAACGCGACGGGCTGGCGACCAGCGCGCCGACGCGGTGACCTGTCAAACGGTAGGCTTTCGAGAAAGAATAGAGCTGGATCAGCGTGTCATCCCACTCTGGATCGGCGAACAAAGCGTGAGGCGCGTCGGGTCTGGAATCGAAATCACGGTAGGTTTCGTCGATGATCAGCGCGATTCCACGGGCGCGCGCAAGGCGCGCGAAGGCGGCAACGGTCGCCGCCGGATATTCCACACCGCCCGGGTTGTTGGGCGTGACCAGAACGATCGCGCGGGTCAAGCCAGTGATCAGGGCGGCCGCGTCATCTGCGTTGGGAACAAGCCCGCTGGCCGCTGACAACGGCACTGTTTTGACCCCCGCCATGTCCAGCCACATGCGGTGATTGAAATAATAGGGCACCGGCAGGATAACCTCGTCGCCCTCACCACACAGCGTTGAAATCGCTGCGGTAAAGGCCTGATTGCAGCCGGAGGTGATTGCCACGTTTTCGGGGGCGATCTGCCCGCCGTATGCTGTGGACCACTGCGCGGCGACTTCTGCGCGCAATTCGGGAAGGCCCAGCACCGGACCGTAGAGGTGTGTTTCGTCGTTCTGGACAATCATCTGCGCCATCGCCTCGCGCATCGCCAAGGGGGGCGGGTCGACGGGCGCGGCCTGACTGACGTTGATCAGCGGTCGCGTCGAGAAATCAACACCGTCCAGCCAGCGGCGTGCCTCCATCACGGGTGGGGCAAATGTGGTGGCGGTGCGGGGCAGGGTCATGTCAGGCTCATCTGTTGGAGCCTCCGGCGGGAGTTTAGGGGCCAGATGAAGGCGCGCGCAGGCCCGTTCATCATGGCGCAAGGACTCCCCGCGAAGGGTCGGGTTTAGTCAGGCGCGCGCCTAGTCCTTGCCGCGGTAGGGTTCGACGTATTGCAACGCCATATCCCACGGGAAGAAAATCCAGGTGTCCTGGGACACGCCCGTGATGAAGGTGTCGACCATCGGCTCACCCGCAGGTTTGGCATAGACGGTGGCGAAATGGGCGTTCGGATAAAGCTCTCGCACCAGTTCGAGGGTTTTTCCACTGTCCACCAGATCGTCCACAACCAGAATGCCGGTGCCGTCGCCCATCATTTCAGCGTCCGGGGATTTCAGCACTTTGGCTTCGCGACGTTGATCGGCTTTGCCGCCGCCGGAATGGTAGGACACGACCGAGATCGTATCGACTGTTCGCACGTCAAGTTCGCGCGCGACGATCATGGCAGGGGCCATGCCGCCGCGTGTGATGGCGACCACGGCTTTCCATGCGCCCTCGTCGGGGCCTTTGCCGTCCAGCCGCCAGGCCAGCGCGCGACTGTCGCGGTGGATCTGATCCCAAGAGATATGAAAGCCTTTTTCGTGGGGCAGGCGGTTGTCTGTCATTGGATGGTCTCCGGTTTGGGTCAGGTAGAACGGTCAAGCAGCAGGCGCAGGCCCAGTCCGCCGAGAATACAGGCTGATACGCGGTCAAAGGAGGGTTTTGCCGCCAAGTAGCTTTGTTTGATTGCGCCGCGTGACATGATCACTGCCAACCCAACGTAAAGGGTAAATTCCAGGGCGAAATGGTTCAGCGAAACCAGTGCTGCCTGTGCGACCGTAAGATCAGGCGGGAAAATAACGACCAGGACCGCAGCGGCGAACAAAATCGATTTCGGGTTGCCAAGGTTAACAACCACGCCGCGGCGGAAGGCCCGCCCTGTCATATCTTCAAGTGGCGGCAAGGGACCGCGCGCGTGGCGCCAGATCTGGATCGCGATAAACATCAAATAGAGCGCACCGAAGATTTTGAAGGTGCCATAGGCCCATGGGAACACACGAAAAATCGTGTCCAACCCCAGCAGGGCGGCCAGTGTCCAGAGGGGTGAAATAACCGCCAGACCCAGGCCTGCCGCAACACCGCCCCTCAGGCCGCCCCGCAGAGTTTCATGTATCGACACCAGCATAGCAGGCCCCGGTGCGATCCAGGCCGCAAGCAGCGCGACGTTGAACGCGACGATATGGGCCCAGTCCATCCGTTAATCCTTGTTCGGGGACATGTCTGGCGCATCGACGGCTTTCATACCAACCACATGGTAACCTGCATCCACATGGTGTGTTTCGCCGGTAACGCCGCTGCTGAGGTCGGACAACAGATAAAGTGCGGAGCCGCCGACTTCGTCGATCGTCACGTTCTTGCGCAGCGGGGAGTTATATTCGTTCCATTTCAGGATGTAGCGAAAATCACCGATCCCCGAAGCGGCCAGTGTCTTGATCGGGCCCGCGGAGATCGCGTTGACGCGGATGCCGTCCTTGCCAAGATCTTCGGCAAGGTAGCGCACCGATGCCTCCAGCGCGGCCTTCGCGACGCCCATGACATTATAGTGTGGCATGATGCGTTCCGCACCATAATAGGTCATCGTAATCGCGCTTGCGCCGGGGTTCATCATCTTTTCGGCGCGCTGCATGACGGATGTGAACGAGTAGACCGAGATGTCCATTGTCATGGTGAAGTTGTCGCGACTGGTGTCTACGTAGCGACCGCGAAGTTCATTTTTATCAGAAAATCCAATGGCATGCACAATGAAGTCAATGTTGTCCCAGCACTGCTTCAGACCGTCAAACAACCCATCGATCGAGGCTTCGTCGCTGACGTCACAAGGGAGCACAATGTCGGACCCCAAAGAGGCTGCCAGCGGATCGACACGTTTTTTCAAGGCGTCCCCCTGATAGGAAAACGCCAGTTCCGCGCCTGCATCGCCCAATGCTTTGGCAATGCCCCATGCGATGGATTTATCGTTGGCGAGGCCCATAATCAGGCCGCGTTTTCCCTGCATCAATTTCGATGACATATCTGTCCCCTTAACACCGCCCGGCCTGTTGGCGGGTCTTCATTGCACGGGTTTAGGCGATAGGGGCGGCTGCTTCAAGACACACAGAGCCCTTGACCCCGAACAGCCGGCACACACCTATGGCAGGAACCATGATTGCAACGTGAGGCAGAGACTATGACAGACCGGACCGGAATTTTTGCAGGGGACGATCCATTCCTCATCGCGCAACGCTGGCTGTCGGAGGCCGAAGCGAGCGAACCCAATGACCCGAACGCGATTGCCCTGTCGACGGTGGGCGAAGACGGGATGCCAAACGCGCGTATGGTCTTGTTGAAAGAAATCGAGGCGGATGCCTTCGTGTTCTATACCAACTACGACAGCCGCAAGGGACAGGAACTGACCGAGACCGGCAAAGTGGCGTTTGTAATGCACTGGAAATCCCTGCGTCGCCAAATCCGCGTGCGCGGCACCGTTGAACGCGAAGAGGGGCCGCAGGCGGATGCCTATTACATGGCCCGCAGCCTCAAAAGCCGGCTGGGGGCCTGGGCCTCGCGCCAGTCCAGACCTCTGTCGTCACGCGCCGCTCTGGTCGCGGAAGTCGCCAAGGTAACGATGTCCAAAGGCACCAATCCGCAACGCCCCGCGTTCTGGGGCGGATTCCGAATCTCCCCCGTGGAAATCGAGTTTTGGGCCGATGGCGATTTCAGGTTGCACGATCGCTTCCGTTGGTCGCGGGGAGGGCGACTAGATCCTTGGAAAATTGACCGATTAAGCCCATAATTTTCACGCTTCGTGAAAATTAACGTTTCGAAAAGGTTGTATTTTGCGTTTTTCCCGTCCACCTAGACGGGGATGGGAACAGCCCGTGATGTTTTGGGGACATGCGGGTAAGGACTGCAAAATGAATGATGTTGAGACTGACGGCTACGTGATGGCCGGCCACGTAAAGTGGTTTGACCCTGGAAAAGGGTTTGGATTTATACTCGCCGAAGATGGTGGCCCAGATATCTTGCTGCATGCGAATGTGCTGCGCAATTTCGGCCAGAGTTCTGTCGCGGATGGCACCGGGATCGAGGTTTTGGTCGTCAAGACCGACCGCGGTCTTCAGGCGTCCGAGGTTCTTGCGATTGAACACAACGAGGCACCTGTTTCGACAGGTCTTTCCGATTTCGCCGAGTTTGATCCCGAAGAAATCGCCGCCGCTCCGATCCAGCCGGCCCGCGTCAAGTGGTTCGACAAGGCTAAGGGATTCGGCTTTGCCAATGTGTTTGGATCGTCTGCTGACGTGTTCGTGCACATAGAAGTCTTGCGCATGGCAGGGCTTGCTGATTTGCTTCCGGGCGAGGCTATTGCGGTGCGGGCCATTGAGGGCAAGCGCGGTTTGATGGCCGCTGAGGTTTTGCCATGGGAAAGCGCGGGTTCTCGCAGCTGATTTACACGACTGTTGCAAGTCTCTGGGTAGGCAGTGCCGCTGTTGCGGGCTGCGACGTCGAAACTGTGTCTGTTCGGGGTGATTTCGGGACTGCTCAGTTCACTGTAACGGTGGCCGATGATCCTGACGAGCGCGCGCAAGGGCTGATGTTTGTTGAAAACATGGCGAGCATGGAGGGCATGCTGTTTGTTTACGAGCGACCCCAGCGTGTCAGTTTCTGGATGCGCAACACCCTGATCCCGCTGGATATGATTTTTGTCGATGCGTCGGGCGTGGTTCGCAACATTCACCCCATGGCGCAGCCGCTTGACGAGACAACGATTTTCGGCGGCGACGCGATCCAGTTCGTGTTGGAAATCAATGGCGGAATGGCAGATCAGCTGGGTCTTGAGGTCGGTGATGCGGTGCAGCACCCCAGTCTGGGCAGTGATGCTGTGTGGTCTTGTCCGCTAAATTAGCAATTTGCGGATTTTAGGTCTTTTCAACGCGGGCAACAGGGCTTAGACGAGGCCTCGGTTCGGGGCGTGGCGCAGCCTGGTAGCGCACCTGTTTTGGGTACAGGGGGTCGGAAGTTCGAATCTTCTCGCCCCGACCACTTCTACTAAAACCCAGCTTTCATTTACGACCGCCTCAAAGAGGCCGCCCGCCGGCGGCTTGGAGAAGGGTGTTTATGTCCTGCGCGACAACCGGATCATCGAACCGGATCTGTTGTGCGCCACCTTCACGTTGTGGGACGCGGATATAGTTGTCTGCCGTTACCAGATATCCTTGCGTGGTGTCGCGCCCGCTGATCGCAATCACAAAAGTCGGGAGCGCCTGCACGGTGCCGTCAAATTCCAGAATAAGCGCCGCAGCTGATTCTGGGTCGGGAAGGGATTCGCAACGGACTTCGTTTTGGGACGGTTGCAACACACTTTGCCCCGGTCCGTCGCAGGTGAGGGCGGCTGCTGCGAACAAGCGGGACGGATAGGCCTTAAAATATGCCTGTTGCGCGCCTGTGGGTGCATCGCCGGCGGCCGGGCCACCACTAGATGTAGGCATTTCAGTGCAGCCTGTCAGGGCAAGGATCAGTCCGGTGAAGGCGGCGCGCATTGCGGGGTCCTTTGGTGGTTGTGATGTTAGAGTGACACAGACAGGCGGGGGCGCAACCCACGCGTTCGTGACCTGTCTGGAGCCGTGTTCGCGCTGTGGATAACTCATGTGATTGTTGAACGTCAGGCCTTAGTGTTCTGGCAAATCACGGCTTTTCGTGATGATGCCACAGGCGTCCGCCACGGGGGCAGAGCTGTGTGTAAGTCGTGGGGGGAATCGGGGACGGTTTCGAAGCGAAAGGCGTTAACCAAGGGTCAAGGAAACAATGACCACATTTAGGGTAAAAAATCCGTTGACCCACT
>CBFHGD010000113.1:0-5957 GCA_965655275.1 Octadecabacter sp. | reverse complement strand
CTTCGGGGGCTTCGAACAGATCGCGGATTATGTCGCGCGCGCGGTCCATTTCGGCGTCTGCGCCGTAGCCGAACCGATAGCCTTCGTTGGCGCGTGTCATGGCGTCCATGACGCTCGGGTGGGCCGGGCCGGAATTGTCAGAGGCGAAAAACATCAGATAGGCTCCTCGATGATGTGGTCTTCCCAGTCGTCTTCGGGGGTGTAGGCCTCCGAAATGGTGAGGCCCTGCACAGAGACGCCCGCGTCATGCACGGACTGCGCGGTTCCGGACAGGAGAGGGTGCCAGTGGAACAGGGGCTTGCCTTCGAAAACAAGGCGGTAGGCACAGGTTCGGGGCAGCCAATACATGTTGTCTTCGATGGTCTTTGGGGTCAGCACGATACATTCGGGAACGTATTTGTGGCGCGTGGGGTAGAGCGAGCAGCGGCAGTCGGAATCATCCAGCAATTTGCAGGCCACGCGGGTCATCACGACCTCGCCGCTGTCTTCGTCTTCCAGTTTGTTGAGGCAGCATTTGCCGCACCCGTCGCACAGGGCTTCCCATTCCGGTTTGGTCATTTTTGACAGCGGCACATGCGTCCAGAATTCGGGGCGGATGTTGTCGCGTGCAATGGGGTCAGACATTGGCCAAAATCTCACGGGCGCGGGTGCAATCGGCGCCCATCTGGATGATCAGCGCATCAAGACTGTCGAATTTTTCTTCGCCCCGCAGATAGTCGACCAAGGCGACGCTGATTTGCGTGCCGTAAAGATCGCCTGAAAAATCAAAGAGATAGGTTTCGAGGTTGGGCGTGTTGACGCCAAACATCGGGCGCACGCCCATTGAAGCCGCCCCGTTGTAGGTGCCAGCGTGCGGCCCGTCGAGGACATTGACCTTCACCGCGTAAACGCCGAATTTTGGCGGATGCAGCCCGTCGATGGACATGTTGGCGGTGGGGTAGCCAAGGTCGCGGCCGCGTTGTTCGCCGGTGATGACGGGGCCGTCGATGCGGTGCCAATGGCCGAGCATTTGGGCCGCAATGCGCGGGTTTCCGTCGGCCAGTGCAGCACGGATGGCGGTGGACGACACCGCGCCCACCTTGGTGGACAGCATCGGCGCGATGGTCACACCGAAATCCAAGGCGGCGCCAAAGGCCTGAAGGTCTGCGGCGGTTCCGGCGCGACCTTTGCCGAAACAGAAATCCGCGCCGACCACTACATGCGTCAGGCCAAGCGTGTCGACGATGATATTTCGGGCGAATTCTTCGGGCGTGAGGGCGGCAAGGGCGTCGTTGAAAGGAACCTCATAGAGGAGATCAACCCCCAGCTTTTCAAGGCGATTGGCCTTGGCCGCCGCGCTCATCAAACGGAACGGCGGGGCGCCGGGGGCAAAGTATTCACGGGGGTGGGGTTCGAAGGTGACGATCCCCAAGGGGGCGCCGTTTGCGACGCTGCGGGTCAGGTCGATGACAGCCTGATGCCCAAGGTGCACCCCGTCAAAATTGCCGATGGCCGCCGCTGCGCCACGGTCGGTCGGGTCAATAAAGGCAGGGTCACGAATGATGCGCATGGGGTTGCGTAGCCCGCCCGCGCGTCAGGTTCAAGTCAGTCGAATTTACGCGACGGGGCGAGCACGACGGCTTCGCCTTTCAGAACGGTTTTTCCGTCGATTTCGCAATGGGTTTGCATCGTCACCTTGCGTTTGGCGAGGTCCATATCGGTGACGGTTACGATGGCTTCCACCATGTCGCCGGGGCGCACGGGGGCCATGAATTTGAGGGTCTGGCCGAGGTAAACGGTGCCGTGACCGGGGAGCTGTTCACCAATGACCGCGGAGATCAGCCCCGCCGTCAGCATGCCGTGGGCGATGCGCCCTTCAAAGATGGTGTCTTGCGCGTAAGCATCATCGAGGTGGACCGGGTTGCGGTCTGTCGAGACTTCGGCAAACAATTCGATATCGCGGTCTGTGATGATCTTGCGCAGGGAGCGGGACATGCCGATTTCGATGTCCTCGATGCAGATCGTTCCGCGGGGGTCGTTTGTTTGGTTGGTGTCGAGCATGCCATCATCCATTGAGCAACAAAAATTCTTCTAGATTGTGTCTACTGAAATTTTATTACTTTGCAGGTGCAGCATGTGTCAAGGGGGTGTTCGGATTTCGAAATGCTACCGCAACTGGCCAATGGCGTAGGTCGGTGTGATCATTTCGCTTTGAATATAAGCGTTTAGGGCGGTTTCATCAGGCTGTCTGGCGGTCTTTGTTTCGGTTACGGCGAGGCCGCCGGTGATGAATAGGCTGTCGATGTCTTCTTGTTGGGCGCCGAGGATGTCGGTGCGAATCCCGTCCCCGATGGCGATGATGCGCGGATCGGGCAAGGACCCGGCTAACGCGGCGTAGCGGCGGCGGGCCAGGTCGTAGATGGGCGGATGGGGTTTGCCGAAATAGAGGCTTTCACCGCCCATTTCGGTATAAAGCGCGGCCAGCGCGCCGGCGCACCATTCGCGCGCGTCGCCACGATCCACGATGATGTCGGGGTTGGCGCAGAGCAGCTTGAGGCCCTTGGTTTTGGCATAGAGAAATTCGGGCCGGTTCTCGCCCGGATCGGCCTGCGTATCGAACGGGCCGCAGCAAACAATGCCGTCGGCCTGATCCAGCGGCACCTTCTGGATGTCGACCGGATTATCGATAATATTCAGCGGCTTGAAGAAATCATCATCGCGCGGAGTTTCGCCCATGAACCAGACTTTGGAGCCGACGGTGCCGCGATACATCGCCGCGCGCGCGCTGTCGCCGGACGTGGCGATTGCGTCCCAACACACCTCCATGCCCATGTCCGAAAGCTGCTGCGCGACGCTGTCCCACGGGCGGGGCGAATTGGTCACCAGCACGACGATGCCGCCCGCCGCGCGGTAGGTTTGCATTGCGGCCACCGCATCTGCAAACGGGGTGATGCCGTTGTGCATGCAGCCCCAAAGATCAACGTAAGCGACGTCGTATTGGCCTGAAATCTCGGCGAAGGAATTAACGATCTGGGGCATGGGTTTACCTTTGGTTCACAACAGCACGGGCGGCGCACCGCGTGCACACCCTATACATACCGCTAGCGCAGAAAAAAAGCGCCCGACGGGTGCCGGACGCCTTCGACTGACTTTGCGCAGAGATCAGACCTTGAGGGCCGGAATGATCTGTTTTTTGCGGCTCATCACGCCACGCAGCACGACGGTATCACCCGAAACAGTCACGCCGAATGATTTTTCGGCCACGGTCTTGGTCAGATCGTTGGGAATCAACATGGTGGATTCCTCGTTGAGGATGTCGACGACGAACAAAAGCACCTGATCGACGCCGTCCTCGGCTGCGACGGCTGGCATGGTGTCCATGATCGACGCTTTGCGGTCCAGCACGATCGCAGGCGCGGTGGTTTCGAGCACGGAGACGCGGAACTTGGTGCCATCCACGGTGAATTCCTTGGAGTCCATGCGCAGCAATTCGGCGTCCGAAAAGGCGGAGACGTCGGATTTGGCGGCGAACATTTCAGCGGCGTAGGCGGGGATTTTGATGCCAAGCTGGTTTGCAAGGGCGACAGCGATGTCTTTGTCCTTGTCGGTGGTGGTGGGGGAGCGGAATTCGAGGGTGTCCGAAAGGATGCACGACAGCATCAGGCCTTTGATCGGGTCGGGCATGCGCGCAACGTCCGCGCCCATGCTGTCATACATCACGGTGACGGTGCAGGCCACGGGCTGCATGGCGATATGGATCGGGCCTTTGGTTTCCAGGCCGCCGACCAGTTTGTGGTGGTCGATGATGGCGCGGACATCGGCGTTGTTGATATTGGCGGGCAGTTCGGCGGGGTTGTTAGTGTCGACGATCACGCAGGGCTGGTCGTCTTCCACATCGTCGATGATGGGGGGCAGATCGAAGCCCCAGCGTTGTGCCACGAATTGTGCTTCGGTGTTTGGCGTGCCAAGCAGACGCGCCTCGGCAGGGATGCCCATGATTTCAGAAAGATACCACGCCCAGATGATCGGTGCGCCGGTTGAATCAGTGTCGGGAGCCTTGTGGCCGAAAACGAGTGTGGTCATTTTGAAAACGCCTATCAGGATTGGATTTGGCCGCGTTATAGGGGCGCTGCTATCGCGTGTCACCCCTCGTGTCCGGACAGAGCTGATTTGACGCTTGCGGGCAGGTTGAGGTATACGAGAGGCACAAAGAGGAGTGCCCTACCGATGATCAATATCGCCTGATCCGACCGAGCCTATTTCCCGGCGCGCGACTGCTGGACCCTTTTGTAACAGGAGTATCCTGACAATGGACATGTACGGCTAGACCCGTTTGTGCCGCGTTTGCGGCGTTCAATTCCATTTATTCAGGAGGCACATCATGCCCCGTAAAACGACAAACCCCCGCAAGGGTGCGGGCCAAACCCCTGCGCCACGTCCCGACCGGCGCAAAGCCAATCCCAAACAGGCGAAAGGACCGTCTGATCTGGCACGCCACGGGCGACATGCGCGTCAGTCTGTGCGCCCGATGAAGTTCCCCGGCCGGTTGGGCGGACGCTAGGGGACAAGCGGTTGGGCCCCCGGCGCGAGCGGTGCGTCGGGGGCTTGGTTTGCTTGTGCAAGTGTTGATAGTCTGCGCGTCATGAGCAAGACACGCGAAGCAGATTTATATGCCCCTGTTAAGGCCTACCTCACGCGGCAAGGCTATGACGTGAAGGGTGAGGTCGGGGCGGCTGATGTGGTCGGGCGGCGCGGCGGCGATCTGGTTGTTGTCGAGCTGAAGCTGGGGTTCTCGCTGGCGTTGTTTCATCAGGGGATCGAGCGGTTGGCGGTGACGGAAGATGTCTATGTGGCGGTGCCCGCGGGCGGCAAGGGCAAGGCGCTGCGCAACAACGTCAAACTGGCGCGTCGGTTGGGCCTTGGCGTGTTGACGGTGCGCGCACGCGACGGGTTTGTAGAGGCTTTGGCGGACCCCGGGCCGTATGCGGCGCAAAAGCTCAAGAAGAAGAAAAAGGCGCTGTTGCGCGCGTTCGAGCGGTTGGAAGGCGACCCCAATGCGGGCGGTGCCACGCGCCATGGCATCGTGACGGGATACCGTCAGGACGCGTTGAAATGCGCGCGGTTTCTGGCTGTGCATGGCGCGAGCAAGGGCAGCAAGGTGGCGGAATGGGCCGAGGTGCCGGCGGCAACACGGATCATGGCGGATGATCATTACGGATGGTTCGCACGGGTGGAACGCGGTGTTTACGGACTGACGCCTGCGGGCCGGAAGGGGCTGGCCGATTGGGGCGATATCTAGCGTCAGAACGGTGAAATTTCCCAGCTGCGGTTTTCCAGCAGGCGCAACACGCCACTGTCGCCAAACAGATGCGCTGCGCCAAATGCGATGACCACAGTGTCGTTTTGTGCGGCGGCGGTTTCGATCACGGGGATCCAGTCGGCGTTGCGATCCACCAGCAGCAGCTGTTCCAGTTGCGCCATTTGATCATCAAGCATCGGGATCGCTTCGGGGGGCAGGAAATCCTTGGTGTATTGTGCGATATACCAGCCCATCGCGGATTGCTCGGAGAAGTAGAGGTCCACCAGCGCCACGACGAGGGAGTCTTGCAAGGCGGGGTCCACGAGGCTGAGGCGCAGGGCGTCGACCTGTTCATCAAAGGTGCCCATGGTCAGCAGGTCGAACATGTCTTGCCATGGTTCAAGGGCCGCGACGGGGATGTCACGCGCGATGGCGGCTTGCATCAGCATGTTATCAAGGCCGGCGTCCCCCGCCACCATTGACGCCATCGCGCAGGGCGGAATGGCGAGGGTGAGCGACAGGAACCACGGCTGCATTTTGGCGACCATGAACCCGGGCAGGCCACGCGCGGCGGCGGCAACACGGATAGCGGCCCATGTGTCGGGGTCAAGAAGGTCGGGCAGGGAGGACCCGTCCGGGAGGGTCATCACAGGTCGGGGTTGCGCGCCATATGGGTTTG
>CBFHGD010000112.1:2159-5978 GCA_965655275.1 Octadecabacter sp. | reverse complement strand
CCAGCTTCATCGCCTGATATTTGGCAATATGGTTGCCGACCACCTCGTTGGGCTTCTTGAACGTCATCGTCAACGTTGTCGATTTCGCTGCGCGCGCGGGGGTGAACCCGCGAATGGTCAAATCATCTGCATCGACCTTCCAGCTTGCCGCGACAAACGGCTCCAACCGGCCGGCTGTGCTGGCGCGCGCGGCGACCTTCGCCATCAAGGCTTCAGCATAGGCCAATACTGTCGCTACCAGCTTGGGCTCGCTGTCGGCAAACAGCCCGATGTCTTGGTCCAATTCCCACAAAGCGCCGTGCAACGCCAATGTGCCGTTGTCCGTTAACACCTCTTCAACCTCGCCGATGCCAATGGTGTCCTCGCCCGCGTGCGACGCCATCAAAAAGGCCGTCGCGTTGCTGAAGACATAGAGGGTCACCAACGCCTCGGCGGTCAACAATTCCGAAAACTCGCCCTTCTTGCCCGCCGGCAACGCCCCTTCAAGGTTCGCGCGTTTCAGGTCTGCCAGCCCCGTGCGTTCGCCGTATTGCTCCGCCACCGTCAGCGCGATTGCAATCGCGCGGCGCAACCCGTGCAGCACCGTCGCCTGCGTCGGGGATACCAAGCCGTCACCCTCGTCCGCGCCTTCGATACGTACCAACAGCTGCACACCCTCTCTGCGCGCAGTGCTGCGCGTCACCAACCCCGGCGTGGTCGTGCGAAACCGTCGCCGCGTGCCGATGCCCGCCGACTTTTCGGCCTCAGGCACGTCCTTCGCCGCACCAATCCGTGGCGTATGGTCAAACCCCTGCACTAACCCTGTGGCCGCTTCGTAATGCTTGCGAATATCCTCTTCGCGCAGCTCCATCGTGTCACTTGTCTGGCTCATGCTCGGATCCTCAAATCTATTTGTAACTCAACACGCTGCCGGTGGGCGAAACGACAAACTTGCGCACATCTGCAAACCCCGCAGGCTTGCGTTCTTCCAGCGCCTGATAGGGGCGCTGTGGCAGGATGATGCTCCGTTCCACTTTGCTGGCCCCGCTTTCCGCCCCTCGCCCCGCGAACGGGTCCAGCGCGAATGTCTCGCGCTGCACCGTGCCAAACCAACCGGATTTCTCCTGCCGCGTCTCGGCGGACACCAGTTCTTCTTCGGTCCAGACAAGCGCCCAGTCCTCGCCAACGGGGGAGCGCGCCAATTCCAGAACCTCGCGCAGCGGACCCGCCTGGCGGGTGAACGCATGGGAATACATCGGCCCGACGTGGAACCGGCGCAGGCGTTTGGGGTGCAGATCGTCGAAATCCTCGTCAAAGCCCTTGGCGATGGTCAGCAATTTCAACCCGCCCAGCGATTGCGCCATCAGATGTGCCTGCACCTCGGGCCAGCGGCGGTCGTCCTTGGGCAGGCCGACCTTGCCGGTGTCTTCCAACTCCAACATATAAATCGTCGGCAGGTTGATCTGGCTGTCATAGACCGCCCAATGCACAAGAAACTTGCGCCGCATCGACACTTCGTTGCCCAGCCAAACAGCCTGCGGGTCATTGCGTGCCCAGAACAATTCCCCTTTGGCCAATTCTTCGTAATAGAGCCGCTGTGACAGGGCATATTGCAGCTTGGTGGGGATTTCCTGTTCGTTCAGGATCACGCGGACCATGTCCTGTTTCAACGCCGCAACAGATCGCATGCCCTGCAAATGCCGCCCCGCTTGCGCAGCATCATTGGCCATGGTCAGCAGTTCGGAAAAAACGGGAAAGCCTGAGTCCACGCGATCAAACGTTAGCTTGCCCGCATGGGCAAAGCGACCGCTGAAGTGATACTTATGCGCCAGCGCGCGGAAGGTGTAATTGAGGCCCACAATATAGCGCGTCATCACCTCGACATCGCGCTTGGAAAGCCGCTTCTCGGCCTCAAGCGTCGCAGCAACTCGGCCCAGATGACCAATGATATTCTCGAACTTGCCAAAATACCGCCGCGTGACGCGGGTGTCTTCAAGCTGGAAATGGTCAAGGGCGCTGTCAGTCATTGTTGGACTCCAGCTTTTTCCAACGCCCGTACACATTATCAACATCCGACCAGAGGACTTGCCTCCCATCGCGCACAATCTGCCTTACATGATGCGGCGTCAGATAAGCGATACCAAAGAGTCCCTTCCAACCACGCTTTGCTATTTCAAAAATAACCGGAAGGAAGAAACGCCAGCAAAACCAGAGCCAAATCACCGCTGCCGGCAAAACCAAAATGTAACCAAGCCAGACTATTGCGGAATAATCACTTCCAGCGTCGAAGGCCGCTAAAAAAATGACAGCTGGAACGATCAAAGCAAGGCCGTGCAATAACACAAGACCTAACCCTAGCGCCGTGGAAAAGTAGCTGACGATCCAAGGCACTTTGGCCTAGGCCCCATATTCATTGCTATCGTGCTTCTCCACGATCTTCGCAAACCGGCGCATGAACCGTTCATCGGCCTTCGCCTTTTGCTCCAGCACTTCGCGGGCGAACACCATGTGGTCTTCGTGGGCTTCCATCATCTCGGCCATGCGGGCGTTGGTGGCGGACCCGATGGCGGCCATGGCGGTTTGCGCCTCTTGGTCCGTTTTCACGCCGATTTCGTTGATCCGGTGGGCCACGTCTTGCTGCTGCGCGGTTTTCAGCGATTTCGTCAAAGCATCATACAGCACAACGCGCTGCTTGGTGTCCGTTTGCAGCTTGTTGATCAGCACCATCTGCGTCGCCGCCTGGTTCTGCAATGAATCGATCCAGGTCTTGCCCTTCTCGATGTAGCGTTCCAGCGTCTGCGACTTGGCCAATTTCACCTGCTCTTGCTGCACGGCCTCGTTGTATGCACCGTTCATACCGGCCAGTTCGGTTTCCAGCTTGGTGCGCGCGGCGGCGTCCTGCTCCACCGCGATCTTGCCCTCAAGCGTGATAATCTTCGGGTCCATCGCCAAAATCTCGGCTCGAACGGCCTCAAGCTCACCGACCACAGTCTCGCGCTCGGTCAGCGTCCCGCCAAGGTTGCCTTCAACCTTCACTTTCTGCTCTTCAAGGATGCTCAGCTGGTTTTCCAGCAACTGTGTGATCACGTCTGACTTGGAAATCAAATCTTGCAGCTTGTCGTCTACGGACGCGCTGCGCATCCGCTCCTCGCGCATGCTGTCCGACTTGGCCCCGCTGAAAAAGCCGACAAAGCTTTCCCATCCGGTCTTGCTGCGCATCTCGTCAAAATCCTGCTGGAATCCGGCAGTGACGTCATCCAGCCCCATGATCAGCTCGGCGATATTGGCGTTCATCAGCTCGGTGTGCGCGTGCACATCTTCAAGCGAGGCATTCTCGATATCCACGGCGATGTCGGTGCCTTCGGCCATTTTCTGACGCGCGGTTTCGATCCGGCTGGTCAGTTCGGAAATCTTGGATTGCGCCTCGGCAACTTCGGTCTGGGATTTCCGGATTTGAGCATCAAAATCGGCCATATGGTCCTCACTATAATAAACGTTGTGGGTTATATCACTATTGTTAACGTCATTTTTGAGGCGCGAGTAGTCTGAAAACCCTTATCAGCCGCCCGAAATCGTATCGCTGCCCAGCGGGTCATTGCGAATGATGACATTCCCGGCGTCGACTTGCGCCGTCACCTCATCCTCAACGTCGTCAACGTCAACCTCGTCCTCACCCGTCCCGTAAATCACGTCCGGATCAATGATGTTCGGCTCAAGCACCAAACCGCGATTGGCGGCCTCTTCGCCTTCCAACTCGACTGACTGTGCATAGCTACGGATCACCACCCGTGTGCCGCGCGGCACGCGGTCATACAGGTCAATCATGTCGTGGTTAAACAA
>CBFHGD010000112.1:0-2059 GCA_965655275.1 Octadecabacter sp. | reverse complement strand
TGTGCATAGCTGCGGATCACCACCCGTGTGCCGCGCGGCACGCGGTCATACAGGTCAATCATGTCGTGGTTAAACAACCGGATGCAGCCCGCCGACCCTGAATTGCCGATGGACGGCAGATCGTTGGTGCCATGAATACGAAAATGGGTGTCCCGCCCGTTCTGGAACAAATACAGGGCCCGCGCCCCAAGCGGGCTGGCCAATCCGCCCTCGACGCCACTCCGGAACGGGCCGTAAACTTCCGGCTGGGTGCGCAGCATGTTTTGCGTCGGTGTCCAACCGGGCCATTCACGTTTCATCTGCACTGTCGACGGGCGGCGCATGCTCAAACCCTGGCGCCCGACCGCAATCGGGTAGCGGCGCGCCATGCCATCTTCCTCGACCAGATACAGCAGCTTGGCATGGATATCGACGACGATGGTTCCCGCCCGATCAGACCCGTCATACTCGACAACCGCACGTTGGTTCAGCCCGGTCAAGTATTCCACAGGAATCGGTGGCAAAGTGTACTCACCATCCTCAAGCACGCCGTAGCCCTCGACAATCTCGTCTGCTGGCACGCCGCCAATCGTTTCCTCCTGCGTCGAACAGGCCGCAACCGCCGTCAACAAAAACGCACAAAGGGCGAAGCGCACACGCGAAAATGGCTGTCTTGAAAACTGCATATGAACCCTCGATATCTTCAATCTCTGGGGGACCATAACAACCTTGGCCCTCAAAACCAGCACATACGGCAGGGAGCGAACAAGGCGCTGGATATCTGCCACCCCCCGCTCCATGCTATAGATATGAGACTCACAGGAAAAACCGCAATTGTCACTGGTGCAGGGTCCGGATTCGGGGCGGGTATTGCCCAGTGTTTCGTTGATCAGGGCGCGCGTGTGCTGGTCGCCGATATTGACGGAGACGCAGCCAACGCCGTTGCCAAACGCATTGGCGCAAGCCCGTGGGTTGTCGATGTGTCCGACAACACGTCGGTGCGGCGCATGGCCGGCAAGCTGCCCAACCCCGATATCATCGTGAACAACGCAGGCGTCACCCATCTGCCGCAAGCCCTTGAAGACATAAGCGATGAGGATTTTGACCGTGTGCTGTGCGTGAACGCCAAATCGGTGTTCCTCATGGCGCGCCATTTCGTGCCCAAGATGAAAACCCGCGGCTCCGGCGCGATCCTTAACATCGCCTCAACCGCAGGCATAAGCCCGCGCCCCAACCTCACGTGGTATAATGCCTCCAAGGGCTGGATGATTACGGCGACCAAATCCATGGCCGTTGAACTTGCGCCTCACGGCATCCGCGTCAACGCGCTCAACCCGGTGGCCGGCGAAACACCGTTGCTCAAATCCTTCATGGGCGAGGACACGCCGGAAATCCGCGCCAGGTTCCTCTCGACCATTCCTATGGGGCGCTTTTCTACCCCCGACGACATGGGGCAAGCCGCCGTGTTCCTGTGCAGCGACGAGGCCAGCATGATCACCGGCGTCGCCCTCGAAGTCGACGGCGGGCGCTGCATTTAAGGACCCGACATGACCCTAAAGAAAATCAATCTGGCCGAAAAGCTTGCGATGTTCGCCACTCACTGGGACCCGCATGTCGTCGCTACCTATAATGGCAACGACGTGATGGTGGTCAAATTCACCGGCGAATTTCCATTCCACAAACACGACAGCACGGACGACTTTTTCCTGATCCTTGAGGGCGAAGTCACCATCGACGGTGAGGATGGCGATGCCGTCACGCTCGGCGCGGGCGAAATGTGTGTGGTGCCCCAAGGCATGATTCATCGCCCACGCGCAGTGAGTGAGGCCAAAGTCCTGCTCATCGAACCCACGGGCGAACCCAACTCAGGCGACAGCGACCGTCCCGCATCTGCAAAGCCGCACCTATGATCCGCAGCCTGTTCAAACTGCTGTTCTTTCCGCTGTTCGGCTTTCTCAAACCGCGCAACCACTTCGAAGCAACCGACGAGGTCCAGCTGCCTAACCCGGCGCATGCCAATCGCGTGCATGTGTTTCACGGCACTTTTGCCAGTGAACTTGCCGCAACGTCCTATTGCCTC
>CBFHGD010000111.1:0-6032 GCA_965655275.1 Octadecabacter sp. | reverse complement strand
TGCTGATCATCCTCTCAAACCAGCTAAAGATCGTAGACTTGGTAGGCCATTACCCCACCAACTATCTAATCTTACGCGGGCCAATCCTTCACCGATAAATCTTTCCCCCGAAGGGCTTATAAGGTATTACTCTCAGTTTCCCGAGGCTATTCCTTAGAGAAGGGTATGTTCCCACGCGTTACTAACCCGTCCGCCGCTCGGTCCCGAAGGACTGCGCTCGACTTGCATGTGTTAGGCGTGCCGCCAGCGTTCGTTCTGAGCCAGGATCAAACTCTCAAGTTGAAAAGCACCGAAATGCTTATCCTTGACGTTCGAACCTCTGCACATCGAATTTGTTGTTCAAACAAATTCAGTCTTCTGTTTGTTGTGCTTTGGTTACCAAAGTAACCGAAAGCCGTCCAAACAGTGAAGCTGACACTAGATAATCGCTAATGACCAAAAGGTCCGTCGCTACTAGCGCGATATGAAGAGGCTGATCCATCGAATGAACCAAACCGCCCACATATCTCTTCAGAAACTATCGATTTCAAAGAGCGTAGAGACAAAAGTGACTGGAAGCGCCGTAACTTAGTTGGCGCGCCCCGCCTCAAATACCTCAAATTTTAGTCTTCGCTTCTCTTTCCGTCTGTCTGCGTTTCCGCTTCCGTCTGGTCCGTTCCGCGTCCCGTTGGCGTTGTTGTTCGCCGCTGTTGAGGGGGTTCTACGGATAGTGACCGACACCCGCAACCCCTTTTTTCGGGAAAATGCGTTTTTTGTGAAATTTCTGTTTTTTAGCGCGTTTTCAGTGGGTTGCTTGCTGAAAGCTGCGTTGGACCTAGGGTCATTTGTAATTTTGTTTCCCAAGCACCTCATGCGCTAACACTACATTTAGGGTTATCCACAGACCTACCCCCAAGAGAGGCAAAGACTCACCCTGAATCAGGGCGGTATTGCGTGCGCTTCTGCTGTGAATCGCTCCGACTCGCTTCGAGTCGGTTGCCAGGGAAGTGCCTGGTAAGCCAAAGAGCGAGAATCAGGCTCGGAAAAAGGCACATCAAAGCGACTCGGAGGCTGAAGGCCTCGGCCAGAAATCCAATAACCGGTGGACCCATCAAAACGCCCCCCATCGCGATCATTGTCATTGTCGCGATATTTTGCGCTTCGTTCTCGTCATCAAGCGCGGCGACAGCTGAAACGCCCAACGGGAAACCGATCGACACGCCCAAACCAATGAACGCGAAGCCCAAAAATGTGAAGGCTACGCCGGGCAGCATCGTAAGGAAGACAACCCCGACAAGCGCGATGCTCAACGTGAATCGCGCAACGCCCCGCGCCCCCAGTAACCGACGCAACCAATCCCCAGCAAACCGGCCCGCAGCCAGGAAGCCTGCAAACACGGTCACGGCTATCCCCGCATCCTCCGGCCCGGCGCCCCAACGCTCGGCCAGATAAACAGCGGCCCAATCTGCCATCGCGCCTTCAGCCAATGTGACGGCAAGCACAAACAACGAGATAAAGAAAAGCGCGCGTGGCATATCCCGCAGTTTCTGGCCCTTGATCACGCGCCCCTCTTGGGACCCTGCAAGTTTAGGCAGGCTCAGCCCTGCCCAAATACCCAATGCTGCGGACACCGCACATACCAGAAACACGGCCAACGCGGGGCCGATCGCAAAAAAGGCCGTCACCAAGAAAGAACCAAGCATCACGCCCAGCGCCCAGAACCCGTGACACCGGCTCATGATCATTACGTTTGCCGTTTTCTCCAACCTGCCTGAATAGGTATTGAGCGCGACTTCCATGAAGGCCACGCATGTTCCGAAGAGTGCGAGCGCCACAAACAGCGTCGGCACGCCTGTTGCAAGAAATGGCAGAAGCACGATCGCAGTTTGAACCGGCAGCATTGCAGCAAAGGTCTTTCGTGGCCCGACCCGCGTCACGACGCGACTTGCGACCTGTAACGCAGGCACCAAGGCCAAGGGCATTGCGAGCAAGGCAATCGCCAGATCAGCCTTTCCAAGCCCGAGCGACACTTTGATATAAGGAATGGTCGCCAGCCACGCGCCAAACGCCATCGGCTGCAGCGCAAAAATCGCCATGATAAGAAGTGCTGCCGTGCGGGTAGCCAGTGGAGTCATGAGCGGAAGCTACAAGCCGATTGCGCTAACACAAGTCCTAAATGACTGTCCCTGAAGTCAGACCGGGACTCTATACACCGCGCGCAGTGCGCGATCTGGCCATCGGCACATAGCGCAAAGCGAGCAGCGCCAGGATTGCCGCAAGATAGATCATCGGTTCAACCTCCCATACTTTCTGCACCATTATAAAATGTACCCCCCCCAGCACCGCGACCGGATAGACCAGCTTGTGCAGGTGTCGCCAACTGGCCGCGCCCATTCTGCGCAGGGAAAGGTTGTTGGACGTCACCGCCAGCGGGATCATCGCAACAAAGGCAACCATGCCGATGGTAATGTAGGGGCGTTTAAGGATATCGCCCCACATCTGCCCGAACCGCAGCGACATATCGAGGAACACCCAGATGCCAAGGTGGACGACCACATAGACGAATGCCATCACACCAACGGCACGGCGGAACTTCAACAGGTTGATCCCCGCGTATTTGCGCAACGGCGTAATCGCGAGGCCTGCGATGACAAGCTGCAAGGCGCTGAGCCCAAACTGACGTTCAAGCGGGTTGATCGGCTCAACCCCCATGCCGCCGGTTGCCGCACTATAGAAGAAGTAGGGGATTGGCAGGGTCAGCAGGACATAAAGACCCCAAGTGGGGACTTTGCGTAGAGTGGTGTTGAGCGCGTTGATCATCTTAGTCTCGTCCCTCGGCGCAGCCGACAAAATCAAACGGAACTCCATCAGCTGTGTATAGCACCGTAATCGTTTGGCGAACAAAGCAGTGAAAAGGAGTAATCGGACGTCATCTCTGGCGGCGTCCAAGGCAACGTGTCCGCGCAAGCGGTTGAGACCAACACCGAAACCACTGCTTCTAGAATAGCGGTTGGTGTCGACATCAGAAGTCCACGCTGAGATCCATGCCGTCATACAGACTGGCCACCTCATCATACCCGTTGAACATCAGCGTATCCTTGCGGGCAGAGAACAACCCGCCGCCGATCATCCGTTCGGACGCCTGGCTCCAGCGGGGGTGATCCACTTCGGGGTTCACATTACTATAAAAACCGTATTCGCGCGCGTTGAGTTCGTTCCACGTCGTTGCGGGTTGCTCATCCGTCACGGTGATCCGCACAATCGATTTGATCGATTTAAAACCGTATTTCCACGGCACGACTAGCCGGATCGGCGCGCCGTTCTGGTTGGCGAGCGGACGGTCATAGACGCCGGTCGCCATGATGGTCAGCGGGTGCATCGCCTCGTCCAACCGCAGGCCTTCGACATAAGGAAAATCGATCACACGGCGGCGCACACCTGGCATCACATCCGGCAGCACTGCCGTTTCGAATGCAACATGGGTCGCACCCGATTGCACGCCTGCTTTGTTCAGCAGGTCGGCCAACTCAAAACCGTTCCACGGAATGACCATCGACCATGCCTCCACACAGCGGAACCGGTAGAGGCGTTCTTCCATCGTCATGCCGTCAACCAGCTCGGCCAATGAGAATGTGCCCGGAGTGTCGACCATTCCGTCAATGGTGACCTCCCACGGGTCCGTAACCATCGCACCCGCGTTGTCTGCCGGATCGGATTTGCCTGTGCCGAATTCGTAGAAGTTGTTGTAGGTCGTGATTTCTTCCCAGGTGTTTGGTTCGAGCGCATCTTGCGCCGCGACAGCTCCACCGAACGCACCGGCCCCCGCCATTCCCGCCAGCACCGCGCGGCGGTTCAACCACAAGGGTTCGGGGGTGACGTCGGTGTAGGTGAGGGTGTTTTTCCAGCGGTGGGCCATGGGGTACTCCGGTGTTCAATTTCTCGACTGTATATAGAGAGTGTTTTGCGCAGGTCACTTAACACCCTGTCACGTTCACGCGTTTGTTCTGTAATGTTTGCGCGTGCCGCGGGCGGGGGCGCACCTGCGGTTCGCCATAAAGACGGTATTTTTGAGCCAAAGAAGACATTAGGTCGGGTAGAGTTTCGAGAGCGGGATGCTGGTGCCGTCGGGTTGGACGATGCGCACATGCGAGCGGCGCATAAGGCGCGGTTCCGCGACACCGACTGAATGGGCGATGGTTTCAACGTCTTTGATCATGCCTTTGGCGTAGGCCGCGACCTTTTCCCACTTCTCCTCAACCACCAGCCCCTTTTGAAAGCGCGGGTTGTGGGTGGTGATCCCTGTGGGGCAGGTGTTCTTGTTACACTTCAGGGCCTGGATACAGCCCAGTGAGAACATGAAACCGCGCGCCGAGGTAACGAAGTCCGCGCCCGCGCACAGCGCCCATGCAACATCACCCGGATTCACCAACTTGCCGGAGGCGACGATGCGGATGCGATCCTTAAGGCCGCGTTCATTGCGCATTGACGCCACCAGCGGAAGCGCCTCGCGGATGGATACGCCGACAAGGTCGATCAGCGGCATCGGCGATGCGCCCGTGCCGCCTTCTCCTCCGTCCAACGTGATAAAGTCGGGCGCACTGTCCGCGCCACGTTTGGCGATTGTATCAAAGAAATCGGCGAACGTGGTCTCGGCCCCCATGACGGTTTTGATGCCGGTGGGCAGGCCGGACACCTCACGGACATGGGCGATGAAATCGAGCAGATCATCCCAATCGTCTACTTCTGCGTGCCGGTTGGGACTGATCCCGTCTGCACCCTTGGGTAGGCCACGGATCTGGCGGATTTCGCTACTGATCTTGGCCGCAGGAAGGATGCCGCCCTTCCCCGGTTTGGCACCCTGGGCGAGCTTGATTTCAATCATCTTCACGCAAGGATGCGCGGCTACGGCGCGCAGCTTGTCATCATCAAGGTTGCCAGCCTCATCGCGCACGCCGTATTTGGCGGTGCCAATCTGAAAAACCAGATCGCACTTTCCTTCGAGGTGGTAGGGTGACAATGCCCCCTCACCGGTATTCATCCAGATACCCGCCTTGGCGCATCCGCGCGACAACGCCTGCACCGCGGGCTTGGAAATTGCGCCATAAGACATGCCCGACAGATTGAAGATCGATCCCGCAGTGTAAGGGTCGCGCGCGCCCGCACCAATGACCATCGGATCAGTGCTGGCGAATTGATCGTCCAGCGGCGGGAACGCCGCATTTGTGAAGATCGGCGTGCCGGGAACCGACAGGTTTCGGGTCGATCCGAACGCCACCGTATTGTCGCCCCCCTCAGACGCATGTTTGACCCATTCGCGTTGCGCGCGATTGAACGGCAGTTCTTCGCGGTCCATTGCGAAGAAGTACTGCCGAAAGAACTCCCCCAACGCGGAAAACAGGCCGCGAAAGCGCCCGACAACCGGGTAATTGCGCCGGATTGCATCCTGGGTTTGGGTCCGGTCGACCACCGCGACCACGATCAACACCAAAAACAAGAAGCCAAGAACCAGAAGGAACGCGACAGCGAGACCTTCAAACACAGACATACTGAGACTGGAAAACACGATCTGAGACCCCTGAAATGGAAACAATATTGGCTAACACAATAGATTGTAGAGCAGGCGGTCAACCACAACGCCAGAAACTGAATTTCGGCTTTCCCTCCGGTTAACGAAACCCTAGCTTAAGGCAAAAGGCGGGCCAAATTGTGTCAACATAAAGACAACCGCCAGCTGCCGAGGGATTAGAGCATCGTTACTGTAGCAAGGTTCGCCTTGCATAATTTGTGTTTTCGAAGGGGAAACTATGTCTGTAAATGATCTGCGCATCACCGAGGTGATGTATAATCCGGGGCCAAACGGGTTCCAGTATATCGAAGTCACCAACACCGGAAATACGCCCGTGTCGGCCGGAGACTTCAACGTTGGAAACTCTGATTTCACACCGGAATATTACTCGGGCGGATTCGTGTTTGGCGGCGGGGATACCCCTACGATCGCAGCGGGTGCATCCATCATTCTGGTGCCGGTTCTTCCCGACTTTTCTGGTGAGATC